>JAZSHF010000071.1:0-22973 GCA_045533115.1 Eubacteriales bacterium
GCCTCCGCTCCGCCTTGGGCTTCCCCCCCCCCCCCCAAAACAATGTTGTTTTTTCGCAGGGGGTGACCCCCCCGCGGCGGCGGGAGCAAGCCCCCGCCCTACAACAATCGGCGAAGAGTCCGCATCGCAATAAAATCCCAAAACTACAGGACAAAAAATGAAACAGTCAATTTTTACGATAAAAGAAAACACGGCTCTGACAAGCACCGTTTACAAAATGGTTCTCGTCGGTGATACTTCCAACATAACGGCAACAGGTCAGTTCGTCAACATCAAGATAGACGGACTGTATCTGCGCCGTCCGATATCGGTCTGCGATTGGGACGAAAGCACTCTCACGATCATCTACAAGGTCGTCGGAGAGGGAACCGAGATTATGGCTTCTATGCCCGTCGGCACCGCCCTTGATATTCTGACAGGTCTCGGCAACGGCTACAATACAGAAAAGAGCGGTGATAATCCCCTGCTTATCGGCGGCGGCGTAGGTGTTCCGCCTATGTATGCGCTTGCGAAAAAGCTTATCTCCGAGGGCAAGGACGTAACGGTCATTCTCGGCTTCAATACCAAGGACGAGGTGTTCTACGAAAATGAGTTTAAGGCGCTCGGCGCGACCGTTTATATTACGACCGTCGACGGAAGCTACGGAACAAAGGGCTTCGTTACCGACGTAATGAAAAATCTCTCCTATTCATATTTCTACACCTGCGGTCCGATGCCGATGTTCAAGGCGATCGAGGCAACGGCAGTAACGAGCGGACAGTTCTCCTTTGAGGAAAGAATGGGCTGCGGATTTGGCGCGTGTATGGGCTGTTCCTGCAAGACTAAGTACGGAAACAAGCGTATCTGCCGTGACGGCCCCGTCCTTGAAAGAGAGGAAATTATATGGTAAACACAAAAGTGAATCTATGCGGTATCGAGCTTGACAATCCCATAATCCCCGCAAGCGGAACCTTCGGCTTCGGCTACGAATTTGCCGAGCTTTACGATATAAATATTCTCGGCACGTTCTCCTTTAAGGGAACGACGCGCGATCCGCGCTTCGGCAATCCGACTCCGCGCATTGCAGAGTGCCCGAACGGAATGATAAACGCAGTAGGGCTTCAGAACCCCGGCGTTGAAAAGGTGCTCTCCGAGGAGCTTCCGAGAATGAAAAAGGTCTTCACCAAGCCCGTTATGGCTAACGTAAGCGGGTTTTCCATTGAGGATTACGTTTACACCGTCGAACGTCTTGAAGAGGAAAGTCAGATCGGCTGGTACGAGGTCAACATCTCCTGCCCCAACGTTCACGGCGGCGGAATGGCATTCGGCACCTCGCCCGAGGCGGCGGCGACCGTCACGAAAGCAGTTCGTGCCGTCACGAAAAAGCCGCTTATAATCAAGCTTTCTCCGAATGTGACCGATATCGTTTCTATCGCAAAGGCGTGCGAAAATTCGGGCGCTGACGGAATAAGTCTTATAAATACTCTCCTCGGAATGAGGATCGACCTTAAAACAAAAAAGCCCGTAATTGCAAACAAAATGGGCGGCTTCTCGGGTGCGGCTATATTCCCCGTCGCCGTTCGTATGGTATATCAGGTCAGCCACGCCGTCGACATTCCCGTCGTCGGAATGGGCGGAGTTTCGAGTGCCGAGGACGTGATCGAGATGATGCTCGCGGGCGCGACGGCAGTCGAGATCGGTGCATACAACCTCATCGAGCCCTACGGCTGTAAGAAGATAATCGAGGAGCTTCCCTCGGTTATGGAAAAATACGGCATCAAATCTCTTCAGGGATTGAAGATAGATTAACGCTTTAGGCTCCCTTGTGTAAGGGGAGGCATCAGGTAAGCTCTTTCGCCCTTGCCGCGAATCGCTAAAAATTTCAGAAAGACCAAAAGGGGTTTGCAAAGGGGAAAACGTATAAAAGTTTGCTTGCAAAACTTTATCGGTTGTCACCTTGGTGCCATTCTTTGGTCACCTTTCTTGGGCAAGCAAGAAAGGTGAATAAGAAAAGAGGTATATTATGATCTATTCAGCACTTTCGCTTAACGGAAATTGGAAAATGGACTACGCCGAGGACAATTATCTGTCCGATACCTGTCCCGTTCTCGGAAAAAACGGAAGAGTAATTCCTGATGCAGTTCCCGCGTATTGGGAGGATATGACCGACAAATTCAAGGCGGCTCCCTTTTTCAGAGAGCTTAAAATAAATCCCGAATACGGCCTTCAGCAGTATCCGATATTCGAAGACTGTCCCGATATGGCGCTTCCGACGATCGTAGGAAATTTCTTCTATGAAAAGAAGTTCGTTTGCGCCGAGATAACCGATCCTGCCGTCCTCTATTTCGGCGGTGTTCAGAACGCGGCGTCGGTCTGGCTTAACGGCAAATACCTCGGACGCCACGAGGGATACAGCTCTCCCTTTGAAATGAAAATTCCCGACGGGCTTCTTATAAACGGCGAAAACACCGTCACCCTTTCGGTATCGAGCCATAACATGTTCGGCTTTGACGGTCAGCTCGTTTCCGGACTTACCAACCGCGCCGCAAGCCAATACAGCGGCGGCGTTACGGGCGACGTTGAGCTTCGCGTTTACGGCAGTGCGCTCCGCGACGTCAAGATCACCGTTTCTGAGGACTGTTCGGAGTTTAAGGTCGAGCCTATATCGGTCGGAGCGGCGTCTTACAACTACGAAATTCTCGACGGCAAGACTGTAATCAGAAGCGGCAAGGCGGACGGGGCCTTTACCCTTTCGTCCGACGGACTTGAAAAATGGTCGCCGGAAAGTCCAAAGAGATATATACTTAAGCTTGCCTGCGGAGAAAGCGTGCTTGAGCGCGAGTTCGGTATCCGCCGACTTAATGTCGAGGGCGTCGATTTCCGTCTTAACGGCGAGCCTTACTACCTGCGCGGAATCTGTGAGCATTGCTACTATCCCGAGACCGTGCATCTTCCTCACGACATCTCCTTCTACCGCGGGGTCATAAAGAAGCTCAAGCAGCTCGGCTTCAACTACATCCGTTTCCACACACACGTTCCCGTTGAGGAATATATGCAGGCGGCTGACGAGCTCGGTATGCTCATGCACGTCGAGACGCCGAACAACGCGACATACGAGGAGTGGTGCGACATCGTAAAATTCTGCCGCCGCCACGTTTCGACCGTTATCTACTGCGGCGGTAACGAGCTTCTGCTTCACGACGAGTATATCGCCCATCTTAATAAGTGCGCCGATATGGTACACGCCGAGAGCGACTCGCTCTTCTCTCCGATGAGTGCGCTGCGCGGTATAGAGTATTTCTTCGTTGAGCCCGAGCAGGAAAAGGAGCTGGCAGACACCCCCTTCCGTCATCACCCCCGCCGTTTTGAGGAGACGGGCAGATTCTCCGATCTTTACAACAGCTATGCAGACGCTCATTTCAGCTATTGCTCGACCGACGCTGACGTTGAGTACCAAAATTCGCTCGCCGTCGTCTATAAGAAGCCGCGCGTAACTCACGAAATCTGCATTGACGGAACGTATGCTGATATTTCCCTTAAAGAAAGATATAAGAACACTCTTATCGGACGCTACACGGATATGTTCGATTCCATCGAGCGCCACCTGCGCGACAAGGGCGTTTTTGAGCGCGCTCCGCTTTATTTCAGAAATTCCTGCGAGTGGCAGAGAAGAATAAGAAAGCACTGCTTCGAGGCGGTTCGTCTTACGAGAACCATTGCAGGCTACGACTTCCTCGGTCCGATAGATACTCACTGGCATACCTTCGGCTACGACGTAGGTATGATGAACGAGTTTTACGAGATGAAGCCCGGAGAGACGGTCAGAAACGTGCTTATGTACAACTCAGAAACGGTGCTTCTCAACACCCTCGGAATGAAGGCAAACTTCGCCTGCGGCGACGTTTTCAACACCGTAATCAAGACGTCGTACTTCGGTCACGGTGACCTTAATAACGCGTCGCTTTCGATCCGTCTTTCGATCGACGGCAAGGCGGTTTTCCGCGACCGCATCGAGGTAAACGGCGTTAAGAGCGGCGAGCTGACCGATCTTTATGAGATCAATACCGTTCTGCCCGAATATTCCGTTCCGAAGAGAATGACTCTTTACGTCACGCTCGAAAACGATTCCCTCTTCACCGAAAACGAATGGGAGCTTTACCTCTTCCCGAAGGTTGAGGAGATCAAGCCCGAGGGCATTACGGTGTTCACCGAAACCGACGAGCAAACTCTCGTTTCTGCTCTTGAAAACGGAGAAAAGGTCGTCATCTTCGGTGACAAGCCCTTCAAGTCATACCCAACAAGCTTCCGTCTTGCTCTTGCGGGGAGAACCTGGGGACTTCTCTCCACCGTTATCGCTGACCACCCGATCTTCCGTGACCTGCCTCACGAGGGCTTCTGCTCTTGGCAGTTCTCCGAGCTTTTGAAGAGCGGCAGCTCCATAGTCCTCGAGGGCGGAAAGAAGAACGATATCCCGATCGTCGAGATAATCCCGACGCATAAGAACCACGTAAACCAAGGCGCGCTCTTTGAGTATAACGCTCTCGGCGGAAAGCTTCTCGTTTGCGGCTTCAGGTTCAGAGAAAGCGATCCTGCGGCGGTGTGGCTCAAGAACGAGATAATCAAATACGCGATGAGCGAGGAGTTCGAGCCGAAGAACACGATTGACGGCGACGACCTTCACGCGATCATCAACCGCGAAGAAGTTACGGTCATAAGCAACTCGAACGCGGCGTTCAACCCGAACGACAAAACTGCAGTAAGAAAAAAATAAGGAGATAACAAATGGGAAAAGACGTAATCATCGCCTGCGACTTCGACAGCGCGGCAAAAACCTTTGAATTTCTTGATAAGTTCACGGGAGTAAAGCCCTTTGTAAAGATCGGAATGGAGCTTTTCTATGCCGAGGGTCCCGAGATAGTAAAAGAGATCAAGAAGCGCGGCCACAAGATATTCCTCGACCTGAAGCTTCACGACATTCCGAACACCGTTAAAAAGGCGATGGCAGTTCTTTCCCGCCTTGACGTCGATATGACGAACCTCCACGCATCGGGAACGAAAAGAATGATGGAAGCGGCTATTGAGGGGCTTACCCGTCCCGATGGCACCCGTCCTATCCTCATCGCCGTAACCCAGCTCACCTCGACCGATCAGGAGAGCATGGAAAACGACCTGCTCATCAAGGAGCCGATAGACAAGGTAGTTATGCACTATGCAAAAAATGCGTCCGAAGCAGGACTTGACGGCGTAGTTTGCTCCCCTCTTGAAGCGGGAAAGGTACACGACACCTGCGGTAAGAGCTTCGTTACCGTTACCCCCGGTGTGCGCTTTGCCGACGGCGATATCGGTGACCAGAAGAGAGTTATGACTCCCGCGCAGGCAAAGGAGATCGGCTCCGATTATATCGTCGTCGGACGTCCCATCACCGCCGCACCCGATCCCGTCGCGGCGTATGAAAGATGCGTTAAGGAATTTTGTGATTGATTTTTAATATATTAAGATCGCCGCAAAATCTTGAATAGCCCTTGTAGGGGCGACCATTGGTCGCCCGATTGGTTACAACGTTGATATACGGGCGAGCAATGCTCGCCCCTACAACAAACCTCCGAGCTTTCGCGCTCGCGCGACTGTTGTCGCATTCTGTATAATAAACGGCAATTCGGTCGTTTATAAACAATTCCTCGCTCTGCGGCGCAGGGTGAGATGAGAAGAAGTTGTAAAAAGGAGTAAAAAATTATGGAATTATTAGGATGTCTGATCTGGCTGCTTGCAGGCGTCGGCGTATTTATCGTCGGTATGAACTTTATGGGCGACGCGCTCGAAAAGAGTGCGGGCAGCGGAATGAAAAAGCTGCTCGGAAAAATATGCAATAACAGCTTCTCGGGCGTTGGTATCGGCGCGGGAGTTACCGCGATAATCCAAAGCTCGTCGGCGACCTCGGTAATGGTCATCGGTCTTGTAAACGCGGGCGTTATGACGCTTATGCAGGCCGTTCCCGTCATTATGGGCGCAAATATCGGTACAACCATCACGGGCGTACTCGTTGCGCTGAAGAACGACATATTCAATATGATAATGTACTTCCTCACTTTTGCGGGAGTTATGATGGGCTTCTCCAAAAAGGAGAAGATTAAGATCGCGGGCAGTCTTTGCGCGGGTCTCGGTCTTATATTCGTAGGTCTTGAGGTAATGAGCTCCGATCAGGCATTTGGAAGCGATTCCGTAAAAGCCATGTTCACGAATATCTTTGAGGTCATCGACTTCCCCCTTCTGTTGATTCTCGTCGGTGCTATCTTCACGGCGCTAATTCAGTCGTCGTCTGCCGCAACGGGTGTCGTAATCACGATGGTCGGTACGGGAGTCATTTCCCTTGATCTTGCACTTTTCATAGTGCTTGGCGCAAACATCGGTACCTGCGTAACGGCGCTTCTCGCCTGCGTAGGCGCAAAGGAAAATTCAAAAAGAGTTGCTCTTATTCACTTCGCCTTTAACACGATAGGAACGGCGTTTTTCACGGCACTCATCTGGATATTCAGAGAGCCGGTGATTGAGCTTCTTGTTTCAACGTTCCCCGGTGAAAGCCCGATGGCGCTTCAAATGCGCGTGTCTGTATTCCACGTGATCTTCAACGTAACGACGACGCTCCTTCTTCTTCCCTTTGTGAAGCAGCTTGTCGAATTTTCAAAGTTCGTCATAAAGGATAAAAAGGACGAAAAGGAAACGCTTTCTCTCCGCTTCGTCGACGATCGACTTCTCGCGACGCCTTCCGTTGCTCTCGGTCAGGTCAAGAAGGAAATGGACTATATGCTCGGGCTAGTTGAAGAGAATATGAACTATTCCTTCAACGCACTCGAAACACGCTCGAAGGTGAACGGTGAAAAGGTCGTAGCAAACGAGGCAATAATAGACTATACGAACGGCGCGCTCACGCGCTTCCTTATCAAGCTTTCGTCAACCATCGAGGGAAGCGACGAGGTGACAATCGGCTCCTACTTCCACGTGCTTAACGACCTTGAACGTATCGGCGACCACGCAGAAAACTTCTACGAGATCGGCGCCGAAATGGCTGACAAGGAGCTTGAATTGTCCCACGCCGCTGTTGACGAGCTCAGGGGAATGTGCGGCGTTGTCCGTCAGATGTTTGAAATTTCAAAGGACGCCTTTGAGAATCTCAACGGCGAGCGTCTATGCGAGCTTGCCGCGCTTGAAGACAAGGTCGACGAAATGAAGAAGACCCTGACTGCACGCCACTTTGCACGTCTTGCCGAGGGTAACTGCTCGGTTGACCACAGCCCGTATTTCTCCTCGACCGTCGCAGGTCTTGAAAGAGTTGCCGACCACCTTATAAACGTCGGTTACAGTATCGTGAACCCGATCGGTTCCGAAAAGGAAAACGCATAATATAAATCGGAGGACAGATAAATGGAAAGCTACAAGAGAGAGTTTATTGAATTTTTGCAGGGCGCGGGTGTCCTTAAATTCGGTGATTTCACCGCGAAGAGCGGAAGAAAGATACCGTATTTCATCAACGCGGGAATGATAAAGACGGGCGACGATATCGCAAAGCTCGGCGAGTTCTACGCAAAAGCATACGAGGAAAAGCTCGGCAAAAAGCAGGCAGTCCTCTACGGTCCCGCCTACAAGGGAATCTCCCTTGCGGTCTCTGCTGCTGTCGCTCTTTCGAAGAGAGAGCTTAACGTTCCCTTCTTCTTCAATCGCAAAGAGGTGAAGGATCATGGCGAGGGCGGAGTTTTCGTCGGTTACGTACCGACAGCAGGCGAGGAGATCGTCATAATCGAGGACGTTATCACCGCAGGCACCGCTATCAGAGAGAGTATGGAAATTCTTTCTCACATCGAGGGCACCAAGGTTGCCGCCACCTTTATTATGGTCGACCGCAAGGAAAAGGGACAGACCGAGAAGGGCGCAATGCAGGAAATTGAAGAGCAGTTCGGCTTCCCCGTATATTCGATAGTTGACGTTTACGACATCATCGAGTATCTTGAAGAAGACCCTGCAAATGAAGAAAACGTGACCCGCATCAAGAATTATCTTGCAGTAAACGGAGCGAAATAATGAGAAGCGTAATTGATATTAAGGAGCTGTCGGTTTCCGAGATCGACGAGCTTGTTGCTACGGCGAAGGACATAATCGCAAATCCCGGAAAATATGCACACAAGTGCGAGGGAAAGAAGCTTGCGACACTTTTCTTCGAGCCGTCGACACGTACCCGCCTTTCCTTTGAGGCGGCGATGTACGAGCTTGGCGGAAACGTGCTCAGCATGGCGTCGGCAGCATCGTCGTCAGCGGCAAAGGGCGAAAGCGTAGCAGACACCGCGCGGACGATTTCTTGCTACGCCGACATCATCGCAATGCGGCACCCCAAGGAGGGCGCGCCGATGGTTGCGGCTATGAATGCGACTATCCCCGTTATCAATGCAGGTGACGGAGGCCACAACCACCCGACACAGACGCTTGCCGACCTTCTCACGATAAACCGCGAAAAGGGAAGATTCGATAACCTCACCGTTGGATTTTGCGGTGACCTTAAATTCGGACGAACCGTCCATTCGCTCATTGCCGCGATGGAAAGATACGAGGGCGTTAAGTTCGTTCTCGTTTCTCCCGACGAGCTGACCGTTCCCGAATACGTGAAGCGCGAGCTTGACAAAAAGGGTATTCCCTACGTCGAAACGACCGACCTAAATTCCGTGATGCCCGAGCTTGATATCCTCTATATGACGAGAGTTCAGCAGGAGCGTTTCTTCAACGAGGAGGACTATCTCCGCCTTAAGGACAGCTATATCCTGACTCCCGAAAAGCTTGAGAATGCAAAGCCCGATATGATAGTTATGCATCCGCTTCCCCGTGTAAACGAGATAAGCGTTGCAGTCGACTCTGACCCCCGTGCCTGCTACTTCAAGCAAGTGCTTAACGGAAAATATATGAGAATGGCGCTTATAATTAAGCTTCTCGGACTGTGAGGATGTTATGAATATTGATTCTATCAAAAACGGAATAGTGCTTGACCACCTCACCCCCGGTAAGGGAATGGAGGTCTACCGCCTTCTCGGGCTTGACCGTCTTGACTGCCACATCGCGATAATCAAGAATGCGCCGAGCAGAAAAATGGGCAAAAAGGATATCATTAAGATCGCAGACGATATCGCCCTCGACACCGAGGTTCTCGGTTATATCTGCCCCGGCGCGACCGTTAATATCATAAAGGACGGAAAGAACGTCGAGAAAAAGAAAATGTCCCTTCCCGAAAAGCTCGTGAACGTCGTAACCTGCCACAATCCCCGTTGCATCACGACGACCGAGCAGGAGCTTCCGCAGATATTCACGCTAACCGACGCAGATCGCGCCGAATACCGCTGTATCTACTGCGAAACGCTCGCTAAAAATTAAGATAAGGCAGACGGCAAACGCCGTCTGTTTTTCTCAGAACCTTTTTTCAAAAAGGTTCTAAAACTCCAAAAACTTTGGTGCGGGAGGGGAGACCCCTCTCCTACGAAGGAATTGGGAACGCCGTTAGCCTTCCCCTTGGGGAAGGGGGGCCGCGGGCGTTGCGCCCGTGGTGGATGAGGTGTCGGATAAGGGAACTTACTCCTCATCCAGCCACCAAGTAGTTTTCGCTGCGCGAAACCTACGGGCCCCCCTTCTCCCTCAGGAGAAGGTATTGAGTAATCTCGTCTTGCGCCGAAAGAATTATCAAATTAAGATATAACACATAATAATAAGGTACGGTTTGATAAAAAATATTCTGCAAAACTTGACAAAATTCGCGCCCTGTGATAAAATTTCTGTGTATTACCTTTTGAAAGGATAACGAAAATGAAAACAAGAATAATTTCCCTTCTCATCGCATTGTTCCTCGTTCTCGGCGCGGCTATGACCTCGTGCGCTCCGAAGAAGAAGGAGACGCAGGTTGCAAAGTATCTTAATAAGATACTCGAGGCTACCTTCTCGGGTCTCGAAGACACCGAGCTTCAGGTAACGACCTCGAAGCTGAGCTTCAAAAACACGGAGGATATACGCATTCCCTATATCGACGGCATAAACGCTACGATAATCACGGGCAAAAACGGCGAGATGGTTTCAAGCGCCGAGCTGCTCTTCGGTGAGGACAAGGTCGATCTTTCCATCTATAACGCGGGACTTACCTATATCGTAGGCTCGGGTCTTCTCGGCAACAATAAGTACGGCTTTGAGCTTACCGACATGGGAGCGCTTATGGGTATTTTCAGCTCACTCTTTATACCTGCCCAGCCCGCGCCCGACGCAACTCCCGTAAATGAAGCTTTCGGAGCGACTGACAGCGCCGCCTCGCTTGGCGGACTTCTCGGCTCGCTTGAAGGAATCAACTCTCTTCTTGACGGAAACAATCCCGAGAAGGTCTACGGTTTAATCGAAAAGTACGCAAATATCTTCGCTGACGCCGCATCGGGTGCTTGCAAGGGCAAGGTTGAGACCGGCGACACGGTAAAGGTCACGGTTGAGTTCAACACCGACAGCGCAAAGAAGTTTATCAAGGATGTCTTCGCTTCTCTCAAGAAGGATAAGGATCTCAAGAGCATCATAGAGGGCGTTCTCGTTACGAGCGGAATGCCTAAGGAGGAAGCGGCAGGGATGGTCGACGCTTACCTTTCCGACGAAATGGCAAGAACGATCTACGATATGCTCGACGCTTCTCCTTTCACCTTCAAGGCGGTCGTAAGTGCCGACAAGGACTATATCCTGAACGGCATTTCGGTTGAGCTTAAGCTTGACGCCGTCTCCTATAAGGTCTTCTTCGATTCATCCGAGGAGGGCAAGGCAGAGCTCGGCTTTACGACCTCGATGTCCTATGAAGGCACATTCAGCAAGCAGGAAAATAAGATAGTTTTTGAAAACAAGACCCTTGACGGTGCTGAGATATTTGAGATCAATACCATAACGGTCGTTGATAACAACGCATACGCTGAGCGTATCCTCAGAACCGAGGTCAAGGACGGCAAGTACACCCTTACCGTTCGTATTCCCGACGACGTAGAAGGCCCGTACGATATGACGATCGCGGGCACGGTCGCGGCCGAGGGAAGCAAGACTGCTCTTACCGTCACCTCAGCTACTGCGTTCGGCAACACGCTTGCAGTTGATCTCACCGTTGAGACAGAGATCGGCGGAACGCTCCCCGCATTCCCGACCGATTTCAAGAACATTCTCGACGTAACGGGCGATGAGCTCGACGAGATACTCGATATGCTCGAAGAAAGCCCGCTCGGACAGTTTATGCCCCAAAGCGATAAGGGCGAAACTGAGCTCCTTCCCGACGGCGAAGGGGATATCCTCGGCGGAGAAGAGGACGGCGGAGTCGTTCTTCCCGACGTAGAATAAGCAAATTCCGCAAAAGCGCCGTTTATCGGCGCCTTTGTTGAGAATATTCCTCAAATATGCACAAAAACGCGTACAAATCGGTATATTTGATGTATAAACCGATAAATATTAAATAATTTTACAAAAACCCTTGATTTTTATGCACATCAGATGTATAATTATGCATACGAATAAAACAGATACGTTCTGAAAGGATAAAGGATTATGGAAAAGAAAGATATCAAAAAGGTCGTACTTGCGTACTCGGGAGGACTTGACACCTCGATTATCATTCCGTGGCTCAAGGAAAATTACAACAACTGCGAGGTAATCGCCGTAAGCGGAAACGTCGGACAGGCTGACGAGCTTGAAGGACTTGAGGAAAAGGCAATAAAGACCGGTGCGTCGAAGCTCTACGTTCTCAACCTCACCGACGATTACGTCGATAACTACATTATCCCCTGCGTTAAGGCAGGCGCAAAGTACGAGGAATATCTCCTCGGCACCTCTCACGCCCGCCCCTGCATCGCAAAGGGACTTGCCGAGATCGCGATCAAGGAAAATGCAGACGCGATCTGCCACGGCTGTACCGGTAAGGGTAACGACCAGGTTCGTTTCGAGCTTACCCTCAAGCATTTCTGCCCTGATATGCCGATAATCGCTCCTTGGCGTGAATGGGATATCAAGAGCCGTGAAGAAGAGATCGACTATGCAGAAGCGCATAACGTTCCCCTTAAGATAAACCGCGAGACTAACTACTCTAAGGATAAGAACCTCTGGCACCTTTCCCACGAGGGAATGGACCTTGAGGACGCAGGCAACGAGCCGCTTTACGATAAGGAAGGCTTCCTTGAGCTCGGCGTTTCTCCCTTTAAGGCACCCGACGAGCCTACCTACGTTACCATCGAATTTGAAAAAGGAATTCCTACCGCTATCGACGGCGAGAAGATGTCTGCAAAGAACATCATTCTCAAGCTCAACGAGCTTGGCGGAAAAAACGGTATAGGTCTGCTTGACATCGTTGAAAACCGACTTGTCGGTATGAAGTGCCGCGGCGTTTACGAAACTCCCGGCGGAGAAATTCTCTACTTCGCTCATAACTACCTCGAGACGCTCTGCCACGATAAGATGACTGCTCACAAGAAGCAGGAGCTTTGCATCACCTTCGCCGACCTCGTTTATAACGGTCAGTGGTTCACTCCTCTGCGCGAGGCGCTCTCTGCATTCGTAGATAAGACCCAGGAGAACGTAACCGGTAAGGTCAAGCTCAAGCTCTATAAGGGAAATATCATCAAGGCGGGCGCTTGGTCCGATTGGTCGCTCTACTCCGAGGAGATCGCAACCTTCGGAGAGGACCACGTTTACGACCAGAAGGACTCCGCAGGCTTCATCAACCTCTTCGGTCTCCCGATCAAGGTTCAGGCACAGGTCGAGGCTAAGAACAAGAAGTAAAATATTATGGGGGAACTTTTGAAAAAGTTCCCCCATCTCCCCCTCAAAACTTTTAACAGCCGAAAACTCAGTTTTCGGCGAATTGTGTTTATTGGAAAACTAAATTGAACCTAATTTGTAGGGTGCTCCCGCGTTCACTCTTTCACGGTCAATCAAACGCTTCGGCATTTTGTTTTACCTTCTCCAGCGGGAGAAGGTGTCTCCGAAGGAGACGGATGAGGTGTCATAAAAGCGAATGAAATGAGCTTTGACAATTCCTTTTGTGGATATATTGGGGAATTACTCCTCATCCAGCCACCAAGTAGTTTTCGCTACGCGAAACCTACGGGTCCCCCTTCTCCTTCAGGAGAAGGTAAACATCGTGGCGATATTTTTATCACCCTTTCTTTGCGAAAAACGGAGTTTTTCGCAGTACAAAAGTTTTTGTTCCAAACTTTTTTCAAAAAGTTTGGCGGGGTACGGGGCGGCGCCCCGATAACCCCCAAAGGAGTAATTATGGAAAAAATGTGGGCAGGGCGCTTCATTAAGGCGCTCGATAAGGAAGCGGACGATTTCAATTCGTCCATCAGCTTCGACTGCAAAATGTATAAGCAGGACATAACGGGAAGTCTGGCGCACGCTTCGATGCTGGCTGAATGCGGCATCATAACGAAGGACGAATGTGAAACGATCTCAGACGGGCTTTGCTCTATTCTTGACGATCTGACAAGCGGCAAGCTCGAAATTGACCTCGATGCCGAGGATATTCACATGTTCGTTGAAGCGGAGCTGACGAAGCGCATAGGAGAGACCGGCAAGAAGCTTCACACGGCAAGAAGCCGTAACGATCAGGTCGCCCTTGACATAAGAATGTATCTGCGCGACGAGATTGACGAGATCATCTCGCTTTTACGCAAGCTGATAGGCGCGATCCTGACACAGGCAAAGGGCGGAAAGAACCTCATAATGCCCGGTTATACGCACCTTCAAAGAGCACAGCCGATAACGTTTGCTCATCATCTTTTCGCTTACGGAATGATGTTCACGCGCGACATCGGGCGCCTTAATGACTGCAAAAAGCGTATGAACGTATCCCCCCTCGGTTCCTGCGCCCTCGCGGGAACGACGTATCCGACCGACCGTCTTTACGTTGCCGACAAGCTTGGATTTGACGGTATAACCGAAAACAGCATCGACGGCGTTTCCGACCGCGACTTTGCCGTTGAGCTTCTCTCGGCTTGCTCGCTAATTATGACGCACCTTTCCCGTTTCTCGGAGGAGATCATTCTGTGGTCGAGCTGGGAGTTCAAGTTCGTAGAGCTTGACGATTCCTACACGACGGGCTCGTCCATTATGCCGCAGAAGAAAAATCCCGATATGGCGGAGCTTGTAAGAGGCAAAACGGGACGCGTTTACGGCGACCTAATGGGACTTCTTACCGTTCTTAAAGGTCTGCCGCTTGCATATAACAAGGATATGCAGGAGGACAAGGAGTCGGTGTTCGACGCGACCGAAACGGTCAAAAAGTGCCTTTCCGTCTTTGCGCCGATGATAGAAACGATGAAGCCGATACCAGATAATATGTATAAGGCGGCGCAAAAGGGCTTCATCAACGCGACCGACCTCGCGGATTACCTCGTTGGAAAGGGACTCCCCTTCCGTTCGGCATATAAGATAGTCGGTCAGCTTGTAGCGCACTGCATTTCCCTCGGAACCGTTCTTGACGAGCTTCCAATCGAGGAATACAAGAAGTTCGACCCGAATTTTGACACCGACCTCTACGATGCAATTTCCCTTGAAACCTGCGTAATGAAGCGCAATTCCCTCGGCGGCTGCGGCGAGGAATCGTTCGAGAGACAGGTTAAATATATAGAAGAGTTTTTAGCATAAATCCCATACACCTCCCTGCGAAAAACGGCGTTTTTCGCTTTACAAAAGTTTTTGAAAGGAGTATGAGGAAAACTTTTTTCAAAAAGTTTTCCTCATAAATACTATGAAACATTTTCTTAAATTATCAGACTGGTCGACAGAAGAAATAATGCAGGCGCTTGACCTCGCAGACAAGCTGAAGTACGAAAGAAAGCACGGAATTGAACACAAGCTGCTCAGCGGCATGACACTCGGAATGATATTCTCGAAGTCGTCTACCCGTACCCGCGTATCCTTTGAGGTCGGCATTCACGATCTCGGCGGAACGGGACTTTTCCTCTCCTCGCGCGACCTGCAGATCGGACGCGGCGAGCCTGTTGAGGACACAGCGCGCGTTCTTTCCCGTTACCTTGACGGAATTATGATCCGCACCTTCGCGCAGAAAGAGGTCGAGGATCTGGCAAAATACGGCTCGATCCCGATTATCAACGGTCTTACCGACTACTGCCACCCCTGTCAGGTAATGGCTGACCTTCAGACCATTCGCGAGCACAAGGGCAACCTTGACGGCAGAAAGCTTACCTATATCGGCGACGGAAACAATATGGCGAACTCCCTCATCGTCGGCGGTATCAAAACGGGAATGGAGGTTGCGGTCGCTTGCCCGAAGGGCTACGAGCCCGACGCCGACGTTATGAAGTGGGCGTCTGAAAACGGCAAGTTCACCTGCACCGAGAATATCGAGGAAGCGGCTTCCGACGCCGACGCGCTCTACACCGACGTTTGGGCATCTATGGGTCAGGAGGATGAGGCGGCACAGCGCAAGGAAATATTTAAGTCATATCAGATCAATTCTTCCGTTATGTCGGCTGCAAAGAGCGACGCGATGGTAATGCACTGTCTCCCCGCACACCGTGGCGAGGAGATAACTGCCGACGTGTTTGAATCTCACGCGTCCGAAATCTTTGACGAGGCGGAAAACCGTCTCCACGCACAGAAGGCAATAATGGTTCTTTGTATGCAGAAATAATAAATATCCCCCGCATAGTGGCGGTGCCGTAAATTGTACGGACGGCACGCCCCCTATAGTAGTTAAAACTAAATTTTAAGTAAAAAACTGGCTTCGCTTGAAAAACGAAGTCAGTTTTTTGATTAGTATTATAATTTTTATGCCATAGGGGTGTTTTTTGTACTGTCCGCTTTTAACGGATTTGTGCAATAACTGCCGAGGGCATCTTTTATTTCTTGTCCTTCTTCTTTTTAACGCGTTTTTTCTTATCTATATCGAGGTCCTCAAAAACCTCCTCGGGAGGATTATCGAGAAGCCACGGATTGGATAGATAACGGCGGAAGACCTTGAATGCCGACGCATAAGCGAAGCCGTCGCAAATTCTTTCGTCGGTAACGACGGTATAGTCAATATACTTTCGGCGGACGGGATTTCCGTCGAGGTCGAGCTCACAAACGTGACGCTTAGTTCCAAACGCGATAAACACGGGAACGTTACCGAAATTGTAAAGATGATGATAAATGGGCGGTATCCCAAGCGAGCCCATTGAGGTTATAAACATCGACCCGTGGAAGGGGCTGACCTTGGTAAGACCGCCGGGAAGCATACCGAAATAATCAAGCAGCTTCAGAAACCAGACAACGAATTTCTTGATAAGTCCCGGAACGTAGTTAAGCATACGTGCTACGCCGTCAAATGCGTTTTCACCGCCTGAAAAGGCGTCGTTATAGGTCTTGGTAAAACGCTCGTGAACTTCGGCTGCGGTATCCTCGGGCTGAAATTCGGCTTTAATAACGGTATTGGTATTGCTTGAGGTAAGCTCTTCCTTCACTGCCATATTGATCTGAATATTCTTACGTGCAAATATCTTCTGTCCCGAGAGGAAGCGGTTAAGATACGGCTTCTGGGAGATGGTTCGAACATAAGCGGCGAGAATAACGTGCATAATTCCGAAGTTCTTCAATCCCTGCTCACGCTTTTCCTTAACGTATTTTTCAACCTGAGTAATCTCGAACTTATCGGAAAACAGGTTCGACGCGTCGTTTCTTTCGACCATTATATAGGGAGAAACGTAATCGTACGGATCAAGTCCGCGAACCTTAAATCCGTCGGCGCGGTCACCGAGCTTTTTTCTTCTTTTTTCGTACATCAATATGATCCTTTCAAGGGTTATATGGTGTTATCTTTTTAATTATACCAAATTTATGCATCTTTATCAACAGTTTTTTTATAATTTGCTTGAAAATAAAAACCGTTCGTCCGAAAAACGCGGCAAAAGCGAAACTGCGCCACGGTTTTACCTTTTTTTCGCGCGAAAAACGGGTTAAATGTAAAACCACCCTAATATCGCCAAAAAGAAATAAAAGACGCGTCCGCCCCTTCGACAGACTGCGCGGTCTTGATGGTGTAAAATGTGATTTACTAAAACAAAGGACGGACGAAAAAATGGAAAAAACGGAATCTGAGAAGAAAAAAGAAAAGGGAATTTTGGGCGGATTGTCGAGGTGGATAGGCGGTTATGTAAAAACCGAAAATAAATCGGGGAAAGACGAGACTAAGGTCGTTGAAACGGGAATGAGTGGAGTTTTTGCCCTGATATTTTCATTTGTACTTTCGCGCGCGGCGGTGATGGACGGCGTGATGCCGTTCGGTCTGTCATATCTCAGCGGAAGCGAGAAGAACGTCGGCTGGATCCTCGTTGGAATACTGCTATCGACTTTTTACGGAGCAAGCAGAACGATATATTTCGTTGCTGCACTGCTTATTGCGACGCTTCGTCTCGTTGTGTCATACATACTTGAAGGGCGGCGCGAAAGGATATTTTCGGAGCCGTTGCCGCTTCGTCTTGCCGTGGGTTCGGCAGGCGGATTCGTCTGCGGGATATACAGGATATTTGCGGGCGGATTTCAAAAGGAGCAGCTTCTTCAAGCGGTGTTTTTGATATTTGCGGTACCGCTTTCGGCATATATTTATTCGGGCGCGGTGAGTAAAAAAAGGAGAGGCGACGCAAGATACGAGCTCGGCTCGTTTGCCATTTACCTGTCGCTCCTCGTCGGACTTAAAAGCTTCAGCTTCATCGGCTTCTCGCCCGCGATAGTTGTCGGCTCGCTTATGACCTTAACTGCGTCGCTCGGCGGCGGAAGCGTCAAGGGCGGACTCATCGGAATGGCGGGCGGTCTTTGTATAGGCACACCGCACGCGGCGATGCTTGGGCTTATGGGAGCCGTTTCGGGAAGCGTCAGGCGCTATTCGCAGATAGTTGCCGTCGGAAGCGGCTGTGCTTGCGGAGTCGTGTTTGCCCTTATGACGGGAGGAAGTCCGTCGCTTATGACTACGGTGCCGGCACTGCTGTGGGGCGGGGCAATATGTATGCCTATAGTCCGCTTCGGAGGCGTTAGCAAGCTTAATATCCTCGGAAGCAGAACGGTTATGAGCGAGGAAGCGGGAAGCGTCACGATGCTGACGTCGAAAAAGGAAGAGGCTATGAATACACGTCTCAATGCTTTAGCGGAAGCGATGACCTCGCTGTCAAGCGTTTTCTATGCACTGTCAAACCGATTAACTACACCGGGTGCGTGGCAGGTCAGGGGAATATGTGAGGCGTCGTTCAAAAAATACTGTAGATCCTGCCCTCAAAGCACGGTCTGCTGGGGGCGCGAATACGAAAGAACGGCGGACGTGATGAACAAGCTCGCAAACGCAGTCGTGCGCCACGGAAATGCTGATTCGTCATACGTTCCGAGCCATTTTCTTTCGGTCTGCCCGAACACGGTCAAAGCGCTTTCGGAGGTGAACCTCACGCACGCGCGCCTGCTCGAAAGCGCGGCAAGGAGCAATAAGACGGAGGTATTTGCCCTCGATTACGAAGCGATGGCGAAGCTGCTCAGCGAGGCGTCGGAGGAGAACGCGCAGGAGTACGTTATCGACGGGGCTTTGACCGAAAAGGCGCGTGTGGCGGCGCTCGATATGGGAATGGGATTTCACAGTATAGCCGTTTACGGCGTGAGAAAAAAGACACTTATCGGCGGCGGAATCGACCTTGAGAACGTGCGCCTGAACGCCGAGGAAATGAGAAAGGCGTTTTCCGACGCCTGCGGAATACCGCTCACCACACTTGAATTCAAGCTCGACGATGACTATACCTCAATGATTGCAACCGCGAAACGGAAGATAGGATGCGAATCGGCACGCGCTTCGGCGAAAAAGAAGGGCGAGGAGGTAAACGGCGACAGCGCGGTGGTCTTTGAAAACCGCGAGGACAAGTATTATGCGCTTATCAGCGATGGAATGGGTAGCGGCGAGGAAGCGTCAATGACCTCGAAAACTACGGGAATATTTTTAAGCAAGCTTCTCTCTGCGGGCAACAAAAAGCACACGGTGCTCAAAATGCTCAACAATTTTATAAGAAATAAAAATCTCGAATGCTTTGCAACCGTTGACCTGCTTGAAATTGATATGCTGACGGGCGAAGCGTCGTTTATAAAGAGCGGTGCCGCGGCGTCTTACGTGATAAGAAACGGACGGCTGTTCAAAATAGCGTCGAAATCGCTTCCTATCGGAATAACGCGCGAGATCGCCTCGGAGGAGGTGCGCTTCAAGCTCGAAAAGGACGATCTCGTCATTATGATAAGCGACGGCGTGAGCCAGAGCTTTGAGGACGGCGCATGGCTTCTTTCGATGCTTTCGGACGAAATAGACGTCAGCTCGTCGCTTGCGACAATTTCACGCTCGATTCTCGAAAAAGCGAAAAAGAATAATGAAAGAAGCGACGATATGACGGTCGTCGCGGTAAGAGTTATATAGAGATAAGATGAACGCCGTCTTGCCTTCCCCTTGGGGAAGGTGGTTGAGCGAAGCGAAACCGGATGAGGTAGGTTGCGTAGCAACCGTGTGTCAAATCAATGTAACATCGTTTTTACACGGTGCGCCGAGGACGTCGCACCCTACAAATCAACGCGGGAAGCTTCCTTAATCCGAAAGGGGATTCCAAAGGGGAAAACGTGTGCAGAATTTTGCGCAGGCAAAATTCAAACGGTTTACCCCCTTGGCGTTTTTCTTTGCGAGCGTTTCTTTGCACGGGCAAAGAAATGCGGAAAGACTTTTACATCTCCCTCTTTATCCTCTCAATAGCCCCCTTTTCAACCCTCGACACCTGCGCCTGCGAAATACCGATCTCCGACGCGATCTCCATCTGCGTCCGACCCTTGTAGAACCGCAAATTCAATATCGTTTTTTCACGCTCCGAGAGATTTTTAAGTGCCTCTCGGAGCGCAATGCTTTCAAGCCAGTTTGATTCCGATGAGGTCTCGTCACGAAGCTGATCCATAACGTAAAGCGAATCGTCGCCGTCGCCGTAAACGGGATCGTATATTGATATCGGTGCCGAGATTGCCTCAAGAGCACGCGAAACTTCTTCCTTGGTTTTGTTCTCACCGTCCTTGTTCAGCTCGCAAACGATCTCCTCGACAGTAGCGTCCTTGCCGTCACGGCGGGAGATCAGCTCCTTTGCCTGAAGCGCGCGATATGCGAGATCGCGAAGCGAACGGCTGACGCGAACGGAATTATTGTCGCGCAGATACCTTTTGATTTCACCTATTATCATCGGCGTGAATGTCTTAAGGTGAAAAAGAAATTCGAAAAAACCCCTTGATATATAGGCGAAAATACGATATAATTATTCTATTAACCACCGAAGGAGCAAATACAATGGAAAATAAGAGAAGAATAGGCACGACCTGTGTTCAGGGCGGATACACTCCCGGAAACGGCGAGCCGAGACAGATACCGATAATTCAGAGCACGACGTTCAAATACGCGACGGGCGAGGCGATGGGCAAGCTTTTTGACCTTGAGGCATCGGGCTACTTCTACTCACGTCTTCAGAACCCGACCTGCGACACCGTCGCGGCGAAGATATGCGCCCTTGAGGGCGGAACAGCCGCAATGCTTACCTCGTCGGGACAGGCGGCGTCCTTCTATTCTATTTTCAATATAGCGTCCTGCGGCGACCATATTGTGTCGAGCGCGTCTATCTACGGCGGAACCTATAATCTTTTCGCGGTAACGATGAAGCGTATGGGAATCGAATTCACCTTCGTTTCCCCCGATTGCACCGACGAGGAGCTTGAAAAGGCGTTCAGACCGAATACGAAGGCAGTGTTCGGTGAGACTATCGCAAACCCCGCGCTGACGGTTTTCGATATCGAAAGATTTGCTAACGCCGCACATAAGCACGGTGTTCCGCTGATAGTGGATAATACCTTCGCAACTCCCGTAAACTGCCGCCCGTTCGAGTTCGGCGCGGATATCGTAACCCACTCTACGACGAAATATATGGACGGTCACGGTGCCGCAGTCGGCGGCTGTATCGTCGATTCCGGCAAGTTCGACTGGACTAAATACCCCGATAAATTTCCCGGTCTCTGCACGCCCGACGACAGCTATCACGGTGTTACCTATACCGAGCGCTTCGGCATTGAGGGCGCGTATATAACGAAGGCGACCGCACAGCTTATGCGCGACTTCGGCTCGATCCAGTCCCCCCAGAACGCATTCATTCTCAACCTCGGTCTTGAAAGCCTGCACGTAAGAATGAAGCGCCACTGCGAAAATGCCGAAAAGGTCGCAAAATACCTTGAAAACAACGACAAGATTGCGTGGGTAAACTATCCCTCGCTTCAGTCCTCGCCCTATTATGAGCTTGCGAAAAAATACCTGCCTAACGGCTCCTGCGGAGTCGTAAGCTTCGGCGTAAAGGGCGGACGCGAGGCGGCGCAGTCCT
This sequence comes from Eubacteriales bacterium, assembly GCA_045533115.1. Lineage (GTDB taxonomy): Bacteria > Bacillota > Clostridia > Oscillospirales > CAG-272 > Colimorpha_A. The sequence goes on from JAZSHF010000071.1 coordinate 21,426, forward strand.
TTATGGGTAAGCTGAAAATGGTAGCTATTGAAACCCACGTCGCAGACGCGCGCTCCTGCTGTCTGCACCCCGCATCAACGACTCACCGCCAGATGTCGGACGAGGAGCTGACCGCCGCGGGCGTACCGTCCGACCTCGTTCGTCTTTCGGTCGGTATCGAGGACGCAGACGACCTTATCGCCGATATCGAGCAGGCGCTGAACTGATATTTAAGGGCAAGATAGAACGCAATTAAGCCTTCCCCTTGGGGAAGGTGTCAACCGAAGGTTGACGGATGAGGTTAGGACGCGAAGCGTCCGTGATACCTTCTCCAGCGGGAGAAGGTGTCAACCGACAGGTTGACGGATGAGGTGTCGAGGGGTTCCCCGAAAACGAGCTTATCGAGTTTTTGGGGGTTCCTGAGGTGTCTATATAGGGAGCCTACTCCTCATCCACCGCTACCCAAGAACCCCAAAAGCTCATTTCATTCGCATTTGGGAACCCCGGGATGCGGTCCCCCTTCTCCCTCAGGAGAAGGTATATTATCGTCCCGATTCTCTTAATAGTTTAATATACCCCAAAGGAAACCATAAAATGCCGATTAAAATACCGAACAATCTCCCTGCCGCCGAGGTGCTCCAACGCGAAAACATCTTCGTAATGGACGAAACGCGCGCCGAGGGGCAGGATATCCGTCCGCTCCAAATACTGATACTGAACCTGATGCCGAAGAAGATAGAAACCGAAACACAGCTTTCGCGCCTGCTCGGAAACACTCCGCTTCAGGTCGAAATGGAGCTTATAAAAACGAGCACTTACGAATCGAAGAACGTTGCCAAGGAGCACATGCTCAAATTCTATAAGACGTTCTCCGATATCAAGCACCGCAACTTTGACGGAATGATAATAACGGGCGCACCCGTTGAACAAATGCCGTTCGAGGAGGTCGAATATTGGGAAGAGCTTTGCGAAATAATGGAGTGGAGCAAGACCCACGTCCATAGCACCTTCCACATCTGCTGGGGCGCACAGGCGGGTCTTTACTACCATTTCGGAATACAGAAGCGCGCCCTTGAAAGCAAGCTATCGGGAGTATATCCACACCGCGCAGATTATAAAAATTCAATGCTTCTGCGCGGATTTGACGACGTTTTCCCCGTACCGCAGAGCCGTCATACAACGGTCGACCGTGCCGACGTTGAAAAGGTTGAGGGACTTAAGATCCTCGCATCGTCGGAGGAATGCGGAGTCTATGCGATGGCTACTAAAAACGGTAAGCAGATATTCATAACGGGACACAGCGAGTATGACGCATACACGCTCTCGGACGAATATTTTCGCGACCTCGATGCAGGCAAGAACCCGCATATTCCCGTAAATTATTTCCCGAACGATGACGTTACAAAGCCGCCCGTCGTGACCTGGCGCTCGCACGCAAACCTGCTCTATTCGAATTGGCTCAACTACTTCGTCTACCAGACGACCCCGTTTGACCTTTCAACGCTTGATAAATAAAAAACAGACGACGGAAACGTCGTCTGTTTTTTGCGGGAGGGGAAACCTCTCCCC
>JAZSHF010000008.1:0-34653 GCA_045533115.1 Eubacteriales bacterium
TAATGCAACTGACTTGATATAATAATATTTTAATTGTACAATACACCTCATCCGACTTCGTTCGGCTTCGCCTCACTCAGCCACCTTCTCCCGCTGGAGAAGGTAAACAACGCCTCTAATCGCTTAAAATATACAATAAACATCCCCCCGCATAGCGGGGGTGTTTCAGTTTCGGGCATAGCCCTAATACTACCGGCTGCGCACAAGTGCGCTTTAGATTGGCCTGCCGGCCGTGCATCAATTACTTGCTACCCGTAAACGGGTCTGCCTCCTTGCCTTCCCCTTGGGGAAGGTGGCATTTGCGAAGCAAATGACGGATGAGGTTAGCCGTCGCAGACGGCGTTATACCTTCTCCAGTGGGAGAAGGTGGCTGCGACGAAGGAGCAGACGGATGAGGTGTTACAAAGGAATTCTAATTTTTATTATCTTGACCTATGGTTTTCCCTCATCCGCCTCGCATACGCTCGGCACCTTCCCCCAAGGGAAGGCTTCTCACAAGCAATCTTCTCCTTCTTTTACTTCAATTCTGTTCATCGGCAAAACCTACATAGAACCCCGCCACTATGGCGGGGTTTTCGGGGACAAAAAAACCTCCGCCGAAGCGGAGGTTTTCTGTTTTGTTATTACTCAGCCAAGGGATTGAATCCCGGAAGGCCGTAGGCTCCTCTGAAGAACATAAAGGAGGTCGTAATAACGTCTTCGTTTTCAAACACTACCAAGGTCAGGGTAGGCATCTCAAAATTCTTTTCCATTATTGTGAACTCCTTTCTTAGTTTGCATTCGCAACAGCGACGTTCCACTGATACAGAGCATTGAGGAGATTTATCTGCTCGGAAGTGAGCTCTCCGGTGCTTGCGTATGCAGTGTTCATGTACGAATATACCGATGCAGTTACAACGGTAGTGTCACCGATGGTGATTACGTGTGCTGTATCGAAGTCGCCAACGTTTACCTTTACGTCGAAGTAATAGTAATTCTCGTAGTTGGGTCCTGCCTTGAGATCAGCTGCAACGCCGCCTACCTTTACGGTATCAAGTGCAATTCCGTTAAGGATAACGTGATGACGGAGATATACGTAATTTCCATCTTCTACGAGCTCAAGGTTGAAGCCCTTATATTCGAAGCCTTCAACAGGTGCGCCCTCAAGTGCTTCAAAGGCGTCAAATGCGCCGGCAGCAGGAGCTTCTGCTTCGATGTTGGTCGTGCCTTCGCCGAATACGCTCTCGAATACTTCGTTGAAGTTATCCTCTGCTACTACTGCGGTTCGGTCATATCCGCATTCGCAAGTCATATCGTCATCGTTTTCGAATTCGCAATCGTAAGTACCTTCTACAGCTCCGCAGCAGGTGTATTTTGCGGTGTGAGTGCCGTTTTTGTTGTTGACAAGAACGGTAGCTTCACCCTCGTGGTTAGCGGGAACGACGTCACCGTACGACTCTCCGCATACTTCACATTCAGCAAGAGTCTTACAGGTAGCAGTGCCGCCCGTGTGTGCACAAGCGGTTCCGCAGTTCTGGCATGCGCCTTCGACGTACTCGTGACCCTTAGGCTCTTCAGCTTTTTCGCAGCAAGCATAAGTGTAGGAACAAGTTCCATCGCCGTTATCGATCCACTTGGCATCACCCTCGTGGATAGCGGGATTGAGCTCACCGTACGACGCTCCGCATGCATCACATACAGCCTGAGTCTTACAAGTTGCTGTTCCGCCCGTGTGTGCGCAAGCGGTACCGCAGTACTGGCATGCGCCGCCTACGAAGACGTGGTTTTCGCAAACGTATTCGCAAACGTCACAAACGTTATCCCCGTTCCAAACGTGAGGCTCGTCGGCAACGTCCGCGTCATCACAGCAGGGACGGTCGAGGGAATGAGAATCCTCGTCCTTGGTCCACTCAGCGTCATCATGTGCTACTCCGGGATGCGCGGGAACGGTTACCTTTACAACGTTGAGATTGTAAATTGAGGAGAGAGGATCTTTATTTACCTCAGTGGTGAAAACGAGGCTTATCGTTTCGCCTGCCTCAAGCTCAACCGCTGCGGAAAGCGGTGCCTTAGCTCCTTTGAGGGAACCTACCATAGTAGACATTCTGGCACCGTTATAGCAGATGGAGTCAAGAGGATTTCCGTCTTTGTCAATAAGCTCAAAGAGAACGCCCGAATCCGCAGCCGACACGTCTGTCTGAACGGCAAATGCGTTCATCATATACGTTCCTGCATCGGGAGCGGTAAACGTAACGGCTGCAGCGTAACCGCCCTGTCCGTAGTATACCAGATGTCCGGCACTGGCACGGGCAAATACAATATTGCCATTGTATAGGGCATTAAAGTTAGCACCGCTTCCCATCGAACCATTCGATTCCACTTCTATATAGCCGTCGCCGTCCTTAGCCATCAGCTTCCACTTGAAGTTGGTGTCATTGTTATCGAGGGTCAAGTTAGGAGTATAAACGGTATCTTCCTCGGTAGAGAGTTCCGCTACCTTCTTGACGACAAGGCTTTCGATCGACAAAGTAGTAGGCTGGAAATTTTCGCCATAACCCTGTATGTTCGAAAATCCTTCCAAAGCAACGAACTTGAGAACCTCGTCCTTCTTAAGGGAAACGTAACCCTCAAGAGTTCCGACAGAAGGATTTGCCTCGCTTGAGCCTACCTTCGTAACGTAGCTGTCGTAGATCGTATCGCCCTTCAGAACGACGAAAGCAAACAGCGTGTCAAACTTAACGGATGTGCTACTCGAATCACAAGTGTTTTCGAGCTGCTTTACGATCTCCTCAAAGCTGTAAACACCGTCCTCGGGAGCGGTAAACTCGATGGAAATGTTAACCTCGATAGGCTTAACGTTTACGCTGATGCCTCCGAGATCATTTTCTCCCTTGTAGGAGATAGCTGCCGTTCCGTACCAGCCGGGATTTGCCGATATAGTAGATGTATCGACAGTATACTTCCACGCGCTGCCTTCGGTACCTTTTATGAGCGTGAGAGGATCGGTGCTCGACAAGATAGCAGTAGGAACATAGACGTCTCTTACATTACTTCCTGATGAACCTGCCGGTCCCATAGGGCCCATATACATAGCTATACTGAAGTTGTTATTCTGATCATAGTCATCAGTATTGCCGGAAAAGACCCATTCTCCGTACGCACTTTCACCGTCAACCGCGTGAACGTGAACGAGCGGCTTCGAGATTATGAAAGTAGACGCAACCATGAAACACGCCACGAGAAATGAGAGTATGCGCTTTTTCATAAAAAATTTCCTCCTTTTTTATTTTTTGTTTAGGGTATTTGCGAATTTTTCATGAAAAATTCTATAAGACTTCCGACCCTGAAAATCGGGTGACCAAGCCAATTTTCTGCTCGGAAGATTATAGCAAACGGGTTTAGGCGGGATTTTCCGCGCCTTTGTATAAAGATACATCATCATTGTATCACTGTCATTACTATTTGTCAATACTATTTATAATTTTTTTCTCTTCATAAAAAATCACCCCGCATAGCGGGGGTATTTCAGTTTCGGGCGTAGCCCTAATACTACCGGCTGCACACAAGTGCGCTTTTTTGGGCCTGTCGGCCATGCATCTGTTATCTGCTACCCGTAAACGGGTTTGCTTTTCTTAGCCTTCCCCTTGGGGAAGGTGGCTGCGACGCAGGAGCAGTCGGATGAGGTGTTACAAAGGAATTCTAATTTTTATTATCTTGACCTACGGTTTTCCCTCATCTGCCTCGCATACGCTCGGCACCTTCCCCCAAGGGAAGGCTTCTCACAAGCGATCTTCTCCTTCTTTTACTTCAATTCCGTTCATCGGCAAAACCTACCTTTATTTTACCATTTCAACTATCGCGTGGTTTTCGTGTACAAGAAAAAACCTCCGCCGAAGCGGGGGTTTTTATCATTTGTCCTTTTTGTGCTTCGAACGGGTTATCATTCCGATCTCCCTCAGCGACTTGCCGAGGCGGTTAAACAAAATATCAAACGCGCGGTATATCCAGCCGAACGGCAAGAGCCATTTTTTTGCAAAAAACGGCTTGTAGGTCTTCATATACTCGACGCCGGGAAAAATTCTGCTCATAAGATAGCCGAGCTTACCCTTCGAGCGAACCCCCTTTTCGACCTTGCCTGCAGCAGAGATATTGAACATATTGAGCATAAACGCCGAAAGAAGCGTCTTCATCTCGCCCGACAGCTTATCTATATCAAAGGTCTCGATTTTGTCGAATATCTCGCCGACAAGCACTCGGCAGCCGCGCTCGAATTCCGTAACGCCGAGTTTGTCAAGCTCGCTCTCAATATACCCGAAATCAAGATGCGGTTTCTTGTTCAGATAAACGTAAACGTCAACAAGATGCTTAGCTCCTATGCTTTCGCTGAAAGCAAAATGCTTATACGCATGAAGGACAAGAAAAATATAGAAGTCCTCATCGGTAAAGTGATAGCCGAACTCATTGTCGTCATCCTTGATGAGACGGCTCTTTACGTCCTTGTAGTATTCGCGGAGAACAGGTCTTTTTTCGCTGTAAAGCTCGACGTGCATTTCGTAACTGAATATCGGCTTCTTTTGATAAACGTCATGGAAGCCGTCCATATATTCCTCAACCGTATAGCCCTGCGATACGAAATAATCGTGTATATACTCGCGGTAAGCGGCATCAAAAAGAATATCGTTATCCGACATCTGACGAAGTCCGAGCTTCGGATACATATCCTTGAGGATAGCGCCCTTGAGCGGCATATACCAGATACCCTTTTCGTTGAAATGAGAAAAAATGACCTCTCGCTCGGTATCGAGAAGAATGTTTTTGCGGACAGCCATAGCGAGCGCCTGACGAAAAGCGTCGAGAACGGGCGCGTTTTCGTCGTTTTTTTCAATTCCGAGCCTGTCAATTCCCTCGCCGACGAGAGAAACGAGCCCGTTGTACGCGCTGATCCTGTAAATATCGGCAAGCGACGCCGCGCTTGTGTCAACGTTCTCACCGCCGCGCCCCGTCAAAGCGAAAACGCAGAGGCGGAGCATATTACAGGCGGCAATTATCCTTTTGTTTTCCGAATCCATTTTCCTATTTTCCGTCTCACTCTCAGAATAAAATATCTCAAATGAAAAATCTTATGCCAGAATACGCTGTAAAATCGGTATGAGGTGCTCTTCTTCACGTCGATCATCTTGCCCTTGCGATAAACGTGCGTAACGATACCGACCATTTGCTCGTTATTAACGTGCTCGATAAAATAAGTGTTATCGCCGCGAATAAGACAGTAACCGTCCATTACCTTTATGCACCTGTGCAAGACGAGAACGCCGTCGGCACGAACGTAAAGAACGATATCGTACTTCTTAACGCCGTCGGTAATAGGCGCGATCATAACGTGTGTCTGACGCTCGTAAAGAAGGGGCTGCATCGAACAGCCAACGGTAAAAAACGTTACGCTCCTGCCCGCTTTCAGCTCCTCAACTATCGTCGTCCGCTTCATTCCGTCGCTCATTTATCGAGCACACCCGCATTATCGAGCTGTGAAATGAAGGACACAGCGGCATTAGCAGCGGTAGCCTCGTCTATTCCGTATTCGCTCATAAGGGCGTCAACGATGCCCTTTTCGTCATTTTCTTTTTCAAGACAACGGAAAATGAAGGCACCCGTCGCATTAAGACGTATCATTCCTCTGAATTTCATAGTCATCTTCCCGATAGCAACAACGACGTTCTCGTCACCGACCGAGTGCAAAACAAATCCCTCTTTGATCTTCATATCAATTTCCTCTCATTCCGTTGTACGCGACGCTCGCAGCGTCGTCGTCCATATTACAGTAAAGATTGTAAATCGGTACGCCCTTGATTATCCTGTCCATCATCGCCATAAAGGAAGCAAGCTCCGCGCCGTCCTGCGGGAGAAGCACCTGATGGAATATCTGCCCGACGGCATCATGGGAGCTGGCAGGCGATATTTGATTTTCAATTCCGCGGCGAAGTATGCATATCCCGCGAACGGGCGCCTTCATAGGACAGCCGAGAAATTCCTTGCCTCTCCACGGAGTGCCGTGAGCGGTCAGAACGCCGTCCTCAAAGGTAAAGTACGGCTTGTCACCGTTCAAAACGACGGCACGGTCACCGAAAACTTTCTGCCAAAGGCGGATATGCGTTGATTTGCCGACGCCGCTCTTCGCCATAAAAACGTACGCCTCGCCGTCAACGGTGATAACGGCGGAATGTATAAGCATAACGCCGTACTTGACGAGCGCACGAGTGGCGGCGCGGTGAATACAGGTACCCTCACAAATATCGCGAGGAAATTCGCCGTTCGTTATCGACATTTCAGCGTCGATCTCCTCGTCGGTCGCCGAAACGGTAAAAAGCGGCTCATCATCAGTCAGATAATCCTCGCAAAGCGCACGAATATGCTCGTATTTGTGTACAACGCGGACGGGTATCCCCGCCAAAGAGACGCAAAACTCCATAATACCACCATTTTAATCGTATTGTGCCCATTATATCACATCAAAACGAAAAAGGCAAGACCGAGTTTCGGCCTTGCCTCATTTGCTTCATTCATTAGTTTTCCCAAGGCTTATCCGAGGGAAGATAATTTCTCGGGTTAACGGGATTACCGTTTATACGAACCTCAAAATGGAGATGCGGGCCCGTAACTCGTCCCGTGATACCCATCTTTCCTATCGGCTGTCCCTTATAAACACTATCGCCGACCTGAACGTCAATTTCGTCAAGGTGAGCATATCTCGTTTCAACGCCGTTTTCGTGAGCTATCTTTATAATAAGTCCATAGGTTCCGCTGTATGCGGCAAAGGTAACGACGCCGCCGTCAGCTGCATAGACCGTAGTTCCGCGTGCCGCCGCAATATCTATGGCCTTGTGATAGGAGCCCGAGGCGTCAAGTCCCTCGCGGTTCACACCGAAGCCCGAGGTTATAACGAACCTGTCTTTAACGGGCCACATAAACGATCCCGTCGGAACGGTTGCAGGATAATTTTTGGTTCCGACGAGCTTGATGCAAGCAGTCGGCTCGGAAACGACGTTCGAGGAAACGAGAACCTTAGATACCTCGACACCGTCGATATAGGATATCTCATAAACGTTTTCGGCAATTCCGTTTTCGCCCTCAAGTTCGATCTTGCTCTGTCCGACGTAAAGCTCGTCTGTCTCAACGGTCACCGTTTCAAAGGGAACGATCTCGGAATAGGTCTCGATAACACAGGTCTTATACTCGATCGAAGAATTAAGCTCGCCGAGGTTAAAGGAGAAGTCAAACTTCGGAAGCTCGATCTCCGACTCGTTCTTAAGCATACCGAACGCGAAGTTCTTGTCGGCATAGAGAAGAGAAAGCGCACCCGACGCCGTCACTCTGTTTGACGAAACGGAGCCGTCGCCGTCACCGTCGTGGTCATCTACGTTAAGCATAGCACGGCAAAGGCTCTCCGCCTTCGACACTCTGTCGGGACGGCAGATTGCCGAGCTTATCGTAAAGTCGGTCGTAAGCTCAACGAAGTCTGCGGCGTCGTCCTTTTCAAGAACGCTGTCGATAATATGCTGTCTGAAATGCTCAACGACCTGCTCTGCCTCGGAATATGTAGCGCAGAAGCCTATCTCGATGCCCTTCATCGAAATACAGTACGCACGAACGTAATCGGTAAGACACTCCTTATAAAGAAGCTCCGCACATTCGCTTGCATTTACTCTCTTTACACCCGAAAGCGTAAAGGTGCAGGTTATCTTCTTGTCGGTTCTGTCGGAAACGCCGTTTTCAACGTGTAGCTTTTCAAGAAGCGCAAGCGCCTTTTTGAACTCACTTCTGCTTCCGACCTTGCAGACCGCCTCGCCGTCGATATAAACGACGCCCGAGTTGCTCGCGGAAACGATAGCAGCGCTCGACGCGAGAAGAATTGCGATAGCAGACGCCGCCGCTATGATCTTCGCGTTGCGCTTTTTCATCACTTCGCGCAGTTTCATGTAAAGCTCTTTCGCCTTTTCGGTTACGATCGGCAAAAGCTTTTTCGCACTCGAAGCAAGGAACGCCCAAGCACTTTTAAGCTTATTATTCACCTTTTCGAGTATGGCACGAAAGCCCATTTCGGTGGCTCTCCTTTCGTAAAATTCTTTTTCGCCAAGGTCTTCCGCATACCATCGTAACACAAAAATTACAATAAATCAAGAGTTTTCTGTCATTTTTTCTGATATGTCAGTATTTTACAGCCCGTTTTTGCGGATTTTATGCGAATTGTTGAAGGATTTGCTTCGTTTTCGAACCCGAAATGAATTTTTTCCGTCGGAGAAATTTGCTTTGTATTTATATGATATGCTGCAAAACCGAGCGTGTCACCGACAAAAAAAGAGCAGTCACAAGATGTGTTTGCTCTTTTTTAGTTTAGAGTTATGAAGCTCGCTTTGCTCGCTGTTATGAGCTTGCTACGCAAGCGTTATGATATGATTGCCGTTCTAATATCAAACTTGGCGAAGCCAATCATAACTATGCGAAGCATATCATAACTCATAACTTGCCCGCAAGGGCAATCATAGTTGCCGCGATGCTTTGCTTGAGCATCGCGGCATCCGCCGTTTTCTTATTTATTCTCGTAATTCAGAAATTCCTTATAGACCGCGTTCTTCGGCAAGCCTCTGTCCTTCGCCGCCGCCTTGACCGCCGACATCTTGTCGAGTCCCATCTTTTCGACGTAGTAAAGAACGTGCTCGGAAACCGACATTTCAAGCCAGAAGGCGTCGGTATTTTCCTTTCGGCCGTCAACGACGAGAACAAATTCGCCCTTCGGCTCGGTCTTTGTAAAATGAGCTATCGCGTCGCCGAGCGTAAAACGAAGGATCTCCTCGTTGCGCTTGGTAAGCTCGCGGCAAACGGCAACCTTACGATCGTCACCGAACGCCTCCGACATCATTTTGAGCGTGTCGGTCAATCGGTGCGGTGCCTCATAGAAGATGATGCTTCTGTCCTCGGCGGCGAGAGAGTTAAGACGCTCCTTTTTCGCGCCGTCCTTTCCTTCGAGGAAGCCTTCGAAAACGAACCGCCTCGTTGAAAGCCCCGAAAGCGCGAGCGCATTTACCGCCGCGCAAGCGCCGGGAACGGCGACCACGTTAATTCCGTTCTCCGCGCAAAGACGAACGAGATCCTCGCCGGGATCGCTGATAGCGGGCGTTCCCGCATCGGTAACGAGCGCACAGCTTTCGCCGTTCTTGAGGCGCGACAGTATCATCTCACCCGCAGAGCGTTTGCTATGCTCCTCATAGGTGACACACGGCCTCTTTATCTCGTAAGCGGAAAGAAGCTTCGCCGTCACTCTCGTGTCCTCGGCGGCGATAAAATCACATTCGGTCAAGGTCTTTACCGCGCGAAAGGTCATATCGTCGAGATTCCCTATCGGTGTCGCGACAAGGTAAAGCGTCGAGGGTAAAATTTTATTCTTTTCGGTGTCGGACATAATCTTATCCTTTCAACCAATTTCCGTTATCGTAAATATACCTGCAATCTTCACTCTCACTTCCGTTTTCATCGGTGAGAATAAGCGGGCGCATTACCGTAACGCCGCTCTTTCCGCCCTTTTTCGCGCAGATGAGAACCAGACACGGCTCGTGCTTGACACTCTGATGAACAAAGCAAACACTTTTCGGCTCGAGCCTGCTTTCCCGAAGCGCGCAAATAAGATCGGTCAGCCGATCGGGACGGTAAACGACGTAAGCATCTCCGCCGTATTTGAGCATTCCGCTTGCGGCACGGCAAAGATCGGTTATATCTCCGTTAAGCTCGTGGCGGGCAGCGTATTTGCCGTCGTCCTCGTTGCGCTTTCCGTCGCCGGCCTTCATATAAGGCGGGTTCATAAAGACGGCATCGCACTCGGTCTTGAACTCTCTTGCGTCGGTGTGAACGGCAGTTACTACTCCGTCAAGACCGTTCAAAAGAGCGTTTCTTTCGGTAAGAGAAGCATAATACTCCTGCACCTCAAGGGCAAATATCCTCTTAAACTTTCCTCTCCCTGCAAGCAGAAGCGAGATTATACCGCTTCCCGAGCCTATTTCGGCGGCAGTACCGTTCTTTTTTTCCTTAATAAACGCGGAAAGCAGATAAGCGTCGGTGCCGTAGGTAAGTCCTTTTTTATTCTGAATGAGCCTGATACCGTCGTTTACATCGGTCAAGCTCTCGTTTGGGAGAAGCTCCGTCATACGAAGAGATCTATTGCTTTTCCAAAAGCAGTAAGCGAGTTTCTCACCGTTTCGTGAGATACACAGTAGGATATCCTGAGATATCCGGGGCAACCGAAGCCGTCGCCCGCAACGACGAGAAGTCCAAGTTCCTTCGCCTTTTCGCTGAACGCGACGGCGTCACCGCCCGGAGCTTTCACAAAGAGATAACACGCTCCGTCGGGGATAACGCATTCGTAGCCCATAGCGGTAAGAGCGGAATAAAGCTCGTCACGGTTTTTCCTGTAAGAATCAAGGTCGCTCACCTGACCAGTGCAAGCACCTACGACCTTCTGCATAAAGGTCGGTGCACAAACGTAACCGAGTGATCTTCCCGCTCCGCAAACGGCGTAGTAAAGCTCGTCGATATTGCTGATACCATCAGGAAGCGCAATATATCCGATTCGCTCACCCGGTAACGAAAGCGACTTCGAATATGAGTAGCAAATGACGGTATCGGGATAAATGTCGGGGATATAAGGAACCTTCTTACCGTAGGTGAGCTCACGGTACGGCTCGTCCGAGATAATATAGATCGGGTGTCCGTATTCCTTCGACTTTTCGGTCAGAAGCGACGCAAGCTCGGATAGCGACGCTTCACCGTAAATAACGCCCGAGGGGTTGTTCGGGGAATTGATTATGATTCCCTGCGTCCTTTCGCTGATAAGAGCACTTATCGCGGGAATATTCAGCTCGAAATTCACGGTGTCCGCCTCGGAAATAAGGAGCTTTCCACCGTTATTTTCGGTAAAGACCTTGTATTCGGGGAAGAAAGGCGCCTGAACGATAAATTCATTCTGCGTCTGACACGCAAGAGCGCGGATCGTAATGCAAAGCGATGCCGCCGCACCGCAGGTCATATATATCCTGTCGGGCGATATCTTCGCACCATAACGGGCAAATAGATCTTCCGCTATCGCACGGCGGGTATTCATATCACCCTGAGCCGACGAGTAGCCGTGCAGAGCGCAGGGCTCGGTCTCGGAGAGGATCTTCTCCATAGTGTCAAGCACACTCTTCGGAGGAGGCGTTGAGGGATTTCCGAGGCTGAAATCAAAGACGTTTTCCTCGCCTCTTTCGCTTTTCATCTTCTTTCCATACTCAAAAAGCTCTCTGATAGCCGACGGCGCGGAGCCGAGCTTATACATATCCGAATTTACCATAAAAACCACCTAAATATTTTTTGTAAGAGTATAATACCACTTTTTTCTTAATTCGTCAATAAATTTTGCTTTACTCTATTGAAATGTTGAGGTTGATGTTGTATAATATGATATTATAGATAGATTTTTCTCATTTTTCTCGGAGAAACGTATGAATAACCTAACACAAGCAAGAAACGAAATAAACGAAATAGACAAGGAAATGGCAGAGCTTTTTGAGCGTCGAATGAAGGCAGTCGAGGCAGTTGCCGCGCACAAAAAGAGCGTCGGTATGCCGATCCGCGACGAAAAGCGCGAGCGCGAGGTGGTCGCGCGCAACTGCGAGTATATCGAGGATTCGGTAATAAAAGAATACTACGTCAACTTCATAAACGAAACGATGAAGCTCTCCTCATCCTATCAATCCCGCCTGAACAGCGGAATGAAAATAGCGTATTCAGGTACCGTAGGTGCCTTTGCACATATCGCGGCAGGCAAGATCTTCGAAACGGGAGAGAGTGTCGCTTACGGCAACTTTGCCGACGCGTATAACTCCGTCGTCAACGGCGAATGCGACTGTGCAGTCCTTCCGCTTGAAAACAGCTATGCAGGCGACGTCGGTCAGGTCATAGATATGCTCTTTTCGGGCACTCTGACCGTAAACGGCGTCTACGATCTCCCCGTAATACACGACCTCGCAGCAGTCTCGGGAGCGGCCAAAGGCGACATCAAAAAGGTAATAAGCCACCCTCAGGCGCTGAGCCAGTGTGCAAATTATATAAAAGAAAACGGCTTCGAGCAGGTTCAGTATGAAAACACCGCGATCGCCGCAAGATCGGTAAGCGAGATGAACGACAAGACTGTCGGCGCGATATGCTCCGAGGAATGCGCCAAGATATTCGGGCTCACCGTGCTTGAAAGACATATAAACGAAAGCCGCTCGAACACGACGCGCTTCGGCGTTTTCACCCGAGCGCCGATAGAGTTCAATATGAAAAACGCCCCCGAAAACCGTTTCATTCTGATGTTCACGGTGCGCCACGAGGCAGGCTCGCTCTCAGAGGCAATAAGCATAATCGGACGCCACGGCTACAATATGACAGCGCTTCGCTCACGCCCGATGAAGGAGCTTCTCTGGAGCTACTATTTCTACGTCGAATGCGAAGGAACGCTCACCGAAGAGAAAGCCAAGGCATTAAAGGACGAGCTTTCCTCTTGCTGCGACCGCCTGAAAATTGCAGGCACGTACAAAACTAAAACGCTTTAAGGAAAATTATGAAAACCATAAAAATCAATCTCGGCGAAAACAGCTATAACGTATACGTCGGGCAAGGACTGATAAACGAGGCGAAAAAACTCTTTGACCTTGACCGAAAGGTACTCGTCGTGACCGACGACGGAGTCCCTGCCGAATACGCAAGGGCCGTAGCCGAGCAGTGCAAGGAAGCATACGTAGTGACCGTTCCCCAAGGCGAGGGAAGCAAAAGCATAGACGGATTTTCGCTTCTTCTTTCCGAAATGCTGAAAAACGGATTTACCCGCGGCGACTGCGCAGTCGCGGTCGGCGGCGGAGTCGTCGGAGATCTTACCGGCTTTGCCGCGTCCGCCTATATGCGCGGAATAGATTTCTACAATATACCTACAACAGTTCTTTCGCAGGTCGATTCCTCGGTCGGCGGAAAAACGGGAATAAACTTCGGCGGTATCAAAAACACAGTCGGCGCGTTCAAGCAGCCGAAGAGCGTAATCGCCGATATAAACACTCTCTCCACCCTGCCCTGCCGCCAGGTGTCAAACGGGCTTTGCGAAGCACTCAAGATGGCGGCAACCTTTGACGCCGAGCTTTTCGGGCTTTTCGAAAAGGAAAGCGCGGTCGAGCATCTTGAAGAAATAATCGCAAAAAGCATAGAAATAAAGGCACACGTCGTCGAACAGGACGAAAAGGAATCGGGACTTCGCCGTGTTCTGAACTTCGGACACACGGTCGGCCACGGCATCGAATCCCTCGGTCTCGGATATTACCACGGCGAATGCGTCGCGCTCGGAATGATACCTATGTGCTCCGAAAACGTAAGAGAGCGCGTTGTCAATGCACTGAAAAAATTAAATCTCCCGACCGAAGCAAATTACGATATTGATAAAGCCTTTGAAGCAGTATCTCACGATAAAAAATCGACCTCGTCGGGCATAAACGCAGTATTCTGCGAAAAGATCGGCACGTATACGGTGAAAAAAGTAACGCTAAATGAGCTGAAAGAGCTTACAGAAAACGCTTGGGAGTAATTGTAGGGGCGACCACCGGTCGCCCGAAAAATGCCTTGCTGCAAAGCGGGCGACCAATGGTCGCCCCTACATCGGCAAAACCAAACCATCTCCGATACAAAGGACAAAATTATGAAAAACACATTCGGAAATTCTCTGCATATAACCCTCGGCGGCGAAAGCCACGGCGACAGCTTGTTTGCCGTCCTCGACGGTCTGCGTCCGGGAACGGTGATCGACGAAAGCTATATCGCCTCGCGCCTTTCCCTGCGCCGTCCGTCGGGAAGCATATCGACCCCTCGCCGCGAAGCGGACGAATTCAAGATAATAAGCGGTGTGTTCGAGGGCAAGGCAACGGGAGCTCCCCTTTGCATACTTATCCCGAATACACAAAAAAAGAGCGCAGACTACGGCGAAATGCGCTATACCCCCCGCCCCTCTCACGCAGATTATTCCGCATTCTTAAAATACGGCGGATATCAGGATCACCGCGGAGGCGGACATTTCTCGGGCAGAGTTACAGCCGCGCTCGTTGCGGCGGGAGCCATCGCACAGCTTGCCCTTGAAAACGAGGGAATAAAGATCGGCACTCATATAAAAAGCATAGGAAACGCCGTCGACCGCAATTTTGATAACCTTGATAGCGATATATCCTATCTTTCGGACAAGCCCTTCCCCGTTCTTTGCGAAAACGCAGGCGAGGAAATAAAAGCCGAAATCGAAAAGGCAAGGCTTGACCTCGACAGCATCGGCGGAGTCCTTGAAACTGCCGTGATCGGAATGAAGGGCGGATACGGCGAGCCGTGGTTCGACACCTGCGAAAGTGTGCTGGCACACGCACTGTTCTCAATTCCCGCAGTAAAAGCCGTCGGCTTCGGTCTCGGCGAAAAATTCGGGCAAATGCGCGGAAGCGAGGCAAACGACGCCTTCGCGTATGAAAACGGCAAGGTAATAACGAAAACAAACAACAACGGCGGCATCAACGGCGGTATCACAAACGGTATGCCTATAACCTTTACCGTAACGGTAAAGCCGACGCCCTCAATTTCAAAAGAGCAATCGACCGTTGACCTCGAAAAGGGTGAAAGCAAGACCCTCTCGGTCGGCGGCAGACACGATCCCTGTATAGTACACCGCGCCGCATCGGTAGTAAACGCCGTAACGGCACTCACGCTTCTCGACCTTATCTATATGCGCGACGGAAACGCGCCGAAAGGAAATATATGAAATACGGACTTATAGGTGAAAAACTCGCACACAGCTTTTCCCCCGAGATCCATAAAAAATTGGGGGACTACCCCTACGAGCTTGTTGAGCTGAGTAAGGAAGAAGTAGGAAGATTTATGACCGAAAAGGATTTTTCGGCCATAAACGTGACGATACCCTACAAAAAGGACGTCATTCCCTACCTTGATGAAATAAGCGAGGAAGCCAAAAAAATAGGTGCGGTAAATACCGTAGTAAATAAGAACGGCACCCTTTACGGCTACAATACCGACTATTTCGGTATGTCGCGTCTGATTCAGCGCATAACGAACGGCGAAAAGCTCTTCGGCAAGGTGCTTATACTCGGCACGGGCGGTACCGCTGTTACCGCAAGGGTGGTCGCACGCGACCTTGGGGCTGATAAAATAATCACAGTCAGCCGCACGAAGACCGAGGAAACGGTTACTTATGAGGAAGCATCAACGCTCCACGCCGACGCGTCGTTCATCATCAACTGCACGCCGGTCGGAATGTACCCGAACGATTTTGAAAGCCCGATAGAGCTTTCGGATTTTGCCGAGCTGAAGGGCGTCGTCGACGCAATATACAATCCGCTACGCACGCCTCTTATCCGTCAGGCAAAAAAGCTCGGCATCCCCGCCGAAGGCTGTCTTTATATGCTGGTCTCGCAGGCGGTTGCCGCTTACGGACGTTTCTTCGACACCGAAGCGCCGACCGAGCTTTGCGACCGCATATACAACGAGGTGCTTCGCGAAAAGGAAAATATAGTCCTCGTCGGTATGCCGTCCTGCGGTAAATCAAGTGTCGGAAAAGCACTTTCCGTCACGCTCCGCCGTCATTTTTACGACAGCGACGAGCCGATAGCACTTGACGCGGGAATGTCAATACCCGAGATCTTTTTGCGCTACGGAGAGACTCACTTCCGTTATCTTGAAACCAAATCAATAAAGAAGCTGTCAAGCGGAATTTGGAATGCCGTTATCGCAACGGGCGGCGGCGCGATACTGCGCGAGGAAAACGTCGATATGCTCAAAGCAAACGGACGACTCGTATTTATAGACCGCTCTCTCGAAAACCTCACACCCACTTCCGACCGTCCCCTTTCGGGCGACATAGATTCGCTCCGCCGACGTTACGAGGACAGATACCCGATATACCTTTCGGTCTGTGACGACACCGTCGACGGAAACGGAAGCGTTACCGAGGTCGCGTCAAGTATAATTAAGCTGCTTAAAGATAAATAATGAAGATACAAATAGAAAAAACGACCTATTCGGGCGAAATTACCGCCCCGCCCTCAAAAAGCGCCGCACACAGACGGCTTATATGCGCCGCACTCGCCGAGGGCAAAAGCGTTATTCAAGGCATTTCCGAATCGGAGGATATGAAGGCAACGCTCGACTGCATAAAAGCGCTCGGCGCATCGGTCGAAATAAACGGCGGCACCGTGACGATCGTCGGCTGTAATCCGAAAAGCCGAGAAAAGGCGATCCTTAACTGCCGCGAAAGCGGAAGCACTCTCCGCTTCTTCGTTCCGATATGCCTGCTCTCCGATAAGGAAGCGACGTTAAAAGGAAGCGAAAGGCTCCTTTCGCGTCCTCTTGAGCCGTATGAAGAAATATGCGTGTCTCAGGGAATGGACTATATATTGACCGAAAACGACCTGACGGTCAAGGGGCCTATCACAAGCGGACACTTCCGCCTGCGCGGTGACGTATCAAGCCAATTTATAAGCGGACTTATGTTTGCCCTTCCCCTCTGTGACGGCTTCAGCGTGATCGAGCTGATACCGCCCGTTATGTCGGCATCGTATATCGCGATGACCGTCGAGGCACTAAAGGAATTCGGCGTCCGCGTCGAGGTCACCGAGGACGATAAGATCATAATTCCGGGCGGGCAGAAATACAAGCCGACCGACTGCACAGTCGAGGGCGACTGGTCAAACGCCGCCTTCTTCCTCGCGCTTAACACCCTCGGCTCAGATATCGAAATAAACGGACTTCGCCGTCGCTCACTTCAAGGCGACGAGGTAATAATAAAGCTTCTCGGTAAGCTCTCGCGAACCTGCCCGACAATAGATATAGCCGATTGCCCCGACCTTGCCCCTATACTTATGGCGACAGCTTCGGCGTTGAACGGCGTTCGACTTATAAACACAGATCGCCTTAAGATAAAGGAATCTGACAGAGGCGAAGCGATGGCGTCGGAGCTTCGGAAACTCAGCGTACCCGTCACCGTCGGCGATAACGGAATTACCGTCACCGCCCCCGATTCGCTCACCACCCCCAAAGAGCCGCTCTGCGGACACAATGACCACAGAATCGTTATGGCGTGCGCCGTCATCCTTTCCCTCATTGGCGGCGAAATCGACGGCTGCGAGGCGGTAAAAAAATCCTTCCCCGATTTCTTTGAAATACTCAATACGCTGAAATAACCACCCAAAAACATATAAAATCTTCCCTAAATCAAAAGGGGTTTCCAAAGGGGAAAACGTGTGCAGAATTTTGCTTTCGCAAAATTCAAACGGTTGTCCCCTTGGTACGTTTCTTTGCGAGCGTTTCTTTTCGTATGAAAAGAAATGCGAAAAAACAACAGGTAAAATATGAAACTCACAAAAAACACAAAAATCCTAATAATCGGCCTCGGACTTATGGGCGGCTGCTACGCCATAGGTCTTAAGAAAAACGGCTATAAAGTATCCGCAATAACCCGCTCGCAGTCCTCTATTGACTACGCGCTCGAAAACGGCATTATAGATTACGGCACGACAGAAATCGACCAAAGGCTCATCGGCGAAGCCGACCTCATTATATTCGGTCTGTATCCGACCGTGCTTGTTGACTGGATAAAGGAAAACCAAAACCTCTTCAAGCCGGGCGCACTTATCACCGACGTAACGGGCGTAAAGACCTCAATAGTCTACGAGATCCAAAGCCTTCTCCGCCCCGATATCGAATTCGTTCCCGCACACCCGATGGCAGGACGCGAGGTCTACGGCGTGCAGAACAGTGCAGGCGTAAACGTATCGGAGGCTAACTTCATCGTCACGCCTACCGACAAAAACACCGAGGAAAATATCGAAACGATAAAACTGCTTGGCGCAGAGATCGGATTTGCAAAGATCTCAACCCTCACCCCCGAAGAACACGACGAAATGATAGCGTTCCTGTCACAGCTGGCGCATTGTCTTGCCGTCGTCCTTATGACCTGCAACGACCTTAATAACCTCGAGGACTATACGGGTAACTCCTTCCGCGACCTTACCCGCATCGCGCATATAAACGAAAATATGTGGAGCGAGCTGTTTATGATGAACAAAGAAGCGCTCTTAAACCAAATGAATCTCTTTAGCAAGCAGTTCGACAAGCTGAAAAATCAGCTTGAAAACGGCGACACGGAGGGAATGAAGGAAATGATGAGGCAATCAACCGTCCGCCGCGATAAATTCGACAAAAAATAACCCCCGCGAACGAAAGGAACCCCGCAAAATGAATATGGAATTCTACCGCAAATTACCGATCCCGCAGGACATCAAGGAGGAGTACCCTCTGACTACCGACCTCGCCGCGCTGAAAGCCGCCGAGGATAAAGAGATCCGCGACGTCTTTGAGAGCAAGTCAAACAAATTCCTGCTCGTAATAGGCCCCTGCTCCGCAGACAACGAGGACTCGGTGATCGACTATATATCGCGCCTGCGTACGGTGCAGGACAAGGTCTCGGACAAGATCGTAATAGTCCCGAGAATCTATACGAATAAACCGAGAACAACGGGCGAAGGATATAAGGGAATGCTTCATCAGCCGAACCCGAACGAACGCCCCGATATGCTCAAGGGCATAATCGCGATCCGCGCCCTTCACATGAGAGCCCTTCGTGAAACCGGCTTCTCCTGCGCCGACGAAATGCTCTACCCCGAAAACCACCGCTACCTATCCGACGTCCTTTCCTACGTTGCGGTAGGTGCGCGCTCGGTCGAAAATCAGCAGCCCCGCCTCTGTGCGAGCGGACTTGACGTCCCCTGCGGAATGAAGAACCCGACGAGCGGAGATATCTCGATAATGCTCAACTCGATAGTCGCTGCTCAAAGCTCACATACCTTTATCTACCGCGGCTGGGAGGTAAAATCGCTCGGCAACCCTCACGCTCACGCGATCCTTCGCGGCTACGTTGACGACCGCGGCGTTTCACATCCGAACTACCACTACGAGGACCTTATATCCCTCTACAACGCATATCAGGAAAAGGGACTTTCCAATATGGCAGTCCTCATCGATACAAACCACGCAAACTCAGGCAAGAAGTATCTCGAGCAGATCAGAATCGCAAAAGAGGTGCTTCATTCATGCCGTCATAACAAGGACGTCCATTCGATGGTAAAGGGGCTTATGATTGAAAGCTACATCGAGGACGGCGCACAAAAAATCGGCGAAAACGTCTACGGCAAGTCGATAACCGACCCCTGTCTCGGCTGGGAAAAGACCGAGAAGCTCATATATGAGCTTGCAGACGTGCTTTAATAACGGAGGAAAAAATGTCAGACGAAATGAAAAAAGGCGGGATATCGGTCGAGACCGAGCATATTTTCCCGATAATCAAAAAATGGCTCTATTCCGACAAGGATATATTTCTGCGCGAGCTGGTCTCTAACGCCTGCGACGCAGTAACGAAGCTCAAGCGTCTTAATTCCCTCGGACATATATCGCTCGATAACGAAGCCTTCAAGATAACCGTCAAGGTCGACAAGGACGAAAAAACGATAACCGTATCCGATAACGGTATCGGAATGACCGCGGACGAGCTTGATAAGTACCTTTGTAACATTGCCCTCTCGGGCGCGCTCGACTTCATCAAGCAGTACGAGGGCGATGACGAGAATAACGGCATAATCGGTCACTTCGGTCTCGGCTTCTATTCGGCATTTATGGTCGCGTCAAGCGTTACCGTAAACACAAAATCCTATACCGACGCTCATGCTGTCCTCTGGGAATGCGGAGAAAACGGCGAATATACAGTAACCGCCTCCGACAAAACCGAGCGCGGAACCGACATAGTTCTTCACGTTTCGGAAAGTGAGGAAGAATACCTCTCCGAGAGCAAGCTGAAGAACATCCTCGACCGCTACTGCTCCTTTATGCCCGTTGAAATTTACTTCGAGGGCGAAAAGGAGGAGGAAGAAAAGAAGCCGATAAACGATATAACTCCCCTTTGGATGAAAAACCCGTCCGACTGCACAGATGAGGAATATAACGAATTTTACCACAAGGTGTTCGGTGACTTCCGCGACCCGCTTTTCCATATTCATATAAACGCAGATTACCCCCTGAATTTCAAGGGCATACTTTTCTTCCCGAAGATAGGAAGCGAATATGAAAGTCTTGAAGGACAGGTAAAGCTGTACTACAACCAGGTGTTTGTTGCTGACAACATCAAGGAGGTAATTCCGGAATTTCTCCTTATGCTTCGCGGCGTGATAGACTGCCCCGAGCTTCCCTTAAACGTATCGAGAAGCTATCTGCAAAACAGCGCGTACGTTGACAAGATGTCAAAGCACATCGTCAAAAAGGTCGCCGACAAGCTGAATTCCCTTTTTAATCTCGAAAGAGAAAGATACGAGGAGCTTTGGAGCGATATAAAGATATTCGTCGAATATGGTGCGCTAAAGGACGAAAAATTCTACGGCAGGATCAAGGACAGCGTAATTTACCCGCTCACCTCGGGCAAGAGCGTAACCATTGACGAATACCTTGAAAATGCCAAGGAAAAGAACGAAAATACCGTCTATTACTGCACCGATAAAACAAGTCAGGCGCAGTATATCTCGATGCTCGAAAATGAAAATATAGAGATAGCGTATCTTGACAAGGGGCTTGATAATCAGTTCATATCCCTCGTAGAGCAGGACAAAAAGGTCAAATTCCTACGAGTCGACTCCTCCCTTGCAGATGCCCTCAAGGATGACGGCGAAACGGCGGAAAACGAAAAGCTGACCGAGCTTTTCAAAAAGGTAATTCCCGAAAATGCGAAGCTCCGCTTTGAGGCATTCAAGGACGTAAATCTCCCCGCGATACTCACCGTTTCAGAGGAAAGCAGACGCTTCGGCGATATGATGAAGCTGTACGGAATGGGCGGCAATATGCCCGCACTCGAAGGTGAGCTTATACTCAACACGAATTCCGAAGCCCTCTCGCTTCTTGAAAAGAAATACGAACGTGATCCCGACGCCGCTATCAAAAAGGCAAAGCAGATATATATGCTCTCCGTACTGTCGCAAAGAGGGCTTAACGCCTCAGAGCTTAAGGAATTTCTTGCACTTTCGTATGAAAGCATAAACGAAGGAATAAAATAAGGTGTCAAACGATAACCTGAGCGCCGTTCTCGGTTCCACGTCAGAGATAAAAAGCAAACGCGCCGTGCTTTGCGAAAAAACTCTTTCCTATATATCCGAGATCGCAGAGGTGCTGATCGACGAAGCGGGCGACGACGAGATATTTTTCCGCGACGACACGTTTATCAGCCGTTACCACGCAGTTACCGCTTTCCAAAACGAAAGCAGTGCCGCACCGTATAATGAAATTGACGTAAACGCCGTTGAAAAACAGCTTAACGAGGCAGAAAAGGCGCTTTTGTGCCTTCGCCTGACCGACATACTCGGCATCAGCGGTATTGAGGACTCGGGAATCTTTTTCGACGACCCGCCGAAGACCTCGGGCGAAACGGTGTCCTGTGTCAAGAGCCGCCTATCCGACGACGCGTATATAGCGTTTGCGTCGGAAATGGTGTCGCCGCGGGTAAGCTACGAAAGCGACCTGAACGAGGTCTGTCAAAGCGTCCTGTACGGAAAAACGGCATACGGGGTCCTGCCCGAATCAAACTCGAAAACGCTTTTCAAAAAATACGGTCTTAAAACCGCAGGGCGTATAACGCTCGACGGTCAGGACGGTGTCACAACCGCATTTTTGCTCGTCAAAAAGGACGTCGACATTCCTAAAAGTGCCGAAAATATCCTGTTTGAATTTATAATCGAGGATATCGAGAGCATAAACGGAATTATGACAGCAGCAGAAATATGCGGCATTGAGCCCGCAAGGATAAGCTACTCGGCAAACGAAAAAACGCTGAACGCCGCGCTCAAAATCAAGGAAGACGGATTTTGCGGATTTTTAACCTATTTGTCCCTGAATTATCCCGGCTTCATTACAGTCGGAATTTATAAAGAATTATGATCCATTAGACGGAGCCGACAAAAAGGAGATGATTACCAATGACAATCGAAACCCTGAAAAAAGAACTTGAAAGATGGCTGACGAGCGACAACGTCAGCCCCGAGATGAAGGCAGACCTTACCCTGAACGCCGTCGCAGACAACGAGGAGGAGCTGAAGCTTCGCTTCGCGGAGCCGCTTTCCTTCGGCACCGCGGGACTTCGCGGAACGATGGCGGCAGGCATCGGCAAAATGAATATCTATACCGTCGCGCAGGCAACGAAGGGTCTTGCCGACTATATTTTGTCGCAGGGAGGCGGCAAGGTTGCTATCGCTTACGACACGAGAATAAACTCCGAGCTTTTTGCGCGCATTTCCGCCGAGGTGCTCGCACATAACGGCATTTCGTCGTACATTTTCGACGGGCCGCGCCCGACCCCCGAGCTTTCCTTTGCTCTGCGCGAAAACGGCTGTATCGCAGGAATCAACGTGACCGCGTCGCATAACCCGAAGGAATATAACGGCTATAAGGTGTATTGGGCTGACGGCGCACAGATAGGCGGAAATGAGGCAAGGGCAATCTCAGGCTATATCTCAGAATGCGACGTCCTATCCGTCGATAAAATGCCCTTTGACGAGGCAGTAAAAAACGGGCTTGTCACCGTTATCGGTAACGAGATGGACGAAAAGTATATAAACAACGTCCTCGGCGAGCGCGTAAATCCGAGCGCCATCAGTGAGCAGAGCGATATGACCGTCGTCTATACGCCTCTGCACGGCGCGGGCTATAAGCTCGTCCCCGAGGTTCTCCGCCGCGCGGGCATCAAAAATGTCATTACAGTTCCCGAGCAAGGGGTTCCAAACGGTGAATTTCCGACCGTCCGCTTCCCGAACCCAGAGTTCCCCGAGGCCTTTGAGCTCGGCAAAAAGCTCGCGGTCGAAAACGGATGCGACTTCATAATCGCGACCGACCCCGACGCCGACAGAATGGGAATTATGATAAATAACGGCGACGATTATCTCTCCCTTACAGGAAACCAGGTCGGATGCCTGCTTCTGGATTATATAATCACGGCATACCGTGAAAACGGCGGCGTTCCGTCCGACGCTTATGCAGTCAAGAGTATCGTATCTACCGAGCTTGCAAGTCTTATATGTAATGCAAACGGCGTGAAGATGCACGACGTGCTCACGGGCTTCAAGTATATAGGCGAGGTCATCAAGAACCACGAAGCGGAAGGAGTCGGCACATTCCTTCTCGGCTTTGAGGAAAGCTACGGCTACTTAAAGGGCACGTACGCGCGCGATAAGGACGCAGTCGTTGCATCGCTTCTCGTAACTGAAATGGCAGCTTATTACAGAGGCAAGGGCATGACGCTCAAAAACGCCATCGATTCTCTCTATGAGCGCTACGGCAACTTCGACGAAGCGGGCGCATCGTTCTATTTTGAAGGCTCAGACGGAAAAGAAAAAATGTCGGCAATGATGTCGAAGCTCCGTAACGATCCCCCGAAAACGGTGGCAGGCGAAAAAGTCATCTCGGTCCGCGACTACCTTAACGGAACGATAACCGACCTTTCAAGCGGAAAAACCGAAAAGACGGGACTCCCCGCATCGAACGTCCTCTACTATACGACCCAAAATTGCGTGTTAGTCGTGCGCCCGTCAGGTACCGAGCCGAAGATCAAGCTCTACTTTATGGCAAAGGGCAACACCGCTGAAGAAGTCAAAGCACGCCTCACCGCCTGCGAATCCGACACGGAAAAACTCATACAGGCATAATATTCAACCGTCACGACCTTAACGTGACGGTTTTTCTTTTATTCGAAAGGTGTTTCCAAAGGGGAAAACGTGCAAATAATTTGCTTCGCAAATTTTTGCGATTGTCCCCTCGGCGTGCTTCTTTTCTCACCTTTCTTACACGAGTAAGAAAGGTGAGAAAAAGAAAAGTAACATCGCTTTTGTGCGGTGCGCCGAGGTAGGGGTCCCCCGAAGCGAATGAAATGAGCTTGGGGGGTTCACGTGGACGTCGCACACTACAACGGCGGCGTTGCCGCCTACACCTCATCCGACGGCTTCGCCGCCACCTTCTCCCGCTGGAGAAGGTAATAGCCCCGAAGCTTCCTTAAACCGAAAGGGGGTATCCAAAGAGGAAAACCTTACACGATCAAAGAAATGCGAAAAACCTTGACATAACCCCTTTTTTATGTTATCCTATTATATATAATATGTAACCGAAAGGAAACACATCATGGCAAAAGTAATCGAAGATGCAATAATCGTACATAAAACAGAGGTCGTCTTCTACGACAAGGACGAGGACAGACACTACCGCCTCAATGTAAAAAACATCACCAAGGTAGTTTACGACTATGCTATCTATAAGACCTTCTTCGGACTCAAAAAAGAGCTTGAAGAGAGGATCATTTTCTACGTAAACGACCCCGATATTCCCGAGGAGCTCATCGTTTGCGAGCACAACGAGCCTAACTTCCGCCGTTTCAGAGGCGGCCTCCGCAGCTTCGTCGAGGACAACAAGATCGCAATCGAGATCAAGGACGTAGAGGGCAATATTACAAACAATTAACGATCAAAAGGGGTGTTAGTCAAACGCCCCTTTTCGTAACTTTGAGGGAGTGCTATGACGGAAGCGGAAAAGCTCTTTGAGGACTTCAAAACCGAATACCGCTTCCCGCTTGACCCCGAGCAAAGTGAGGCGTGCCGAACCGTAAATGGCAAGGTGCTTCTCCTTGCAGTACCCGGAAGCGGAAAAACGACGGTCATGATTGCGCGGCTCGGCTATATGACGCGCGTCTGCGGGATCGACCCGCGAAATATCCTCGCAATAACGTACAGCGTCGCGGGAACGAAGGAAATGCAAAAGCGTTATCAGGCAGTATTCGGCTCGTGCGACGTTGAATTCCGAACGATAAACGGCTTTTGCGCGACGATGATAAACCGCTATGAAAAGGTTAAGGGACGCAAAGCGTTCGAACTTATCGACAAGGACGAAAGCGTAAGCTCAATTCTCCGCTCGGTAATGGCAGAGCAAGGCATATTCCCGACCGAAAATGACCTGCGCGAAATAAAGACCGCGATCACCTACTGCAAAAACAGTATGATAGCCGAAAACGAGATCGAAAAGGAAATCCGTCTTGAAAGTAAAAACTTTGCCGAGATATACCGCGCATACGAGGCGTATAAGCGGGAACGTCGCCTGATGGACTACGACGACCAGCTCGTCTACGGCTATACGATACTAAAAAACCACCCCGAGGTAAACGCCGTCTACGCCGACCGCTTCAAGTATATCTGCGTCGACGAGGCGCAGGACACCTCACGCCTTCAGCACGAAATAATAAAGGAGCTGACCGGCAAAAGCGGAAACGTATTTATGGTCGGGGACGAGGACCAAAGCATATACGGCTTCCGCGCCGCGTACCCAAAAGCACTGCTTGATTTCAAGGAAACCTACCCCGACGCAAAAATATTGACGATAAGCAATAACTACCGAAGCACGAAAAGCATAACAAACGCCGCCGACCGCTTCATAAAGCAAAATACCGAGCGTCTCAACGGCGAAAAAACTATGACGACGGAAAACGAAGACGGTACTCCGCCCGTGAAGGTAAAGCTCTCGGATCTCCGCCTGCTTCCCGATTATATAAGACGGGTAACGGCGGAAAAGAGCGGCGGCACGGTAGCGTGCCTTTTCCGTCTGAACGAGTCAATGCTCCCCGTGATCGACCTGCTTCACGAAAAGGAAATACCATTTCGCGTTCGCGGCGGCGACGGACTGTTCTTCACAAGCGCAACGGTGACCGACGTAATTTCCATACTCAAATTTGCCGCCGATCCCTACGACAGCGAGCTATGGAGAAGGATATACTACAAGCTCCCGCTCGGAATAACGAAGGCGGAAAACGAGCGCGCCATCGCCTATAACTTCGGTGAAAATATGCTCCCGATCCCCGATTATCTGAGCACCGCCACGTTTTTGAACGACAAAAAACGCGCACGCGCCAAGCTGATATGGGAAAACCTGCGAAAAATCAACGAATCGGATACCTACGAGGCAGTTAGACATATATTCTTCTCCCTCGGCTACAATAACAAGCGCTCCGACAAGGTCTCGGAGATAACGAAGCGCAATACATTGCTCTCACTTGCCTACCGCCACAGAAATCGCTGTGACTTCTACCGACGCTTGAGCGAGCTTGAAGGCGAGATCAAGCGCGGCTCGGTGTCGCGTGACGGACTGATACTGTCTACCATACACTCGGCAAAGGGCTTGGAATTTGACCGCGTTATCCTTTGCGACTGCAAAAACGGCGTACTTCCCGCGATTCCGATGAAGCAAGGACTCAAGGACAAAGAAAAAGCCGAGCGCGAGGAGGACAGACGCCTATTTTACGTCGGAATGACGCGCGCAAAATCGACGCTTGAGATCGTGACCTGGGATTCGGAATTCGGAGCTTTAACGTCGGGCTTTGAATTTCCCGACGACGTTTTCGAGCCGAATAAGGTGTCAAAAACGGCACAAAACAGCACTTATACGCACCGAAAAGCGTCAAAAAACGGCACTTTTTTGACCGAAAATGATGAGAAATATCTTGAAAGCTTAATGCAAGTCGGTGTCACGGTAAAGCATAAGACCTTCGGCGTCGGCAAAATAATATATCTGAACGGTTCGTTTGCCGAGATAAAATTCGACCGCTATCCCGTGTCGAAAACGCTCGACCTTCGAACCTGCGTGATAAATAAGCTCATAACATTGAGAGGATAATCATAATAGTAAAATATGAACGATAAGAAAAGTAAAAACGGTACGGCGTCATTTTTCCTGCGGATACTTCAAGGCTCGCTGATCGGTGTCGGCGGAATTCTCCCCGGCATCAGCGGCGGCGTCCTTTGCGCGGTATTCGGCATATATCAGCCTCTTATGGAAGTGCTCGCCCACCCTATCAAGAATTTCAAAAAGCATATCAAGCTGATAATCCCCGTGGTCATAGGCATCGCCATCGGCTTCCTCGGGCTTGCGAAGCTCGTTGAGCTGCTCTTTAAGAGCAATATGGAGATAGCGACCTGTGTTTTCGTAGGACTTATACTCGGAATGCTTCCGTCGCTGTGGCAGGAGGCAGGAGAATACGGACGGCCTAAATCGTCGTTTGTCAGCGGTGCCGTCGCGGCTCTGCTCCTTTTCGGACTTTTCACATACATTGAGTTCGGAACCGAGCTGAGCATCACGCCCAACCCTCTATGGTACGCCGTTTGCGGCGTCTTCTGGGGACTCGGCGTCGTCGTGCCCGGAATGAGCGCGTCAAGTCCGCTTCTCTTCCTCGGGCTTTACGACCCGCTCATGGGCGTAATTACCAGCTTCCTCGATAACGGCGTCGGATTTGTCTCGGGCAAGCTGTCCTTTACCGCGGCACTCGGCGGAATGCAGTTCCTTAACGCCATTCCCTTCGGTATTGCAATAATCGCAACCCTGCTCGGTCTTGCAAAGCCCGTTAACTACCTGCTTTCAAAAAAGCCGTCGCAAATGTACCACACGATATTCGGTATCGTCCTCGGCACTACCCTGCCCGTCCTTTTCTTCACGATCGGCTGGGGAAGCAGCGTAGTGCTAAAGATCGCATTTATCGTTCTCGGCTTTGTCGCCGCGTGGCTGCTCGATAAACTCAGCCGCAGATTTGCGGGGGAATGAGTTCCGACCGGGTTCCCGCGACAATTACAATATTTCTTGTAGGGGCGACCATTGGTCGCCCGCGCAACAATAATGCACATCGAACGGGCGACCAATGGTCGCCCCTACAACAGATGTCAAACCACCGCAAATAACACAACAATCCCCTTTTCAAAAGGACATTAAAATGAAAACACTACTTCTCATTGACGGAAACTCAATACTGAACCGCGCGTTTTACGGAATAAGACCGCTAACGACAGGGGCGGGGCTTAACACCAACGCCGTTTACGGAATGATGAATATCGTATTGCACCATCTGACCGAAAGAAAGCCCGACGCGGTTGCGGTTGCGTTCGACCGCAAGGCACCGACCTTCCGTCACATAAGGGTCGAAAGCTACAAGGCAAACCGCAAGGGAATGCCGCAGGAGCTTGCCGAGCAGCTTCCGTACGCGAAAAAATGTATGGAGCTACTCGGTCTTAACGTGCTGGAGCTCGACGGCTACGAGGCGGACGACATCATCGGCACCTGTGCCTTTATGCCCGACACCGATACTCAGGTATATATAGTCACGGGCGACCGCGACTCCTTTCAGCTCATACGCGATAATATAACCGTGCTTCTCGCGTCGACGGGCGAGACCAAAATCTTCGACCGCGCGGCGTTCGTTGAAAAATACGGCGTTCAGCCCGAGCAGTTCGTTGACGTCAAAGCGCTTATGGGCGACACATCGGATAATATTCCCGGCGTACCCGGAATCGGCGAAAAAACGGCGCTAAAGCTTATTGCCGACAACGGCTCCCTTGACGGCGTATACGAGCATCTTAACGACGGTATGATAAAGGGCGCGACACTCACCAAGCTTGAAAACGGCAAGGACAGTGCTTACGTTTCACAGTTTTTGGCGAAGATAGTAACGGACGTTCCGCTTGGAATTACCCTTTCCGATCTTGAAGCCAAGCCGATGGCAAGGGGCGAAATAAAGTCGCTTCTGACCGAGCTTGAATTAAGCTCGATGATAAAGCGCCTCGGTCTTGACAAGGACGAGGCGGCTCCCAAAAGCGGCAACGCGCCAACCGAAAACTGTTTCTGCGGCGGAGAATATAAGGAAATAACGGCATCAGAGCTTATTTCTCTTGACATTCCCTACTGCGCCGTTTCCTTTGAAGACGAACACATTAAGATATTCGACGGCAAGTGCGGCTATCAGCTTCCCATAGCCGAAAAGGACGCTATCAAGGACTTTTTCTATAATCCCGGCCGCACCGTCATCGTCAGCGACAGCAAGCGCCTCTGCCTTGACTATGGCAGAGTTACCTGTAAATTCTTCGACGTTACCCTCGCAGGCTACGTCGTCGACACCTCGGAAGGTCACTACGATATAGCGCGCCTTGCGATCAAGTATCTTTCCGCGTCGCTCGGTGAGAATTACGACCGCGCCAAAGTCCTCTACGAGCTTGCCTACGCGCTTAACGAAAAGCTTAAGGAAAGCGGACAAAGTTCGCTCTATTACAACATCGAGGAGCCGCTTTCGGGCGTGCTTGCCGATATGGAGCGCGTCGGCTTTAAGATCGACCGCGAAGGTCTGAAGGCGTATTCGGACAAGCTTGCACTCAGCTGTGAGCAGTACGCAGAGAGCATATATTTTGAGGCGGGACACGAGTTCAACATCAACTCCCCGAAGCAGCTCGGCGAGGTGCTTTTCGATGAGCTTAAGCTCCCCGTTCTCAAGAAGACAAAGACCGGATACAGCACGAATGCCGAAATTCTCGAAAAGCTACGCCCGTATCACACGATAATCGACCGCATTCTCGAATACCGTCAGGCGGCAAAATTAAAGAGCACCTACGGCGACGGGCTTCTTAAGGTTGCCGACGAAAACGGCGTAATTCATTCGTCGTTTAATCAGACGGTTACCGCAACGGGACGCCTTTCCTCGTCGGAGCCGAACCTTCAAAATATTCCGATCCGCACTCCCCTCGGACGCGAGCTTCGCAAGTTCTTCGTTCCGAGAAGCGAGAATTACATTCTGATCGACGCCGACTATTCGCAGATAGAGCTTCGCGTTCTTGCGGCGATCTCGGGCGATGAAACGATGATAAACGCCTTCAAATGCGGAGAGGATATTCATACCGTCACCGCCTCGCAGGTGTTCGGTGTTCCGATAAACGCCGTTACTCCCGAGCTTCGTAAGAGAGCAAAGGCGGTCAACTTCGGTATCGTATACGGTATCGGCGGCTTCTCGCTCGGCGCCGACATCGGCGTATCGAAATACGAGGCGGACAAGTATATCAAGAACTATCTTGAACACTATCCGCAAATAGACGAATATCTCAAAGCAGTCGTTGAGGACGGCAAGCGTGACGGCTACGTTACGACCGTTTTCGGTAGGCGCAGATACATTCCCGAGCTTCACGCGTCAAACAGAAATCTTCAGGCGTTCGGCGCACGAGTTGCTATGAACAGCCCGATTCAGGGCGCGGCAGCCGATATAATCAAGATCGCGATGATAAAGGTCGACTCCGCACTCCGCGAAAGCGGTCTTGACGCGCGTCTCATTCTTCAGGTACACGACGAGCTTATTCTCGAGGCACACAAGGATTGTGCACGCGACGCCGCCGAGCTTCTCAAGCGCGAGATGGAAAACGCCGTAGAACTTGCGGTCAAGATGGAAGCAGAGGTCGGAATCGGAGATAATTGGTACGACTGTAAATAAGAACATCTACACTTTTCGCCTTGACAAAAAAGGCGGATTGTGTTAGAATTAACTGCTGAAAATGCCCCCGAAAGGAGAAAATCATGGCGGACAAAAAAGAAGCCAAAAAGATAATAGCGCAAAACAAAAAAGCCCGCCACGATTACTTCGTTGAGGATACCTATGAGGCAGGAATCGAGCTTTTCGGCACCGAGGTCAAGAGCATTCGCGGAGGCAGGGTCAACCTGAAGGATTCCTTTTGCCGTATTGATAACGGCGAAATGTTCGCATACGGCGTTCACGTCAGTCCGTACGAGCAAGGAAACCTATTCAACCGCGATCCGCTTCGCCCGAAAAGGCTCCTGATGCATAAAAAGGAAATACTAAAGCTTTTCGGTCTCCTCGGGCGAAAGGGCTACACGCTTGTGCCGCTTTCGCTTTATTTCTCGGGAAGCCGAGTAAAGATGGAGGTCGGGCTTTGCGTCGGTAAAAAGCTTTACGACAAGCGCGATACAGAGGCGGAAAAGCAGGCAAATCGCGATATTGAAAGATACCAAAAAACCTCTAAATATGACTAACATGGGTCCGTAAAGGTTTCGACGGGGATCTTGATCCGAGGTAAGCGAGCAGAGCTGAGACAATCTCTTAAAAGGTCTCATCTTAAAATTAAACGCTAATAACGAATTAGTAGCTGCCTAACGGCAGGCCGCGGCTCATATAATGCCGCCCGTTCCCCCGAGAGTACTGCGGCTCGGTAAGGAGCGTCATTCAGCAGTGAACGTGCGCGGTGAGTTGCTCTTATAGCCGCCACGGATAAAAGAGCTGCCTCCCCCGATTTTTGTCGGTCCGGCGACGGGGAGGGAGAATTTCAAACCGAATACGCTCGTAGAAAGCTTCGAGAATGGATTTTCGGACAGGGGTTCGATTCCCCTCGGATCCACCAAAAGCGCCGCTGACGCGGCTAAGATAAGAGATAATAGATAATAGTGAATAGTTAATATTAAAAAGAGCGCAACTCGCTTTTGGTGTACTATTATCTTTTATCTCTTCTCTTTTATCTTTTATCATATTTGAAAGGTATTTATAAGTAAACAACATAGCCGCTTCGCCATCATCAGTTGCGAAGTTAATTTTTGTTCCGAGAGGAAAGCTTGAGCCGGATACTGTACCGACACTCGTTGCGTTTTTTACGGCATTTTTTGCCATTTCTTTCATTTTGTCAGCAAATCCCATTTTTGTTTCTCCTTTTGAACATACAGTTTGGTTTATAAAGATAGTTTGCCACGAGCAATATTGTTTCTTTGATCGCAAAAGCATTTTTTGTCAGCTTCTGTCGATTTAGAAAGAATGCAATAACATTATAGTACAAATATTTACTAATGTCAATAGTAAATTTATTTACTTGATATAATAACCGTAAATAATACTATTGTTGGTGAGATATGAATTATATAAAACGAATGCGCGATCTAAGAGAAGACAGTGACAAAACGCAGCAGGAAATTGCTGACGTTCTCGGCACGTCGCAGACGATGTACGCGCGGTATGAGCGCGGTGCAAACGAGCTTCCGATAAGACATTTACTCAAGCTTTGCAAATACTATTCCGTCAGCGCCGATTATTTTCTCGGATTGACTGATGAAAAGAATTAAATTATTACCCCACAAGCACACCCTCGTGGTGTGTTTTTGTTTTTGATTTGATTGATGGAGGGAATCGGACGGGTCGGTAGTTAAAATACAAGAGGATTTTTAGGATTTCAGGCTATATCTGTATGGGATTCTTTATCAAAAAATAATATTTGTATTGACATTTCTTTCATAATCGTGTATTATTATGATTGACAAAGAATATAGCTTAGAGGGTTCCGAACCGCGTTTTTGCTGTTTTGAAAATCTCTACAATTAAGGAGAAGATTTATGAAAAAGTATGTGTTCGATCGGTTTTCTGACGATGCGAAGCGTCTTATCAATCAGACAGGCGTCAGAATGAGAATGGCACCCAAGGAAGGCAACGATACCGCCAACTGCTGTTGGGACGGAATGGTTGCTCCGGACGGGTATTTCTATTTTCCGCTCTCCTCGGAAAACGGTCTGTCCGATGCCACGAAATTAGGACGCTTTGAGTATGACAACGATAGAGTCGTTAACTGCTTTGATGCAGGCACCGTTCTTCTGTCTAAAGAGCGACAGCTTCCCCATTCCAAGTTCCACACGTCTCTTAACCACATTCCCCGCCACGCACTGTATCCGGAATATCCGGACGATCCGAACGATTTCCTGATCGTGGCTACCACCCACTCCACCGACCGCGCAAAGCACCACGAAGAGTGGATGCCCTTCGGCCACCACAACCACGTTTGGGAAGGCTTCCCCGGTTCTCAGATTGTTGTTTATGATCCTAAGAGCGGTCATGCAATTACCCTTGGCACACCTGTTCCCCACGAATCTATTTACGGTGCAAAGTACGATCCTAAGCACAACCGTCTTTATATGATCGGCTTTATGCGCGGACATATCTATTGCTATGATTTCAACGAGCGCCGTGTTATCAAGGATCTGGGCAAGGTTGCCGAGATTTTCTGCTACCGTTTGGTTTTGGGCGCAGATGGTAATATTTACGGCTGCACCAAGTCCGGTCAAATGTTCAAGGTTGATACCGAAAAGGTGGAAGTTGAAAATCTGGAATTCCACGTTCCCGATTTTAAGAATAATTACACCAGCTATACCTGGTATCGTTACCTTGTTATGGGCCGCAACCACCCCTCCGGCAAGTTTATGTATCTTGCCTTTGCAGCGCTGGATACCATTTACAAGCTGGAGTTTGCGACAGGCGAAGTAACACCTGTCGGAAAATCCTGTCCCATGGATGGCATCTATGAATTGCCTGCCGAAAACGGCTGTTGGTGGATTCACGGCTTTGACGTGGATAAAGAAGGCGTTCTGTGGCTGGGTATGTCCGCATCAAGTATGTATAACGACTCCGGATATAGCCATCCCAACCGCACTTATCTCGTCCGCTGGGATCCTGAAAACGGCGAAGCTCCCTATTGCTGCGGTCTGTTTGGCAAGCCTGAGCGTGTCACCAACTACGTTACTGAGATGGAGTACGATCATATCAATGACCGTCTGTACTGGGTTGACGAGGTTTCCGGTGCACCCCTGCGTACCGTACGCCCCTCTGCCGGCGGTATTGATTTGGCACAATTTAGAAAGGTTTACCGTGAGCGCGGTCCCGTCAGCGAGGATCCGTCTCTTAATGAACATCGTTACTCCGAAGAGGAACTTGAGCAACTGCGCCAAAAGATCGAACGTCGCGGCGGTGAAGAGAATGCTCAGAACAATCCCTTCCAGGCATTCCATCCCTCCAAGGTAGAGGCGATCCGCGTTTGGAGAAGCGTACCTCGTCTGGAGGTTGAGGACTCCAAGGTCATTGGTATGGCATTTGATAAGAAGTCCAAGGACTACCGCTACAAGCTCCACGTAGTCTCGGGTAGTAGCGGTTGCTTTGATACCGCCGCATTCGTTATGGAGATCGTAGACGGTGTAGTTACCTCAACGAAGCGTTTCAGCGAGATCGACGAGACATATAAGAATTGGCTTCGTACCAATATTCTGCCTCAGCCAGTAAACTTTGATCCCGCAATCAAGCTGCCCGAAGCAACCGGACGCCGCTATCGTGCTAAGGCATCCTGCGTAGTGGATTGGGCAGACGGCAAGCAGTTTGTCGGTACCTTGGATGCTCTTGCCGCCATCGTATCTCCCGACGGCAGTGTTTACAGCCTCGGTAATGCCGCAGCGTACGGCCCCATCCGTTCTATGTGTACCAATAAGGCAAAGACCCACCTTTGGGGAGTTGCCGGTGATGATGAAGACCTCGGTTACGTATTCGAATACGACGATAAGAACGGTCTGCGTCAGATGGGCATTATCAACTACAATATCCACGGCTACTTCGACGGTCCTACCGTTGCCAACACCCTGTCCAGTATTTGTCTGTCTCCCGACGAGAAGTATCTGGCGATCGGCAGCTGTGACAGAATCGCAGAAGTGCACGTTATGATTTTGGATTAACAGAACCCCAAAAAACATCACGGACATAAATGTCCGTGATGTTTTTTGTGGTTTTATTAATCCAAAATCATAACGTGCACTTCTGCGATTCTGTCGCAGCTGCCGATTGCCAGATACTTCTCGTCGGGAGACAGACAAATACTGGACAGGGTGTTGGCAACGGTAGGACCGTCG
>JAZSHF010000047.1:0-12564 GCA_045533115.1 Eubacteriales bacterium
TAAAAGAAGGAGAAGATTGCTTGTGAGAAGCCTTCCCTTGGGGGAAGGTGCCGAGCGTATGCGAGGCGGATGAGGGAAAACCGTAGGTCAAGATAATAAAAATTAGAATTCCTTTGTAACACCTCATCCGTCTGCTCCTTCGTCGCAGCCACCTTCCCCAAGGGGAAGGCTAAGAAAAGCAAACCCGTTTACGGGTAGCAGGTAACAGTTGCATGGCTGGCAAGCCAATAAAAAGCGCACTTGTGCGCAGCCGGTAGTATTAGGGCTACGCCCGAAACTGAAATACCACCCGCTATGCGGGGGGATTTATATTGAATTGCGTCGTATGCATTAACGAGCTCGCTAAGAATGTCATCAAACTCCTCAACATCCGTATATAATCCTCAAATGCATATTTCAATGCTCTATAAATATTTCGGCTTTTTTAACATTTTTGCAATCGGTTGACAACTTAAATATATTGTAGTATAATGTGATTTGAATTAGCTTGCAATATTTTTTGGCGCACGGCGTCGGAAAGGTCAATATAAAATGAAGCTGAGATACGGTTTTATTACTCTGATATTTTCTCTACTTGTTGCAATTACGTTGTCACCGACTGCGTATGCCGGCCCCATAAGCGGTTCATGCGGATCATCCGGCGTCAACTTTGAGATAGGCAGCAACCAAACTCTTACCATCTCCGGAAGTGGCGAAATGCCTAATTACGGCGCGACAGACTCACCTTGGTCCGCTTATGCTTCCTCGATATTCAATATCGTTATTTCCGACGGCGTTAGTTCAATCGGAGCCAACGCTTTCGTAAACGTACAGGCAGACGAGGTCACGATACCCAAGTCTGTTGAGAGCATCGGTGAATATGCGTTCGGATATTCTTATTCAAACGATAAGTATACTAAGATTTCCGGCTTTACGATTACCGGTGCATCGGGAAGCGCCGCAGAGGATTATGCCGAAACAAACGACTTTACGTTTAAGCCCAATACCCCTAAAGCACTTGAAGGCATCTGCGGAGACGGAGTAACGTACAAGCTTACCGTCGACGGCGTTCTTACTATAAGCGGAAACGGTGCTATGTATTCCTTTGCTTCCGACAACACTCCCTGGTACAAGTACGTTAGCGGTGACAGGGATTACGTTATCCGCGAGGTTAAGATACTCGACCGTGTTACAAACGTCAGCCCGCTTGCCTTTTACGGCTGCACATCTCTTACAAAGGTCACTCTTTCATCTTGCGTTACCGAGATCGGCAAGCAGGCATTTGCTGACTGTACCGCTCTTGAGACGGTTAATATGTCCCCAAATGTTGTACTCATAAGCGACGAAGCGTTTTCATACTGTACTTCACTTAAAAGCATAAACCTTCCCGACAAGCTCGAGGAGCTTGGAAGCAAAGCGTTTTCACAGACGGGGCTTACCAAAATCACCATTCCCTCCTCTCTGCACACTACCGGTGAAACTGTATTCTACGGCTGCGAATCGCTTGAAGAAGCAACGGTAGCCACAGCAACGGTGCCCCCGAGAGTATTTGCCGAATGTACCGCTCTTAAGTCCGTAACGCTTTTGGACACGGTAGTTGCTATTGGCGAATCGGCATTTGAGGGTTGCACGTCGCTAAATGCTGTTTTGTCAAGCGACTCGCTCACATCTGTAGGCAATTACGCATTTGAGGGGTGCACTTCCCTTACTGATCTCAGATTTGAGGCGTCTGTTACCGACTTCGGATATTACTGCTTCAAGGACTGCGCGGCACTTACAAACTTTTCCTTTACCGACTCGGTCAAGGCAATTCCTGAGGGAATGTTCTTCGGATGCACCTCGCTATATTCCGTTTCTCTCGGAGACAACATTGAAAGCATCGGAAATTACGCTTTTGTTGACTGTAAGCAGCTGGGAACCATATTTATTTCCTATAAGGTCAAACACATCGGCCTCAATGCGTTCGGTTATACCTATGCCGACGGTTATTACGAGCCGATACCTGATCTTGATTTTGAGATCGAGGGCTTTACTCCCTCTGCAGCAAAGCTTTATGCAGAGGAACACGAGATCAAATTTGTTCCTTATAAGACAGTCGATACCGATCTCGGAAATATAACCGACACTATCGTATGGAAATTTCGCCCATCTACGGGTGTTCTTAACATCATCGGCACGGGAGAGATGCCCGACTACCTCACTTTTGAAGAAACGCCTTGGTACATTTACAAGGAATACATAAAACACGTTACGTTCTCAAACGGAATACTTAATATCGGAAGCTGCTCGCTTGAGGGCTGCTCCTCCGTCGAAAAGATAGACATTCCGGGTACCGTTCAGATAATCGGAACCTCAGCATTTGCCGGAACCTCGATAGTAACCGCGAATATTCCCAACGGTGTTATTCAGATCGCAAACAGCGCTTTTGAGGGCTGTAGATCCCTTTATATCGTTTCACTCCCCAATACTCTTGAATATGTTGGCGAATCCGCTTTCCGCGGTCCCAACATTATGACATCGGTGTTCATTCCCCAGACTATCGTTGAGATCGGAGCTAACGCGTTCGGCTTCAACGCAAACAATACTCCGATCAGCGGCTTCTATATTAAGGGCATTGAAGGAACGATCGCAAGCACCTACGCAGAAGAAAACGGTCTCGATTTCGTAGTAAACGGCTATATAGAGATTGCCGACAAGGACGATAACTGCAAGATATCTATTCTCGGAGATACCACTGTCGGTTACACGCTTGAATTCAACAAGCTGCAAGCGATATTTACACCTCCCCTTCTCATTCCCTCCGATCAGACGATAATTCTATACGAGATCAAGCTTATGTACAATAACGGCGCTGCTCGCTTTGACGGAAGTGCCGATATATCCTTCACAATTCCCGAGGGAATGACCAACAAGATCTTTTACGTCTACGCTATTGACTCAAGCGGCGATTTCGTTACTATCAACTTTACCAATTCAAACGGCAGAATAGTATTCAGTAATTCCTCGCTAGGCAAATTCGTAGTTACAACGGCAGATCTTTCTAAGCTCTATACAATTACCGTAAACTACCTTTATTCAGACGGAACTCCGGCAAAGGAACCGCTTTACGTTCGCGCAGCAAACGGCGCACAATACCGTTTCACAGCCGAAAACATCAAGGGATTCTCCTTAAACGAATATGCATTCACGGGCTTGGTTACCGGAGCCGACACGACTGTCGAATTTATTTACACCAAGAATTCCACCGCCAATTCAGGCGGAAACGGAAGCAACAAATCTTCCGACGGTGCAGGAACAAAGGTGCTCCTGACGGTCTTCCTTATCATCCTAATTATCGCACTTATAGCTGCAATAATACTTCTTATATATATCAACGATAAAAAGAAGAAGCAGGAAAAGGAAACCGGCAAGACCATCAATGCGGCGGCAAAGAAGCCCGTTAAGCGTGACGTAATGGCTGAAACGATCGTCGTTCCGGACTTCGCAACGCGCGAGATCGATATCGAATCGCTTTTCGCTGATGATCCCGAGGAGGATCTTGACGCCGAAGAGGAGCTTCGAAAAAAATAATTATCACTCTTGACAATGCTCCAAGACTGTGATACAATATAAATGCAATAGAACATGACAGGGGCGCCTGACGGCTGAGATGTCGGTTTTTACCGCGGTCCCTTTAACCTGATATGGGTAATGCCAACGTAGGGAGATCATTGTTACGCGTAAGCGCATAATATGCCTCTCTGTTTGGACAGAGAGGCATTTCTTTATGCAGATTACTTTCAGAATCGCCATGTTCGATTGTAAAATAAACGGTCATAGACCGAAATCAAACATGGAGGGTTTTATGAAATCGAAAACCAAATTTTCAAAAAGCACTATCGCGATGACTGAATGCGCCATCATGATAGCGCTCGCCACGATTCTCTCGCTCATTAAGGTATTTGAACTGCCTTGGGGCGGAAGCATCACCGCCGCTTCTATGCTGCCGCTTGTTATCATCGGCTACCGTCACGGAATCAAATGGGGCATTCTCTCGTCTGTAATTTACAGCTTGATACAGATGCTTCTCGGCGGCAGTACCATCTCAGCCGCTTTCCTTCCCGGTGACGATCAGATGAAATGGTATCTCGCTGTCATAATGGTGCTTCTTGACTACTTCTTCGCGTTCTCGCTCGTCGGACTCAGCGGTCTCTTCAGAAACAAGAACAAGCCGTCAAAGTCTCTCGCGCTCGGTGCGCTTGTCGGAACGTCTGCAAGATTCGTTATGCACTTCCTTTCCGGCTGGATACTTTGGGGCGCTTGGGCCGCTTACTTCTTCGAAGAGTTCGATGAGACGACGGGCGGAAGCTTCGGCAAATTTATCATCAACACCTTTGACGGTCAAATGCTAGCATGCGTCTATTCACTGATCTATAACGCGATGTATATGATTCCCGAAATTTTGATAACCGTCATACTCGCAATATTCATCGGTAAGATCCCCTACATCTCAAAGGATATTGAATAAATATAAAAGCTGTTGCGAAATTCGCAACAGCTTTTTAATTGAATCTATTAGCATACCCACAGCTTTGACAAAGCTTTTCGACCGCCTTATGCGCCGAGAAACCGTCGTAAAGCGCCTTTGCGCGTTCAGACGATAAAATACCGTCGAGATCGCTTTCGTACAAATTACCGAGGTTTATGCGTCCCTCAGCGTCAAGGCAACACGGAACCACGGTCCCGTTTGAGAGAACGCCGATCTGATTGCGCAGAGCGTGACAGAACGTTACCTCTCGGTCGCACTCATGCTCGTCGGGCCAATCAAATCTCTCGCCATATTCAAGAAATATATATTCGGCAATCTTAAATCCGCTTCGAATTTCGGTCCATTCAGTACCAAAACGGGCACGCAAGGCGCATATAACTGCATCATTTTGAGCGTTTTCAACT
The DNA here is from genome assembly GCA_045533115.1 of Eubacteriales bacterium. GTDB lineage: Bacteria > Bacillota > Clostridia > Oscillospirales > CAG-272 > Colimorpha_A. Next base: position 4,912 of record JAZSHF010000047.1, read on the forward strand.
CCCAAATTCCAGAGGCGAAGGGCGCAAACCGTATTGTTTTCAGCCGCAGTCACGGCAAGATCAAAGCAGGACGAGAGATACTCGTCAAGAGAAATTCCGAGAGAATTCGCCTCATGAGAATGGAGAGATATACTTATCTTGCTTATCGCGCCCGTCTTAACAAGCGGTATACCGACCTCGCGGCTTAATATACCGTTTGTGGTTATCATCACCTTAAAGCCGCATTTCTTTGCACGAGCGGCAAATTCTGACACGTGGGGATGCAGAAGAGGCTCACCCATAAGGTGAAAATATAAGTACTCTACCCTGTCCTTGAGCTTCGTAAGAACCGCGTCAAATTCCTCATCGGTTACGAAATGCGGTTCTCGGGTATTGCCCGGACAAAACGTGCAGGCGGCGTTACAAACGTTTGTAATTTCAAAATATGCCTTTTTGAAGGCGCCGTTCTGTAAGCTCATAAGCCGAGTCTGCGGCATACGGCAAGGATAGCCGCCTGCGTTTTTCCGTCAGGCACTTCACCAGACGTTATTGCATTTGCAAGCTCCTCAATAGGTACAAGCTCAACCGTCAAAAATTCGTCCTCGTCAAGCGACTGCTCCTCAAAATGAAGTCCCTCGGCAAGGAACATATAAATAACCTCGTCGGAATACGCCGGCGTTGGGTAAAACTTACCGAGATAAGTCATTTTATCGGCAACAGCGCCCGTTTCTTCTTTAAGCTCCCGCCTTGCCGCTTCGAGCGGATCCTCGCCTTTGCTATCGAGCTTACCTGCAGGAATTTCAAGCGTTACCTCGTGCATCGGGTATCTGTACTGACGCTCTACTATAACCTTGTTATCGTCAGTCAAGGCAACGATACAGACAGCGCCGACGTGCTTGATGTATTCCCTTTCTGCCTTATTACCGTCGGGAAGCTCAATTTCATCGGTAAATACGTTAAGCAGCTTACCGCAAAATACGTTCGCGGTATTCAGTTTTTTCTCTATTAGTAACTGATCCGTCACTTGACATATCCTCTCTTCATATAACGTCTGTATGCTACTGCAAGAACAACACCGTTTGCTATCAATATAAGCAACCACGACGCCGGGTAGCACCAGAACACAGCCTCAATTCTTTGCGGAAATGCTTTTACGACTGTATTCATCCAGATAGTTCTCAAACCGAAAATACCCAGAATTGATATAACGGTTATGTGCATAGAATATCCGAAAGCCTGTGACACTGCACCGAGATTCTGTGATACCGCAAGGATAAAATACGTCGTGAACAATATGCTCACCCTTATTCTCGCTATCTCGATCGCATTAGCGTCCTTGGGAACGTATATCTTAAACAGCGGCTCGCCGATAAGAAACATACCCCATCCAAGTATCAGCGCGGCAGAAATAGATAAAACAAGGCAAACAAATATGATCTTCTTGATGCGAGCTTTGTTGCCTGCGCCGATATTCTGTCCGACAAACGCTACGGAAGCAGCATTCATAGCTGCATAAGTAGATGCTATGAAGCCCTCAAGGCTTCCTGCAGCGGAGTTTCCTGCCACAGCGCTTGCGCCGAATTTATTGATTGCGGATTGTATTTGAATATTCGCAAAGCTATACATTGCGTTTGTAAGTCCGCTCGGGAGTCCGTACCTTACGATACCGACGAATTCTCCCTTTATAACGCGGAGCCTATTCATAGACAGTCTTATTGCATCCTCCTGAACTGAAAGACACTTGACTGTAAGGAACGCGGCTATGTACTGCGAGATCGTCGTCGCAAGAGCGACGCCGTCAGCATCCATACCAAACGCCAAAATGAACAGTAGATTAAGAAGGACGTTTGTAACACCTGCGATCACAAGGAAGAACAAGGGTCGTTTCGTATCACCCTTTGTTCTCAATATTGCGGCGCCGAAGTTATATATAAAGATTGCCGGACAACCCGCGAAATATATCAGAAGATACATAACCGCCTTGTCAAAGGATTCTGCTGGGCATTTCGTTATCTCCATAGCAAACGAAGATAGCGATGCACCGATAATTCCTACGATAACGCCCGAGATGAGCGAAACAGTCATTGCCGTATGAACGATATCAGAGGTCTTTTTGTGATCTCGTGCGCCGATGGCACGAGCGAGAGTTACGTTTACACCGCTCGACAGTCCCATTACCGTATTAACGACAAGACTGATAAACGATCCCGTTGCTCCTACCGCCGCAGTAGCTGCAGTTCCCGCGAACTGTCCTACGACTGCAAGGTCTGCGGCGTTGAACATGATCTGAAGTATTCCCGAAAAGACTATTGGCAATGAATACAGTACAAGGTTCTTAAAAACAGGACCCTGAAGCATATCTATTCTCTTTGTTCTCATCTTTATGCTCCTTTTGCTCAAAGACGCAGATCGTTCTGTCTTATGAACCGTACTCCTCGAGGACAAGTCCTTCGTTGTGGTCAAGCGTATAACGGATATTCCACTCGGAATTGAAGAGAAGATAATTCTTGCCTCTCACGTCCTGTACCCATTTTACCTCGTATAGATAAAGCTTACTCGGATCAATGGAATCGGGCAGACGCTTTATAAGGGTATATCCCTGAGAGTACTGACGGTATTCAACGCCGTATTCATTCTTCATTCTCGATTCGAGAACGTCAAACTGAAGCTGACCGACAACACCGACGTAAACACGCTCAAATCCCGAATTCGGCTCAAAGAAGATTCTTATAGCGCCCTCTTGCGCTATCTGATTTACCCCTTTTGAGAACTGCTTGCGCTTCATACTGTCTATCTGCTCGATAACGGCAAAGCATTCGGGCGCAAACGTAGGGATTCCCTCAAAGGTAATTCCCATAGACTTTTCGCAAATCGTATCGCCTATTGAGAAGATACCGGGGTCAAATACGCCGATTATATCTCCGGCATACGCCTCGTCGACGATCGAGCGCTCCTGTGCCATCATCTGCTGCGGCTGTGAAAGCTTTATCATTTTTCCTTCCTGAACGTGGAAGTACTCACTGTTTCGTTCAAATTTACCCGAAACGATACGCATAAACGCGATACGGTCGCGGTGCGCTTTATTCATATTTGCCTGTATCTTGAATACAAACGCCGAAAATCTTTCGTCGCAGGGATCGACGGTGCTTTCGCCTGCCATACGCGGAAGAGGCGTAGTTGTCAGCTTAAGGAAGTTTTCAAGAAAGGCTTCTACGCCGAAATTGTTAAGCGCCGAGCCGAAGAAGACCGGACTGAGCTTTCCCACGCGTACTTTGTCAAGATCAAAATCAAAGCATGCGCCGTCAAGCAGCTCTATCTGCTCGGTCAGAGTGGCTCTGTCGTATTCGCCGATGAGCGAATCAAGCTTTTCGGTATCGGTAATATCACATTCGATAGCAGCAAGCCTATCGCGTCCGCGATGAGCGTCGGCGTAGGAAAGGACCTGCTTATTGACTCGGTCGTATACTCCCTTGAATCCAACACCGCAGCCGATAGGCCAGTTCATAGGATAAGTTCCGATACCAAACTCGCTTTCAAGCTCGTCGATAAGATCGAAGGGGTCGCGAGCCTCGTGGTCGAGCTTGTTAATAAAGGTAAATATCGGAATATTTCTCATAGCGCAGACCTTAAAGAGCTTTCTCGTCTGCGGCTCGATACCCTTCGCCGCGTCAATTACCATAACGGCACTGTCAGCAGCCATAAGTGTGCGGTAGGTATCCTCAGAAAAGTCTTGATGTCCCGGGGTGTCAAGAATGTTGATATAGTATCCTTCATACTCAAACTGCATTACCGATGAAGTGATCGAGATACCTCTCTTTTTCTCCATCTCCATCCAGTCGGATACTGCGTGTCTGTCCGATGCTTTTCCCTTGACCGAACCTGCGGTCTGTATTGCACCTCCGTAAAGAAGAAGCTTTTCTGTCAGCGTCGTTTTACCTGCGTCGGGATGCGAGATTATCGCAAAGGTACGGCGGCGCGTAATTTCATCCTTAATAGGCATTATTTTATCCTCTCAACATTTTTTACATACGGAGGTATTGTATCATATTATTACAACTCTTGCAAGTCAATTATCGAAATTATATACGAAATAATGTACGAAATAACCTTCGCCGAAGCGTAGGTTGTTATGATTGGGTAAATAATTTTATGAAAGACAATACGAGAGACACGTTATAGAGATATAGAAAACCGCCGAACCAATAATTTTGTTCAGCGGTTATTAAGTCATTTCATTTTCTCAAGCATCAACGTGACAAGCGTCCATAAGCGCTCAAACGACGACAGCTCAAGGGCTTCACCGGGGGCGTGGATATTCTTGAGGATAGGACCGATCGAGATGGCGTCAAGGCCCTTGACAGCCGAGCAAATTATACCGCATTCAAGACCTGCGTGAATAGCCGCTATCCTCGGGCACACATTCTCGCCGAACACCGCGGGAGCTGTCTTGATATAAAGCTCGGCAAGGGCGGAACTGTCCTTCATAGGCCAACCCGAATAGCGTCCGTTTATATCAAGCTCAAGCCCGAGCGCTTTTGCAAGCTGCTTTGATGTGATCTCAAGCACGTCCATTTTGCTTTCAGATGAGGAACGGCCGTGGTAATCAAGAAATATTCCTTTTTCTCCGAGGTCGCGAACTACGCCGAGATTATTTGAGGTTTCGACCATCTCGGGTATATTCTTCATTCTCGCGATGACGCCCTCGGGCATAAGTGAAACCAAGGTCAGGTATTTTACGGTGTCGGCAAAGGTAAGCATTGAATTATATTCACCTTTTGCCTTACCCACTTTTACACGGAATCCTTTATCGTCCTTTGGGAGCCATTCTTTGACGGTCTTGGAATAATTCTTAAGGAACTCGGTAGCCTCAGTCGGCTCGTCGGTGAAGATCACAGCCTTGCTTTCTCTCGGAATTGCATTTCCGCGGCTTCCGCCGCTTATCGTTACAATAGTAAAGGGATGCACCTCGTATAGAGCAGAAAGCATTTTGCCGAGAAGTACGTTCGCATTTCCTCTTTGCAGATGTATCTCGGCTCCCGAATGACCGCCCATTAGTCCCGATATTTCTACAGAAACGGGGCGAGCAAAGCTCGGAAGCGGAACGCGCTCACATTTGAGTGTAAAATCAAGGGCAATACCGCCCGCACAGCTGACAGTTGCAACGCCCTCTTCCTCTGAATCAAGGTTAATGAGCGACTTTGCTGTAACGACCGAATAATCAAATCCGGTCGCTCCGTACAGACCCGTTTCCTCGCCCGTCGTGAACAGACATTCGAGCGTCGGATGCTTAAGAGTATCATCATCGAGGGCTGCAAGCATTATTGCGACTGCAACGCCGTCATCACCGCCGAGAGTGGTTCCGCGCGCCTTAAGCCATCCGTTCTCGATATACAGATCAAGTCCTTCGGTTTCGAAATCGTGACCGGTGCCCTCGTTCTGCTCACAAACCATGTCCGTATGGCCCTGAAGCATCACAGCGGGAGAGTTTTCGTAACCTACGGTTGCGTTTTTGCGAATGAAAACATTGTCAAGTGCGTCTCGTACGCAATACAGACCTCGCTCTATAGCAAAGTGTTCAATGTAGTCTGCTATTCCCTTTTCGTTGCCCGAACCGTGAGGGATAGAGCAAATTTCCTCGAAAATGTTAAAGAGTTTTTCGGGCTTGTATCCGTTAATAACCGTTCCCATCATTCATCCTCTACGATATCAAATTCTGCCTCGTCAAGCTCAAGCTTCGGTATAAGCGCGGCTGCTTCATCGTAATCCCTTGCCATAACGAAGAAATTGAAGCTTTCGGTCATTTCTCCGACATAAAGGGTAATAGCGCCTCCGAGAGCACCCTTCTTTAGGAATTTTATACCCGCATCTTTCAGAATATCCTCAACGAGAAAGGAAGATACGTAATCGGTCGACGTTACCAAAACAAGATCGTCATCACTTGCCTCTTTAAGAAGCTTTTTGCTCTTACAGATCGGGCAAGCTCCGTTATTGGCAGTTGATTTACACTTCGTGCAGATTATCATCGTTATCTCCTTAAAATTATTCTTTTATATTATATCACGGACAGAGTATTTTTGCAACACAAAAGTTAATATTGACTGTTTCGACTAAGTTTGATATAATTCTACCTATACTCTATTTGGGAGATATGATATGTACCGTTTAGCCGCCCTGATTCTGACAATTTGTATACTGCTTGCAGGCTGTTTATCACCGTCGGAGCGCCCTGATAATACGAGTGTCACATCGTCGGAAACCACAATAAAAGATGCAACCGAACCTAATGCGACCGGCGGGAATACCACGACCGAATCAACCGCATCAGATACCGACACGACGGAGCATGTAACGACGGAGTCGGTTACGACCGATATTGAAACGACCGCGCCCAATGACTTCCCGCCCGAGATCGCACAGTCAGGCATTTCGGACGCTATGCTCAGCTTATACGCTCAAAACGCTTTTGTTTACAATTCTACCGACGGCGTTCTGCTCGGCATGAAGGGCGATGGAGTCAATATCGTCCCTGCGTCGATAACTAAGCTGTTAACCGCGCTGTACGCGCTTCACACGGTTCCCGATGACCTCGTTATAACGGCAACCTCGGACGCGCTGTCTCTCGTCGGTAAAAATTCATCTATCGCGTACATAAAAAAGGATTTCAGACTATCGGTTTCCCAGCTGATCCAAGGAATGATGATGCCGTCGGGAAATGATGCGGCATACGTGCTTGCGGTCGGTGTCGGACGGTATATTTCAAACGATCCGTCAATGTCTGCAAATGATGCCGTCGATCTTTTTATGAGCAATCTGAACAGTTATGCGAAAAGCATCGGCTGTACAGGAACACACTATTCTGTTCCCGACGGTCTTGCAAGAGAAAACCATTATACGTCAACTCACGATTTGATAATCGTTGGAAAGCTTGCGTCGGAGCATCCGTTAATATCTAAATATGCCAATACAGTTTCCGAAAAGGTATATTATAAGAGCGGGCAAAACATTACGTGGAACAACTCAAACTATCTTATTAACCCGAACAGTGAATATTATTCACCTTACGTAAACGGACTTAAAACAGGTTCACTTTCAGGGAATAATTGCATCTACGTCAGTGCGGTCATAAATGAAAAGACCTATCTTATCGGTATTTTCGGATGCTCGAAGAAAAACGACAGATATGATGATGCTCATCTGCTGATAAACGCTATACTTGAAAGCACAAAGGAAGCAGGCGATTAACGCCTGCTTCCTTTATTTATCCTGTTTGATGAGAAGTCTGATTGCTTCGACGGCAATTCTGATAGCCGCATCTGTATCTTCGTTCGGCTTTGACGAATAATTATCGTCGCTCTCCTGATTCCATACGGTATACATTACAGCGCCTGCACGGCATCCGCGTGCGGCGGAAACGGTGAAAAGTGTAGACGATTCCATTTCGCTGCCGAGCGTTCCGAGGCGTTTCCACGCTTCCCATTTGTTAAGAAGCTCGTAGCTAACAGGCATATTCTCGGGGGCGTGCTGACCGTAGAAAGCGTCTTTATTGTGTACAACTCCGACGTGATAGGGGTATCCCAGCATCTTTGCCGATTCAACGAGCGCCGTCGTCACGGTGAAATCGGAAACAGCGGGAAATTCGATGGGTGCATATTCCAGAGAGGTGTGCTCATAGCG
>JAZSHF010000010.1:0-10379 GCA_045533115.1 Eubacteriales bacterium
CAAAACGACCGGGGCGGAGAAGCGCGGGGTCAAGAATGTCGGGACGGTTGGTCGCGGCAATGACGATAATTCCGTCGTGAGAGCCGAAGCCGTCCATTTCAACCAGAAGCTGGTTGAGGGTCTGCTCACGCTCGTCGTGACCGCCGCCGAGACCTGCGCCTCTGTGACGTCCGACTGCGTCTATTTCGTCGATGAAGATTATACTTGCGGGGTGCTTCTTTGCGGTGTCAAAGAGATCGCGGACACGCGAAGCGCCGACACCGACGTACATTTCAACGAAATCCGATCCTGAGATAGAGAAGAATGGAACTCCCGCTTCACCGGCGACCGCCTTTGCAAGAAGCGTCTTACCTGTACCGGGTGGGCCGACGAGAAGAACACCGTGGGGGATTTTCGCGCCGAGACGCGTATATTTGAGAGGAGCGCGCAGGAAGTCGACTATCTCCTCAAGCTCTTCCTTTTCTTCATCAGCACCCGCAACGTCCGAGAATAGCACCTTGCGCTTTTCGTCGGCATTGACCTTGACCTTTGCACGTCCAAAACCGCCTATCTTACCGCCTGCGCCCTTAGACTGCATTGACATAAATACGACGAGGAAAATTATAATAAGAACAATTACAGCAAGAGTTGGCAGGAACGATACCCACCAAGGAGTTTCCTTGTGCGGAGTATATTCGAATTTCTCAATAATTCCTTCCTCGACCTGTTTGTTTATCAGCTCGGAGAAGTCGTTATAGAAGATACTGAAGTCACGAAGCTTATACTTAATAGGCGCCTTGCCTTCCTCGTGCAAAGTGATTATGATATTGTCTTTCTCGTCGATCTCAAAGGACTTTACCTTCTCCTCCGTAAAGAGGGTAACGAGATCGCTGTAAACTATCTTTTCTTCCTTCCTTGAGCCGTCAATCATAAACCAAAGAGCGGCAACGATAGCGACCATAAGAATGATATAGAAAATAGCTAACTTTGTATTTTTCTTCATTTGGGGCTGTGGATCCTTTCGTATTTATATCTTACTCACCGCTGTAAACGTGCGGCTTTAGAACGCCGACAAAGGGCAGTGCTCTGTATTTCTCGTCATAGTCAAGACCATAGCCGACAACGAATTCGTTCGGGATCTCGGCACCTACGATATCAGCGTTGAAATCAACCTCACGGCGGCTCGGCTTGTCGAGAAGCGTACAGGTGCGAACGCTGTTAGCGCCCTTAAGACGCAGATAATCAACGAGGTAAGAAAGAGTGCGACCGCTGTCAATTATGTCCTCAATGATGAGTATGTCGGTATTTGCCCAATCCTTGCGGTAAAGGTCAAGCATTATATTGACGGTGCCGGATGTAACGGTACCTGCGCCGTACGAGGAGACCTTCATAAAGTCGATCTCTACGGGAACCGTAACGTGCTTCATAAGATCGCCCATGAAGACGACTGAGCCTTTAAGAATGCAGAGGAGAAGAAGCCTTGTATTTCTGTCCTTATAGTATTCGTCAATTTCAGAAGAAATACGCTTAACGATGCACTCAATTTCTTGCTCGCTGAGCAAAACCTTGGCAATATCCTCTTTGATGTCGCGCATCATAGTATTATTTGTCTCCTTTTTTGAAATATATTACGGTAAAATAATTTGAATCCTTGGGTGCGGCACTGTCCGACGGACCGAAATGAGGAATATATACTATCTCGCCCGAGCATTCGATAAACGGAAGAGAATCGGTATCCCTGCTCGGCATCTTAAGCGATTGAATGAGCTTCTTGACCTTTCTTTTATGCCCGCGCAGCATTATGATATCGCCGTTTTTGCGGCTTCTTATCAACGTGTTGTCATTTATTTTATCAGAACTTATTGCTGCTTGTATTGATAATTTGTAAATATTCTTTGCATTATCGACTTCTTCTTGTGACGTGGGATCGCCATAATAAATTCCGATAGCACTTTCATCGTCGATGACGTTAAGTCCGATGATCGGCTTAAATGAGAATGCGGTTTCTTTTTTAACGTTTTCGAAATATAGTAAATCTCTGTCACAAACAAAGCTTGTACGGTTGATCGAGAGAGAGATGTGGGCAACCTCTGACCTTATAGCCGCGATCATTTCGTTTATCCTATCACGCTCAAACTGAATGTTCCGCGCCTTCAATTCATTTATAATGACTCTTGACAGAATCGAATCGTGAAGCCCTGATAGTGAAGCGCGCCCGTCCTGAAACGAATACTCGGATGCAAGCTCAGATAAAAGTCCCGCATCACTTTTGAAAAGCTGAGTAGTGCGTGTTATGGTGTCGCACAGGGACGGATTTATGCTTTTAAGCTTTGGTATTATTTCTTGGCGAAGAAAGTTTCTTCTGTACGCCGTATCGCTGTTAGTTGAATCGTAGATAAACGGAATCGACATTTCACGACATCCGTCGTAGATCTCTTCCTTCGAATAGCATATCAGCGGACGAATAATATTCTCCCTGATCGGCGGAATACCGCATAGCCCGTCAATGCCCGTTCCTCTGACAAGATGAAATAGTACGGTTTCAAGATTATCGTCTGCATTATGGGCAGTCGCTATGACGTCATAACCGTGCTCAGCGCAGATCTCGTTAAAGAATTCATACCGCGCATTTCTCGCGGCTTCCTCAATACCGATACCGCTGTCCTTGGCAATTTTCGGAATATCTACTCTCTTTGTGTAAAGAGTAATTTTGTTTTCATCGCAAAAGCGGCGGCAGAAATATTCGTCCCTAATCGCTTCCTCACCGCGTATTCCGTGGTTAATGTGTGCCGCGGCAACGGTAATTCCGTCGGTCTGAGACAGGAGCGATAAAAGCAGGGAAGAATCGGCACCGCCCGAAAAGCCGACGAGAACGCTTGTGCCTTCCTTTAACATACCGTATCTTGAAACGGTATCAAGATATTTGGTTTTATCAAAGGAAGATGCCATATTTTACTCCGTTCTGTCGGAAAGAGTTGTGAATTTCGTGAATTTACCGAACCAGCCCATTTTTACGTTCTGTGTACTGCCGTGACGGTTTTTCGCAACGATAATTTCCGCGGTATTTTGTATTTCCTCATTCTTTTCAGCAGTATCGTAGTACTCGTTACGGTAGAGGAACATAACGACGTCAGCGTCCTGCTCGATCGCTCCCGAGTCGCGAAGGTCGGAAAGCATCGGACGCTTATCGGTTCGGCTCTCGGGGCCTCGTGAAAGCTGTGCACAGCAGATTATCGGCACCTTGAGGTCCTTTGCCATAAGCTTGAGGTTTCTTGAAATATCCGCAACGTCGTTAACACGGCTGTCGTTTTTCTTGGTATTGTCGCTTTGCATAAGCTGGAGATAGTCGATAACGATAAGTCCGAGATTTTTGACACGGCGAAGCTTTGCTCTCATACCGGCGGCGGAAATTCCGGCGGTATCGTCTATAAGTATCTCACATTCACTGAGGACAGACGAGGCTCTTGCAAGTTTTTCCCAGTCCTCGCTCGAAAGATCGCCCGAGCGGATAGCGTAGCTGTCGACGAGTGCTTCGCTCGAAAGCATACGGGAGACAAGCTGCTCGGCTGACATTTCAAGAGAGAAGACACATACGGTCTTCTTGCTCGAATGTGCAACCTTTGTTGCAATGTTCATCGCAAACGACGTTTTACCCATACCGGGACGTGCTCCTACGAGGATGAGGTCACCCGCGCCCATTCCGACGAGAACCTTGTCAAGTCCCGAGAACCCTGTCGGCTGACCGGTTGCGGCATCGGGATCGCTTTTGAGCAGCTTAAGGTGCTCGTAGTTTGCAAGAAGAGCATCTTTAATATGCGTAAAGCCCTTTGTTTGTGATTTCTCGGCAATATCGAAAATCTGCTGCTCAGCGGAATCAAGAAGCGAATGTACGTCGTCCTGCTCAGAATATGCCTGATCCGTAATATCGGAGCATACCTCGATAAGCTGACGGAGAACTCGTTTATCACGAACTATTTTTGCGTAATCCTTTACGTTAGAAGCGCTGGGAACGACCTCTGCAATCAGCTTGATGTACTTCTTGCTGTCCTCAATGTTATCGTACACACCGCGGTGAACGAGAGAGTCTATAAGCGTCACGACGTCTATCGTTCTGTTCTGGAGAAACAGATCCTGCATCGCAAGATATATCTGAGTATGATCGTCAAGATAGAAATCACTGCTCTTAATTTCGTTCGCAATTTCAGAGAAGCATTCGGGATTTATAAGGATCGAACCAAGCACAGACTGCTCCGCTTCAAGCGAAAACGGCATTTTTTTAATAAGTTCGTTTGTAGAAAGCTCCATAATGAATACGGCAAAGCCGTTTCCTTTCGATTTCTTAAATTATTTGTCGAGAACCTGAACCGAGAGCTTGCCGACGACCTCGGGGAAGAGCTTAACGTCGTACTTGTAGCTTCCGTAGCTCTTGATGGGGTCGGGCATAACGATCTTTCTTCTGTCGATGACGATACCGAACTGCGCCTTGAGCTGTTCGGCAATTTCCTTTGAGGTAATTGAGCCGTAAAGACGGCCCTCGTTACCGCCCGAAACGACCTTAACTGTAATACCGGAGAGCTTATTTGCAAGCTCCTTTGCGTTAGCAAGATCAGTATCGTGCTTAAACTGTATAGATGCTTCGCGGTTCTTTAGCTCGTTCATTGCCTTTGCATCAGCTTCGACTGCGAGCTTTTTAGGAAAGAGAAAATTGCGGGCGTATCCCTCGGATACGTTGATAAGCTCGCCCTTCTTGCCCTGTGATTTTACGTCTTGAGTTAAAATGACTTTCATTATTGTTGTCCTTTCGTAAATCAAATTTTGCTTTCAGACATATACTCGTCTATTGCATTCTTCAGCATTGTAAGTGCCTCATTCATAGAACCGGTCAGCTTCGTTGCCGCGGAATCAAAGTGTCCGCCGCCCTGAATCTTTTCAAGAATAAGCTGAACGTTTATCTCCCCCGAGGAGCGCGCCGAGATGTGAATGCTGTCGTCTATACGGCAGAGAGCAAATGACGCTTTTACGCCCTCAACTGTGAGCAGCTTGTCAGCTGCCTTTGCCGCTGAAATTCTGTCGGAATTAGTATTGTCGGGTGAATCGTTTACAGATATAGCCATAATCCTTCGGTAGACGACGACGTTTGACTCAAACCTCGCCTCCGAAATGAAATCGGAAAGAGCGCTCTTGAAGAGCGTGAGCGCATCGGAGGGGCTTGCACCCTCACCGCGCAAGTAAAGTGCCGCGCCGAAGGTTCTTACACCGGCATTACGGGTAAACTGCTTTGTATCGAGAAGAATTCCCGAGTACATAATGTCGGCTTCTTCCTTTGTAAGATTTCCCGACGGCATTGACTGTTCAAGTATCTCTGCAACGAGCTCTGATGCAGACGATGCTGACGGCTCAATATAAGAAATGAGAGGCGCTTCGTCAAACTCTGCGGTTTTTCTGTGATGGTCAATATATACCGTCCGTGCGGATATAGCAACGACCTCGGGCGCTTCAAGCTGAGTTTTGTTATTAACGTCAACGATAACGGAGAGGGAATCGCTCGCAATCAGATCCTGAGCTTCCGAAGCGTTTACAAAAACGTTTACGTCACGGTATTCGGGCTGATCCTTGATCCTATCATAGCACTTTTTGAAGTTCGCGTCCTTCATATCCGCAACGATGTAAAAGGGAACGCCGCAAAATGTGCAAAGACGAGCAACACCGAGAGCAGCTCCTATACAGTCGAAGTCGGGAAGACGGTGTCCCATAATAATAACGCGTGAGCTTTTTGATATCTGGGAAGCAAGCTCGTTTGCAATAACGCGCGAACGGACCTTGGTACGCTTTTGAACCGATTGCGATTTACCGCCGTAGAACTCAAGCCCCTTGGCGCTCTTGACAACTACCTGGTCGCCGCCGCGCTGAAGAGCCATATCAAGAGCGTCGGACGCTACCTTTTCCTTTTCAAAGAGGGTGCCCTCAACGTCGGAAACACCCATAGATACGGTAACGGAAAAGCTGCTCTCTCCGACACGCACCTCGCGTATTCTGTCGAGAACCTCGAACTTCTTTTCAACGAAGTCTGCCATTTCTGCGGCGCGGAATATGAATACGTACTTACCGCTCTGATATTCCTTCAATATGCCGCTCGCGCCCTCTGCCCACTCCTTGAGTACCTTGTCGATCTCATTGGCGGCGTTGCGTACACCGTCCTTTGTATACTGTGAAATCTCCTCGAGGTTGTCGGCAAGAATGTAAGCGACCTGCGTTTCCTCATCCTCAAGCTGTTTTTCGAGTGCTTCAAATGCAGTATTATCTTCCCAAAGAGAAAGGAGATATTTCTTGTTCTTTGAAGAAACCGGAAAAACGCGAACGTAGTAGCTTCTGTCATCAAGTGTCATTCTCGTACCGTTCTCTGAATCCCCGACTTTTATTTCTGAAAGCGACTTTCCGATGAAGTCCTCAAAATTGATACCCGTTACGTTTCTTCTTCCGAGACGCTCGGTGAATGCGGAATTGTACCAAACGATCTTACCGTCAGCATTACAGATCATAACCGGCTGTGGCATCTTTATCATAAGGTCGAGCGTTAAGCTTCCGAGAAAGGTGTCGCTTTCGTGCGAGCCGGTTATCGGGGCGATAGCACCGTAATTGAGCATTAGGACCATCGTTGCGGCATAAGCTAATACCGCTATGATCCAGATCAGATGACTGTGAGAACCGCTGAACGCGTAAATTGCGCCCGTGACAGCAAGAAAAGCGACAGTCACGATCGTTGTCGGGAACAGACGCGTAAATTTCATTCTTGTAATCAGTTCTTTGAATTTAGCTTTCATGATTTTTGATCCTTATTCTTGATTTTTCTTCTTGCGTTGTGATATTGACGCTCTGAAGCTGTCGAACAAGCCATAGAAAATACAAAGCGATAAAAACGGAGCTATTCCGTTGAATAACGATATTATAATAGTGAGCGGACGGAAAAGGCGAGGGTGCGATATACCGTTTGTTTCTTTAGGAGAAAAAGAAGTAAATAAACCTGCTAAAAGAACGAACGGAAGCAAAATAAGCGTCATATTTATAGCAGTAAGCGATATGAGGTTGACCTCTTCGAAAATCATTACCGCAATCAATGCGACGGTAAAGAATATTCCCGTTACGATCGAAGGGGTTATTGATAGGACGTTTTCGTCGAAGCTTGAAACGGTAGTAATTTCGCAAAGCTTTCGGTGAATGAAAGCAATAACGAAGCCGACAACCGTCAGCAGCGCGGAAAAAGCCGCAGGGATAAGACAAATAATAACGTTAAGATATCCGGCTGCGTTTGATTCCGCGATCAGCGAAACCTTGCTTCCGGCAACGCTGACGAAAAACGATTCGTAAAGAAGCTCGGAGATCTGATTGAAGAAGAACGGAAATGCAGCCCTTATCGCCGAAAGAGAAAGGGTGCCGACTCTTGCGTATGTGAGATAAATGAGCGTTATAACGGTCCCGAGGGTTATTATGCCGCTTGCTGCAGCTATCGCCGAGCTTCTTGAAAGCTTGTTTCTCGACACTCTGTCAAGAGCCAGCGAGAGGGGAAGATACGATATCGAAAGAAGCGAGTAGACCGCGTTTTCTGTAAGAGCAAATGCGATTGCCCAGCCGACAAATGCGGCAGTAAGTGAAAGTATAGGGCTTTTAGCCGTAGCGAGCCACGCGGACGCGGTTGCCGCTACCGCAAAGAATCCCGCAAAAAGCATTAAGTCGGTTACAAGCGCAAGGTTAACGGAAAACACGCAAACGAGCAATAAAACGATGAACGAAAGCAGGTTCAGATTCATATTCAGTTTTTCTTTGGGAGAAGAAACCATTTGAATGATCCTCGTAATACAACTATTGCATTTTAACATTATACCACAAAATTCCGTCTTTGTAAAGAATTTTAACGAATATTATTTATTTTAATACAATTACAATCAAAATATCGCTGAATTACTTGAAAATACGGCGTGAATGCTGTATAATATTGTGAGAAAGAAAAAACGGAGGTATTTTTTGTGAAGATCGTATCCCCCTTTGAACTCCCCGACAATTTATTCAAGGCGCTTTGTGACGAGTGGATGCTCGTTACGGCAGTAGATAACGACGGAAAAGTAAATACAATGACTGCGTCATGGGGCGGCTTCGGATATATGTGGGCGCGTCCCGTTGCCCTTTGTGTAATCAGACCGCAGAGATATACCAATGAATTTGCAAAGAAGGCTGATACAATAACGCTGTCCTTCCTTGAGAACGGCAACCGTGATGCGCTTAAGCTCTGCGGTACTGTAAGCGGCAGAGAAAGAGATAAGATCTCCGAAGCCGGACTTAAAGTAATAAAAGAAGACGGCTATGCGTATTTCGAGCAATCGAGGCTGACTATCGTCGGCAAAAAGATCTATGTGGACAGATTCAAGGAGGAATGCTTCCTTGACAAGTCAATAATAAATGAAAAGTATCCTAACCGCGATTATCACGACGTTTACGTTCTTGAGATCGAAAAAGTAATTGTAAAGGATTAAAATCTATAAATGAAGTTCAAAAGAGTATTTTTGATAGTTCTCGACAGCTTTGGCGTCGGTGAGCTTCCCGACAGCGCCGATTTCGGCGACGAGGGCTCCGATACGCTTGGTGCCGTTTACTCAAGCGGTAAGCTTAACGTCCCGAATATGAAGAAGCTCGGATTATATAACATTGACGGTGTTCGAGCTGACCGTCCGATAGTTGATCCCATCGGAGCATACGGTCGTTCGGGCGAGCTTTCGCGCGGCAAGGATACGACGGTCGGACATTGGGAGATAGCAGGAGCGGTTTCCGAAAGACCGCTTCCGACCTATCCCGACGGCTTTCCGACCGAGATTCTTGCCCGTCTTGAAAAAGAGACGGGATTCGGCTGGATATGCAATAAGCCCTATTCCGGCACACAGCTTCTGATAGATTACGGCCGTGAGCAAAAGGAAACGGGAAAGCTTATAGTATACACCTCGGGCGACAGCGTATTTCAGGTTGCCGCGCATATGGAGCAGTTCACTCTTGATGAGCTCTACGACTACTGTGAAAAGGCAAGGAAAATTCTTGTCGGTGAGCATTCGGTCGGCAGAGTCATAGCGCGTCCGTATCTTGGCGAATATCCGAACTATACAAGAACCCCTGACCGCCACGACTACTCTCTTGAATGCCCCAAAACGACGATGCTCGACGTTCTCAAGGATAACGGATTTGAAACTCTCAGCGTCGGAAAGATATCCGATATATTTGCGGGACGCGGTGTGACGAGAAGTGTAAAAACGAGCTCAAATACCGACGGAATGGCAAAGTCATTCGCCCTTGCAGACGATGATTTCACAGGTCTTTGCTTCATAAACCTCGTTGATTTCGATTCAAAGTACGGACATAGAAACGATCCCGACGGCTATGCCGAGGCGCTGAATGAGTTTGACAGTTGGCTTCCGTCCTTTTTGAAGAAGCTAAGTGACGACGACCTTTTGATAATTACGGCAGACCACGGCTGTGATCCTTTGACGCCAAGCACCGACCATAGCCGCGAATACGTTCCGATCCTCTGCTATTCAAATAAGCTTGTTCCGATAAATCTCGGTACGAGAACGACATATTCCGATATTGCCGCAACGATATGCGAAAACTTCGGTGTTGATACCCTTGAGGGAAACAGCTTCCTGAAAGCGCTTATGATCGCGTCCCCCGATGAGCTCATTATGAAGGCGAAAGAGGCGCAGAAGTCGTCATTTGCCCCTTACTCGTGCTATAACGTAGGTGCCGCACTTTTATGCTCCGACACCAAAATATATAAGGGTGCTAACGTAGAAAGCGCTGCTTATTCACCTACTACCTGTGCTGAAAGAACCGCGCTTGCGAAGGCGGTCAGCGAGGGAGAAAACGAGCTCTCTGCAATCGCAGTAGTCGGCGGTCCGAACGGTAGCGTTGTCGGCGGTTGCACACCCTGCGGTGTTTGCCGTCAGTTTCTTTATGAGCTTGGCGGAAAGGATATGCCCGTAATTACGCTTGACACCGATAACAATACTGTCGTAAGAAGAATGGAAGAGCTGCTCCCGGACGGATTTTCGGGAAAACAGCTCGGAAAGTGAGAAAAAAATGATTACAAACGGAAAGAGCTATCATATTGCTTGCACAGAGGGAAGCGTAGGCAGATACGTCATTCTGCCCGGTGATCCGGGGCGTTGCGAGAAGATCGCCAAGTACTTCGATAACCCCGTGCTTGTTGCAAATAACCGTGAGTACGTTACCTACACGGGAACTCTTGACGGTGTTAAGGTTTCGGTGACATCGACAGGCATCGGCGGTCCCTCAGCGTCGATTGCAATAGAGGAGCTTTACGAGCTCGGCGCAGATACCTTCATTCGTGTCGGTACCTGCGG
>JAZSHF010000021.1:0-28228 GCA_045533115.1 Eubacteriales bacterium
TGACGCCACAACGGGAGAGCTCATCGAGCCCGTCTGGACAAATACCGACATTGGTGACAAGCAGTGGGCGGCAGTATACGGCGGCAAACACATATTCAGCTTACCAAACGGCGGAAAGCTCTCGTTTACGGGAGCTCCTGCATACCTTTCCGTAGTCGAGTTCACCGCACCCGCTGACGGAACCTACACCTTCTCCGGAAACCTGTTTAAGGACTGGGGCGGAGAAAACGGATACAATAAAGAGGTCTTCTGGGTATCGAAGGGCGAGGAATTCAAGGTCTTCGACGTTCCGAACGACGCGCTTCCGAACGGCCCCAAGAAGAGCGCTATCGGCTCGAATGTCATTGTTCAGGCAGAAGGAACGTCTCAAGGTCAGAAGATCGTTCTTGAAGGAAGCGTTGAGCTTTTAGCGGGCGATAAGATCTACTTCGGTAAATCCGTAGCCGAGGACTGCACTATGTCCTGGTCTCTTTCGGGCGGCATAAACAGCCTTTCCGTTATCTACGGCACGGTTGAGAACCCCGATCCCGATCCCGATCCCAATCCTGATCCTGATCCTGATCCCAATCCTAATCCTAATCCTAATCCTGATCCCGATCCTACTCCCGATCCTGATCCCGAGCCTGACGAGCCCTTCGAGGAAATTCCTACCGACAAGGGAACGAAATGGGATCTTCCTACCGATTTTACCGGCTTAAAGAACGGTTACTTCAAGCTCTATGCGCTTATAGCCGAAACGGGCAAGCTTGTCGAGCCCGTCTGGACAAATGAAAGCAGCGGCAATCGGTGGGCGGCAACATACGGCGGCAAAAACATATTCTCCTTAAAGACGGACGAAACGTTCGCATATACGGGAGCACCCGACTATCTTTCCGTAATCGAATTTACCGCGCCCGCAACGGGAGTATATACCTTCAACGAAACCGCCCGCAAGGACTGGGGAGCGGCAACAAACTTCGGAGCTAACGAGGTGTTCTCGGTGTCGAAGGGCAAAGAATTCGTAGTATACGATGTTTCCGCGCTCTCGAAGAAGAGTGCCATCGGTGCTAATATCCTCGCTCAGGCCACAGCTACCGAGAGCAATCAGATTATCACCCTTTCCGGCAGCGTTAAGCTTAAAGCAGGCGAAACGATCTACTTCTTAAGATCCGTTGCGGTCAACTGTACCCCCGGCGGCTCGCTCTCGGGCGCGGTCTTATCGCTCTCCGTAACCTACGGTGTGGGCACCGGCAATTCGACAGCAGTCGAGGTTGGCGAAGAGTTCGTGCTTCCCGAAACCCTTGAGGTTATCGGAAAGGGCAAGAACCTCGCGGCAAAAGACGCTTGGTCGCTCAGAGCTTACGAAAGCATGGCAACGAGAAAGCTTCTCGCTATGACCACCAACGCCTCGGAAGGCGACATCTTCGGGGGCGGAGTTGCGTCCCTTAACTTCGCGGGCGAACCCTACGGAACCTTCAAGGCAGACGGCGGAGCGTACGGCAAAATGGCTGTGAACCCCTACAAGGGCGCGGCGGCAGTTGTATTCACCGCACCTGCAGACGGCGTTTATTACTTCGAGCAGAAGGTACATCAGGAGCAGCTCAAGCTTGTTAACGGAAAATACCAGTGCGCGGTTATGTACACGGTATATAAGGGCAACGATATATACGCATCCTACTATGCAACCAACGCGAAGGCTAAGGACGGCGTCCTCAGCGGATACGTAACCCTCAAGCCCGGTGAGGAGCTTCTCTTCGTTGCAGAAGACATCTTTACGGGTCAAGTATGGAATATCTCCGACAGCGATAAGAAATCGGTCGAGGAAACCGGCTACGGTGCATATATCAAGGACATTGTTGTTAAAAAGGCGGGCGAGATCCCCGAGGATCATAAGGACGTCGTTTACGGCGCGTCGTTCGACGGAAGCTCCGAGGTCAGCGGCAACTTTACTCTCGTCGGCTTCGATTACGCAACCAAGAAGCCCGTAACGACCGACGCAATCGTCAAGGACGGAACCTCTTGGTCGATATCGGCAGGCACTCAGATAGTATGGGGCGGTACCGTAGGTGACGCGTCCAAGACTGCAGTGGGCAGCGCTGTCGGTGCGATACTCTTCAAGGCACCTGCAGAGGGCTACTACTCTCTGACGATGGAGGGTGTTCAGAAACTGCTCAAATCTTCCGTAAATGCGGCGGCAAACGGCGAGTGCGGATACTGTTCCTTCGAGATCATCGACAAAAACGGAAAGGTTCTTAATACCGCATCCACCTATTACGGCGTAGTTGGACCCGATATGCTCGACGTGAAGCTTCTCGTAAGCGCAAACTGCTACCTTAAGGAAAACGAAGAGGTATACCTCGTATACCGTCCCGCCGACAGTACGAAGACCGCAGATTACACCGTAACTCTTTCGAACGTAAGCGTACTCCTTGGAGAGCACGGCTGTACGGGCGGCACCTCCGACTGTAAGAACAAGGCAACTTGTGACATCTGCGGAGAAAAATACGGCGACTATAACTACGATAAGCACGTTTCGGGCTGTAAGGTAACCTACACGAAGAGCGAAAACGGACACATCGGAAAGTGGTCGAAGTGCGGATACGAGGCAGGCACGGTAGCATCGCACACCTGGTCAAACGGCAAGTGCTCCGCATGCTCGTACCAGTGCAAGCATCCCGAAAACGCATCTGAAGCGAACTGCAGCCACGCGGCGATCTGTGCAGTCTGCGGAGCGGAACGCGGCGCGAAGAACCCGAGCATACACGTTGAATACGGCTACGAGATCGACTTCAGCGCGGCAACCGCCACGAAGCATTTCGTTATCTACGGCTGCTGTATGGACGAATATATAGCAGAGGATCATACGTTTGTGAACGGCGTTTGCGTAGTCTGCGAATACGGCTCCAATACTCATACGGGCGGAGATACAACGACTCCTCCCGGCGGAGATACAACGACTCCTCCCGGCGGAGACACAACGACCAACCCCGGCGGAGATACAACGACCGAGCCCGGCGAAACTGAGGGCGAGGGCGAAAACGTCGGTGGCAAAAACAACAGTACCGACATCATTCTTATCGTAGCACTTATCGGTGCGGCGGTAATAATCGCGGTAATAGTAGTTGCAGCAGTAACTAAACGCCGTAAGTAACAAAATGCATAACGGTAGCTGCTTTGCAGCTACCGTTATCAAAGGGAATAGGCGTTCATTCAACCGATGACCGCCGCGCTCCCGATATATCCCCGTCCGCGAGCCGGACGAAAAATACAAAATTTTATTAAGGAAATATTATGAAAAAACGATTACTCTCATTTTTTCTGGCATGTTTCATGGTGGCATCTACGTTCATAATCTCAAAACCGATCGTGCACATCCACGCGGTTGATAACGGCGGTGATATTGATTCGCTTCCTATGGACTGGAAGGTCACGGGCACTATTGACGCTAACGGCTGGGAGCTTGCTGTTAAGGGTAACTGGCAGCTTACTACCTTCGGTAATCCTACCGATCCTGAAACGATCAGAGACGGCGAGTCCGAAGCGCCTATCGCATACGGTGTTGACAACAGTCTTTCACCTCAGTCGTATATTGAGTCAAGACATAACCGCGAAATTGTTGCCAATATGGACGTTTCGGACTGGAATACTTGGCGCATCTATCTGGACTCGCGTTACGACGGTAACCCCAAGCCGATTTTCTCGGGCGATAACGAAAGTTATATGATAATTAACCCCGCGAAGCCGAATAACATGACCTCAAACCCCGCGGCAGTATTTACCGCGCCCGAGGACGGAACCTATACGTACAGCGAGTTCGTTGAAGGCGTGTTGTTTGAAAAGGACGGAAGCCCCGTTTCGGTTACAGCTACCGTAAGAAAGAACGGCGTTCTTATTGACGCCTTTGTTCCTACGTCGACAAACGCCTCAAGAACTCTCGAAGGAAAAGTCTCCCTCAAGAAGGGCGAACTCCTTATGTTCGTATTCACTCTCAATTCCGAGGTTGCGCTCGGTGCTGAGGAGGAAGTTATTCATCTCGGCAACACCTATGTCAAGAAGAGCGGCGATTACGTAGAAGACGCTTCTACCGGAACCAAATACGTTCTTCCTATGGATTGGTCTACCGGTCTTACCAAGGATAGCTACGGTTGGGATCTCTCTCAGAAGGGCAACTGGAGACTCGCCGGAGCGTTTGTCAGTACCGGTAACCCCAATAATTTTGTCAATGCGCCCTCTAACATCACGGTAGAGGATGCTACCAATACCGACGGTATCGGTCCCGCGCCTTGGATCGAGTCTTATGACAACCGTGTAAACGCAAAGGTCTCGAATGTTCCTGCCGGCTATTGCGAGTGGGATGTTAACGCTGAGCGCAGGGACAGAAGCGGTACGATATTCAAGTACGGAGATAATGGCTCCTTCATCAGAGTTTCCCCGAGAAATCTCGCGAATGCTAATGTCTCGGCAAGATACCCTTCCGTCATATTTACCGCACCCGAGAACGGCACGTATTCTTATAGCACTCTCGTTTCCGGCGCGGCATTTAAGGACTCCACCGGAGCCGCCGTGGAGGGTATGGTTACTATAAGAAGTAACGGCAACGTGGTCGCTACCTTCTCTCCTACCCCGGACGACGCCGAAGCGATCCTCACGGGAACGGTTGAGCTTGTGAAGGGCGAAACCTTTGTGATAACCTTCCATTGCTATGAGTACGGTGACCTTGGCGCCTATACCCATACCTTCAATATCGGCGACACCTCCCTTACAAAGATAGGCAAATATAACAGAGCCGAGGTAAACCATTCCCCGATCTTTGACGGAACCTCACTTACCGATATCTCGGGCAACGTCAAGCTCTGGGGCTACAATACCGATACAGAGACCTTCTACGACATGACCAGTGGCGACATAAAGATGGTTCTCTCCGAGGACGGCACGACCTGGTACGCTCACGATCTTAACGGAACTAACGGAGGTAACGGAGTTGACTCCGGCCCGCCTTCGAAAAACTACATTTGGTCCGGTCTTGTAAACGGTCCGATCACTATGGTCGGCGGAAACCTCAGAACCGAAAATACGGGCTTCGCGCTTATATTCACCGCTCCCTACGAAGGCACCTTCACCGTTAACGCTGACCTTCAATCGATATTCATATATGTCGAAGCATGGGGCGGCGGTTCATACCACGATCATAAAATAATGCTCGGTGACGGCACCGTGCTCAAAGAGATGTCTACCCGCGGTCAGCCGAACGAATATACGGTGAGTATGTCCGTCAAGGTTGATCTTAAGAAGGGTGATCAGGTCATCATTCTCAAGACTCCCGATCCCGATTCCGACATCCATAATAACTCCTGTAACGGTAATGCGAAGATTGAAATCAAGGAAGTAAACCACGTTTGTCAGGCAGGCTCGCTCAAGCTCGTTGATGAGATCAGCGCAGGCTGCTTGGACGGTCGTTCCAAGCACTACGCTTGCTGCTGCGGTCTTATCTACTCAGACGCTGAAGCAACTCAGCCCATTGAGGACATTGCTGACATTGCTATCAAAGGCGACGGCCACGATACGGGCGATTATATTGCCAATCAGAGCAAGCATTGGAAGCACTGCTCCGTCTGCAACACCGACGTCGAGGTCGAGGCACACACTTGGGCAGGCGGCGCTTGTAAGGTATGTAAGTACGCTTGCGACCACAGTTGGAACGGCGACAACGTATGCGACAACTGCGGATACGACCGTGCCGCCGACCTTGCTGTCGAATCCCTCAAGGACGCTCTTGATAACTACTTCAACGAGGGCGCAAACAACGAAGTCAATCCCGTAGGTCCTACGACCCCCCTCGACAGCTTCAAGGTAACTCGTCCTTCCGAAAAGGTAACGGGACTTGAATATGCTCAATTCAATCTCCGCTTTGAGAACGGAATCATTCTCCGTCATCACTTCATAGTTGAACAAAATATTGGTCTCTATACCTTTACCGTAAACGGCGTAGAGGTTACTCCTGTTAATACAGGTGCTAAAGTTTACTACATCGAGACCGTATGCGAAGCAGGAAAGCTTCACGTTCCCGACACCATCACGGTCAAGAAGGGAGACGAAAGCGTTGACTTCAGCGTTTCGGTATACTCCTACATCGCAGTCGCGCTTGAAAAGTCGACCGATCCCAAGGTCAAGACCGCTCTCAAGTCGCTTTACGACTATAACGAGGCTCTCTATACCGCAAGCGGCGACAGAGCACTCCTTGAGATCACGGTAGAATCCGAAGCTATTTCCAAGTTTAAGAGCGACCGCACCTACGATGAAACGAAGGACGACATAACCCTCATTCTCGTAATGGGACAGTCGAACTTTACGACAAGTGCGGGCTTCGCTTGGGAATACGGCTTCAATTACCTCTCAGGTCAGAGTACCGTTCCTCCCGTATCTCCTATCGTTCCTAATGAGGGAACGGTATACTCGTTCTTCAATGCAGACACTAAGCTTGAGGGATTTGCGAACCAGAACTTCGCTCTCAACGCCTCGCATGATATGCACTATCTCTCCAACCCCATTCGCGGAACCGATTGTATAGGCGGTGTAACTCCCGTATTCGGTACCAAATGGCACGAGCTTACCGGAACCAAGGTAGTATTCCTTCAGGTTGCTGAGGGCAGCACGGGTATCGACGAATGGGTACCCAATCCCGATCCTTCCACCTGCGGATGCTCTAAGGGAGGCAAAGCAGATCGCTATGCCAAGGCAGTAGCAGCATACACGAATGCGTATGAAGCGCTTTCCAAGGAGTATAACGTCGTCCTCTCCGGCTACATTTGGAACCAGGGCGAAGCAGACGAGCTTGAAAAGAGCGCACCCGTTCTCGTCCGCGACGATCAGTCCTACTACGATGCATACACGAGTATGCACAATAGCATTATGAGCGAGCTTGATCTCGACTTCGGCGGAATTTCCGTAGTTCGTGCCGACAGAGCAGGCGACACCAAGGAAGCAAGTGCGTCCTATACGAAAGCGCGCGCTGCACAGTATAAGCTCTGTAACGACCTCGAAAATCTCTATATGATTTCGACGTTCTCCGAGACCTGCTCCCGCGATATGATGGATCAGGGCAATACCGTCCACTATTCGCAGAAGGTATTTAACGAAATGGGCGTAGATATGGCTAACAACCTCTACTCTCAGCTTGGATACGGCCCGACCAACGCTTACGCGGGCATCAAGATACTGAGCAAGACCGGTTATACCATTACCGATATCGACGCAAACGGCGAGCTCGTAAGCGGCAGCAACGTAATTACCGCTGACAGCACCGCGGGCAGAATCATCGTTAAGAAATCCGCTCTCGGACGCGATGATACCGTATCCTGCAAGATCACCGTAAACGGCGTCGATTGCTCGAAGTATATTAACGGATTCGGCGTTATCGACTGGGCAGCACTTGAGGCTGAAACCGGTATGACCTCGCTCAAGGTCGTTGTAAACGTTAAGTAATTGAAAGGAGTTAAGTAATGGAAAAGAACTTTGAGATGCCTACCCTCACCATGGTAGTGTTTGAAAACGAAGACGTTATTACGACCTCCTTTCCGTTTTTCAAAGGAGCCTACGGTCTTCCGGTATTCAATCCCTTGGCTGAGTAATAATAAAACAAGGAAAAGCACCTGCCTCGGCAGGTGCTTTTTGTGTCAAACAAGAATTGTTTTTGTGCGGGCAAACACACCTCTGCTGCGGTTAAGGTGTCGAAGCATCGCAGCCCCCGCCCCGCCCGATAATTACACGCATAAGACAATAAAACATTGACTTTTTTCGTTAATTCTGTTATCATATACTTATTATAGTGAAAGGCGCGTGATTATGAGTAAGATATCGGTCATAATGGGTATATATAACTGTGAAGGCACGCTTGCTGCCGCGATAGAGTCGATCCTCGGTCAAACTTATACGGATTTTGAGCTTATAATGTGTGACGACGGCTCGTCGGACGGCACGCTCACTCTCGCGCAGTCATACGCCGAAAAATTCGGCAACGTAAAGGTAATAAAAAACGAGAAGAATATGCGCCTTGCGTATTCGCTCAACCACTGTCTTTCGATAGCGAGCGGTGAATATATTGCGAGAATGGACGCGGACGACGTATCGTGCCCTACACGCTTCGAAAAACAGGTCGAATTTCTTGACAGTCACCCCGAGATCGACCTCGTAGGCACGTCGCTCACCGTAAAGGACGGAGATGAGCTTCTCTACAACCGCATCTATCCTTACGACCCGATAAAAAACGTGTATTTGACGGCATCGCCCTTTGCACATCCGACCGTGATGATAAGAAAAAGTGTCCTTACCGCCCTCGGCGGATACCGCGTTTCGCCCGAGACGATGCGATGTGAGGACCTTGATCTGTGGTTCCGCTTTGCCATCGCCGGATATAAGGGTGTAAACCTTTCCGAGCCTCTTTATCTCTATCAGGAAAGCTTGAATGATTACAAAAAGCGCACCGTCAAGGCAGCTCTCGGTATTCGAAAGGTTTACCTCAAGTATTATAAAGAAACGAAGGCACCGCTGAAGTATCGGCTTATGACGCTGAAGCCCGTCATCGCCGCATTTCTGCCTGCATCCTACAAGGCGCGGCACCATAAAAAGGCGGGGCAGCCGCTTAACTGATGCACAAATTCTGCCGAAAGGAGACCGAAAAATGAAAAAGCTCAAGGATCTGAACGATTCGGTTCTCCTGGGAGAAGAGGGTATGTCAAACCACAGCCCGCGTCTTGCCGCACGCGCGGTTTTGCGCCGCCGCGACGGAAAATACGCGCTTATGTATACCGAAAAATTCGACCTTTACTCCCTGCCCGGCGGCGGAGTCGAAAAGGGCGAGGGGCTCATTGACGCCCTCAAACGCGAGATCCTTGAGGAAACGGGATGCTCGTGTGACAGAATACGCGTGCTCGGCTATGTCTACGAAAACCGCGCCTGCCACGATTTTACTCAAAAATCCTTTTACTTCGCGGTTAAGACCGAGAAGCACATTGAAAAAAATAAGCTGACGGCAAAGGAGCGCGCCGTAAACGTAAAGCTTCTTTGGGTGCCTTACGCAACGCTCGTCAAGAAGATAACCGGCTCAAGCCCCGAAACCGCGCAGAAGAAATACATTCAGGCGCGCGACAGTGCCGCGCTCGAGGAATACGACAAGTGGCTGAAAAGCAAGAACAAAAACGGATAACGGGAAACCGTTATCCGTTTTTGTTATTTCAGTAGAACAGCTTTTTTCGAAGCGCGCGTCGAAGCGGCTTGCAGATTCCGACGATTATGAGGAACGTTCCGATAAGAAAGAGGGACGCGGCAGGGTAAATTGACCAACGCCACATTTTCTCTATACCGAACGAAATACAGGAGAGAAACTCAATAAGTATCGAGAAAAAGCCGAATGCGATTATTGCCCCTCCGAAGATGTAGGGCGAGCCGCCGTGGGTGTATCGCGTTAGCGTGACGACGGCAGTGACGATCAGCGCGGTTATTCCGATGACAGGGAACGCGAAGGGAAAAAACCAATCTCCGCCCGTTTTTTCGCTTATATACAGGAGCAGGATGCCTGTAGCGAGGAAGTCTATCGGCACGAATATCACGGGGTTCGGCTTATTGAACCAAAACGGCAGAATAAACGTCGTATAGAGCAGAATAAGCGAAAAGAGAACGTATCCCGACCATTCGAGCCGCCCGTTCACCTTGATGTCGGTGACGAGGCATATCATGGCGGGTATGACGAAAGCGAAGCTCAAAATGAAGAGGATCCCGAGCTTGCTTATCCCCTCGATTATTTTGCCGGGGTGCGGGGGGTAAGGAGAGTCCTTATCGGGTCTAACCAGCCCGTCGGGGCAGATGACGGTCGTCCCGCAAAGCGGGCAGCTTTTTTCACTGTCGGCGAGCTCAACGCCGCATTTTACACAGTACATATTTTTTCCTTTCAGCCCTGTGGGGCAATAGAGGTGTGGGGGGTAAGGGCGAAACATTCATAGCCTTCCCTTTGGGGAAGGGGGACCGCGGGCGCTGCGCCCGTGGTGGATGAGGTGTTCAGAAACGATGTTACTTTTCTTTGGTAACGGCGGCGTCGCCGCCTAACCTCATCCGTCTGCTCCGCAGACACCTTCCCCAAGGGGAAGGCAAGACAACGTGGCAAAGTTTCTTTGCGTTAATCTCCCGTCCCGTTACTCTCAACGAGGACGTGAATACCCATTTTACGCAGGGTCGTAAAGAAATTGCGCTCAAGGTCAGGCTCCTTGATGCCTCGGACGAAGTTGACCATAAGTTTTCCGTTGTATGAAAGAATACCGCAGTTTACGGGCGAGGTCGCCTGAGTTCCGAGAACGAAATCAACGCGCTCTACGTATTTCGCCATCACCTCGGGAAGCGTAACGACGCCGAGGTTCGACATACAAATACTTGCCTTTTTCTCACCGACGGCGGAATAAACGAGCTTCATCGCGAAGTTTTTGATGAAAAGCGGCATTATTCTCAGTAGCTTTACCTGTTCGGAGCGCACGTTTGGGGTGAATTTCGAAGCAAGATACTTGGCATTGAGGTCAAGCCCCATTTTGTGATGTACCGCCTTTATCATTTCCTCGAAGGTGTATTCACCGAGACGCGGATCGATATCGGGGGTAATATATTGCGCGAAGTTTCGCATCGTTCTGCTCGGCAAAAACGTTCGCAGATTGACGGGAATAAGTATTCGGACGTGCTTTAAGTGCTTCGGGTTCTTGACGCGCTCGTTTTGCAGGTCGTAAACCGCCTTCATCATAACGGCGGCAAGGAACGCCGTGACCGTCACGCCGTAGCTTTTCGCTGTTTTTCTTATTTCATCGGAATCTATGATCCCCGTTACGACGTGCATAAACCGATCGTCCTCCGGAGTTCCTCGAATGGCAAAGGCATCCGGCTCCTTCCAGCCCGGGTTGACGAGGGAGGCGTAACGGCTGAAGCTGTCCTCAAGCTCCTCGCGGTCGGGCTCGTCGTTTATGTCGAGAATACCGTTTTCGCAAGGCACGTTTTTGCCGTATTTGAGCCGTATATACTCGGCGGCGAGAGTTTTTACGAATATAATTCCGCCGGTGCCGTCCGTTATCGAATGGAATATTTCGACAGACATACGGTTTTTATAGTAAAGGACGCGGAAAGCGCATTTTTTAATGTCGCGGAAGGTCATTCTATTGATCGGATGGTCTTCCTCACGGAGAATTTCGGGCACTTGACCGATCTCCTCGATGTAATACCAGAAAAAACCCGTGCGGATCCCCGCGGCAACCGACGGAAAGCGTTTTGTCACGCGTTCGAGCGCCGTTTTCAGCACCTCGGGGTCAACGGGGTCAGTATAGGTTACGGCAAGACGAAAAACGTTCGTCCAATAGCGCCGACGTGCGGCGGGGTATATCTTTGCCGCGTTGTCAAGCTTCATCCATCGGAGGTCTTTCTTCATTACTAAGAAGCTCCTTTATAAAATCGGTAATAATTCCGTCGTCAACGTCGGATAGACCGTATAGCGGATAGGCGTGCCACAGTCCCTTTTCGATATGATGACGGGATGGAGAATTGTGTTTTGTCAGCTTTTCGTGAAGCGAAACGGCGTCGGAAAGCATTATCTCGTCGCCGCCCGAAATAACGAGGGACGGAGGGAGGTCGGATAAGTCTCCGAACAGAGGTGATGCGATCGGATTACTTGGATCGTCCGTATAGTTCTCGGCGAAAAACCGCAATCTATCGAGCACCATAGAGGGGTCGTTTTCGGTATTGAACTCGTAAGATTCACCCGACATCGTAAGGTCGACCCACGGGGAAATTGCGATAAGTCCGAGCGGAAGCGGAAGCGACAGCTTTTTAAGAAAGGCGCAAAGTGAATAGATCAGTCCTCCGCCCGCGCTTTCGCCGACAATGATGATCTTTTTTGCGTCGTATGAAAGCGTTTCGATCAGATATTTATATGCCCTCACACAGTCCTTGAGCGCGTCGGGGCATTTGTTTTCGGGGGCAAGACGGTAGGCGGGGAAATAGACCTTCAGCCCCGTTCTTTCGGCAAGAACCGATGCGTAGCCCTTTGCATACTCAATACCGCCCGCAACGTATCCGCCGCCGTGGATATACATTATAACGGCGTCCTCGTCGGTCAGCTCATCGGGGGTAATAACTCCGCACCTGAAGGTGCCGAATACAAGCTTTTCGTAATTGTCCTTTTTGCCGATAGAAGCGATCGCACCGAGCATATCCTGCCCCATACGCGCCGCCTTTATCGAGCAACCGTTCAATATCGGCTTCAATTTTTGAAGTTTTTTTCTTGCGGCTTCGGTCGTCATCGTTCTTCCCTCGCTTTAGTGTAAAAACAGTATAACACAATCTGAAGAAAATATCAATGATTTATTTTGCGTACCGATTGGCGTATAAAAATACGAGTAAACTGTTGAAATGTGAGATCAGAAATGATATAATGTAAATATCAGTTTTATATAAAGGAGACTACGCTATGAAACGTATACTCACAATTCTTATCGCATTTACCATGGCTTTTTGTCTTTTTGCATGTGACAGCGGCTCGAACGGCGGAGGAGTCACCTACACGGGTGTTCTTTTCGATGAAGAAACAACGCTTGTCGTAAAAGGAAACAAGGCATCCTTCTCAATGACGCTGGAGAGAAAATTTGAAGAGCAGAATACCACTGTAATTCAGTCTGCAACACAGACCGGTATCATTGAGAGCAACGAGGACGGAGTTCTCACTGTCGTATTCAACAAGGCGGGAGCAAGCGCTTCTGCGTCCATGCAGTTCAAGGGCTCGGGTGCCGATGAGTACAAAAAGACGCTCAAGGCGCAGTACGAGAGCATGGAAGACGGCGCATACAAGGAATTTATGCTTACTATGATTGACGGTAAGACTATTAACATGAAGTACGGCGATAAATATTGGGAAGAAGCAGGTCCCGGATCGGATCAGGTTATCGTTGTTAAGATCGATACCGCAAAGAAGACCTTCACCCAGATGGATTCCGGAATAGGCTAATATTGAAATAATTACAGCTCCACGCAACGTGGAGCTGTTTTTTACTAAACAAAAACACCCATCGCAAGTGCGATGGGTGTAATCATTAAATCAGTTCTTATTATCGGAGCCGAGAACGTCAACGATCTTGTGAGCGACCATCTTCTTGACCTCGTTGCGGCCGACCTTGAGATATTCTCTCGGGTCGAATGCGGAGGGATTCTCGGTGAATACGCGTCTGATGCCTGCAGTCATTGCAAGACGGATATCGGAGTCGATATTGATCTTACAAACAGCCATCTTAGCCGCCTTGCGGAGCTGCTCCTCGGGAATACCGATAGCGTCGGGCATCTTGCCGCCGCGAGCATTGATCTCAGCCACGCACTCCTGTGCAACGCTCGATGCGCCGTGGAGAACGATAGGGAAGCCGGGGAGACGCTTTTCAACCTCTTCGAGAATATCGAAGCGGAGCGGAGGGGGAATGAGAATGCCGTTCTCGTTACGGGTGCACTGCTTGGGGGTGAACTTATATGCGCCGTGGGAGGTACCGATCGAGATAGCGAGGGAGTCAACGCCGGTTCTCGTTACGAAATCCTCAACCTCCTCGGGACGGGTGTAGGAGGACTTCTCTGCGGCAACGTCGTCCTCAACGCCTGCAAGAACTCCGAGCTCGCCTTCTACGACGACGCCGTGAGCGTGAGCGTACTCAACTACCTTCTTGGTAAGAGCAATGTTGTCCTCGTAAGAGTGGTGAGAGCCGTCGATCATAACGGAGGTAAATCCGCCGTCGATGCACGACTTGCAGATATCGAAATCTGCGCCGTGGTCAAGGTGGAGAGCAACGTCGATGCCGGTGTCCTCAACGGCTGCCTTTGCAAGAGCCATAAGGTAAGCGTGCTTAGCGTACTTTCTTGCGCCTGCCGAAACCTGAAGGATAACGGGGGAGTTAAGCTCGCTTGCCGCCTCGGTAATTGCCTGAACGATCTCCATGTTGTTGATGTTGAACGCTCCGACAGCGTAGCCGCCCTTGTATGCGTTCTCAAACATTTTCTTTGTTGTTACAAGTGCCATATCTTTAATTTTCCTTTCAGAAATAAATTATAAACGTCATTAAGCGGGTCTTATCTCCGCATCCTCGGAGAGAAGCTCAATTCGCACGACCGAGCTTTTATACTCGGGGAAAATTTGCGTTACGAGGAAATCTTCAAGCTCGTCGGTCAGCTCGTAAACCTGAATATTAACCCAATCCTTGCCAACACCCAAAATCACGATTCCAAACTCTGACATACGTTCTTCAAGTAGTGATTTTACGTGATTCAGCTCATAGCTTGTGTAATTATTATAGTCGATACTGATAACCGCGCCGTTATTCTTGCCGTTATCTGGGGTGTTGGAATTTTTCTCGAAGGAATGAACGTAGATCAACGCAGAACAAAACGCCAAAGAAATGAGTAAGATCAAAAACTTCTTCATAATCAAGCACCTCGCATAATGTGTAAGCGGTCGAAACGGATTTTGCGGTCTGCGGTCTTTTTCAACTGTTATTATACATTGATTTTGAAGAAAAATCAACCCTAATTTATGAACGAAAGGACGAAAACTTGTTTTTTCTGCGTTTTGCCCGACGGTGTGACGTATTTGTGGTTTTTTTAGGCGATTTTTTATGCACTTGTGAGGTTGTCGCCCCCTACAAATAACGTGGTGCATAGCCCGCAAATGATCGGTTCTTGTCAATCGTACAAAAATAAAATATTGATATTTCCCCGACAATATGCTATACTGTTTTTACATTCAAATAAAAGGAAAACCAAAATGTCAAAAAAGATAATTTCGATACTTATTGCGCTCATCTTTGTGATCGGGCTTTTCTCCTGTGCGAATAAAGAAGAAAAACCCGATGAACTTCCGCCCGTAACGACTGTCGGACTTCCGCAAGGTGAAAAGCTTTCGACAAGCTACGAAAGTGACGGCTTCGCCGTAAGTATATACGAAACCTATTCCGAAATAACCGCATACAATGGCAAGGATGCTGTTGTCACCGTTCCCGACGCGTTTATGGGCCTTTCCGTCAAGTCGATCGGCGAATACGCGTTTTTTGAAAATGAGACTTTAACTAAAATAACTCTGCCCGATTCGCTCATTGTCATCGGAAAGAGCGCGTTTCAGGATTGCTCCTCGCTTACCGAGGTCGTTCTCGGAAGCAATCTTGAGCATATTTCTCAGGCGGCGTTTCGCGATTCGGCTCTTGAAAAAATCAACCTGCCCGACTCGGTTGCCGAAATCGAGCGTTACGCCTTTTACCGCACTCAGCTCACCGAAATCAAGCTCCCGTCAAGTCTCTCCTCGGTGCAAAAATACGTATTCTACGGCTGTGAGCGTCTATCTAAGGTCGAATTTTGTCCCCGCATAGAGAGGATTGCCGAATACGCATTTTCCGCCTGTACGTCGCTTACCGAGATGATAATTCCCGACAGAACCGAAATTATCAGCGACTACGCCTTCTCGGAATGCACCTCGCTTGAAAAAATATTCGTGCCGAAAAATACGGGCTTCGGTGAAAACCCGTTCCACGCCTCAAACGAGGTGACAATATACGCTCCGTCAAAGTCGAAGGCACAGGAGCTTGCGAAAAAACACGGCTATTCCTTCGAGGCGTGCGCCTCGGCTAACAAAATGCCGTAAAACACATACAATAAGGATATAGAAAATGACGACAAAAAACAAGCCCGAGCTTCTGCTCCCCGCAGGCAATCCCGAAAAGCTCGGGGCGGCTCTCCGCTTCGGCGCCGACGCGGTCTATTTTGCGGGCAAGGCG
Source organism: Eubacteriales bacterium (assembly GCA_045533115.1). Taxonomy (GTDB): domain Bacteria; phylum Bacillota; class Clostridia; order Oscillospirales; family CAG-272; genus Colimorpha_A. The sequence continues at coordinate 15,798 of JAZSHF010000021.1, forward strand.
TTCGGTATGCGCTCGGCGGCTGATAATTTCACAATGGAAGAAATAAAGGACGGCGCATCGCTTGCTCATAAGCAGGGCGCAAAGGCGTATCTGACGGTAAACGTAATGCCTCACGGCTACGAATACCCCGAGCTCCGCTCCTTCCTTTACGCCCTTTCTGATACGGAAATCGACGCAGTAATAGTAGCCGACCTCGGAGTTATCGCGGCAGTTAAGGAGATACTTCCCGACACCGATATCCACGTTTCAACTCAGGCAAGCATCGTGTCCGCCCCCGCCGCTGAGCAGTATCTGAGGCTCGGCTGTAAGCGCGTAGTGCTTGCGCGTGAGCTTACGATGAACGAAATAAAGGAGCTCCGCCGAGACGTTTCGCCCGAGCTTGAGCTTGAAGCGTTTATTCACGGCTCAATGTGCATTTCGTATAGCGGCAGATGTCTGCTTTCAAATCATTTTACGGGACGCGACGCGAACCGCGGTCAGTGTGCTCAGCCCTGCCGTTGGAACTACAATATGTACGAGATCGCAGAGGAAAAGCGTCTCGATATGCCGCTTCCGATAGCAGAAACCGAGCGCGGAACCTTCATTATGTCGAGCAAGGATATGTGTATGATCGAGCATATCCCCGAGCTTGTTGAAAGCGGAATTGACAGCTTCAAGATCGAGGGCAGAATGAAGAGCGCCTACTATACGGCTGTCTGCGCCAATACTTACAGAATGGCGATAGATAAATACCTTGCCGATCCCGAAGGATACGTTTACGATCCGCAGTACCTGACCGAGCTTGAAAGCGTCAGCCACCGCGAATACGATACGGGATACTATTTTGCCGACTCTATGACCGACTCAAAAACAGTCACAACGGGCGGATACGTTCGCGAAAAGGCGTACGTCGGAGTTGTGTCGGGCTATGATCGTGACACGGGACGCGCCGAGGTCATTCAGCGAAACAAGGTCGTTTCAGGCGAGACAGTTGAAGTCATTTCACCCGGAAAGATCGGACGCGCATTCGTTTGCGAGGAGATGCAGGACGAAAAGGGAAACGATATTGATTCCGCACCGCATCCGCTTATGAAATTCTCGCTCAAGGTGCCGTTTGAAGTCGGAGTTGGGGATATAATACGGAGATAATATAAGCAACGTAGCAAAGCTTTGCCACTTCATTTTACCTTTTCCCACCGGGGAAGGCAAGACAATGCGGCGCAACATTCAAACGTACAACAAAAACCATAGATCACAAAAAAGAAGTCCAAAGATACTATCGAAAGGACTTCTTTTTTATTATGAAAATTGCAGTTTTATGCGGCGGGCTTTCACCCGAGCGCGAGGTGTCGATCGCATCGGGGAAAATGGTCGCCGAAGCGCTGAAAAGCCGAGGACACAAGGTCGCGCTTGTCGACCTTTGCGACGATATTCCGTCCGATTTGCCGTTCGGCGCCGCTTTCACGCCGAAGCAAAGAAACGCCCTTTCGGAGCGCGAGATCGGAAACGGAGTAATTGACCTTTGCCGCCGCGCAGACGCCGTTTTCCCCGCGCTTCACGGCGGTGTAGGCGAGGACGGACGGCTTCGCGCTACGCTTGAGCTTTTTGGTGTTCCCTGCGCGGGCGCGGATTTTTTGCCCTGCGCTATTGCGATGGATAAGGCGCTGTCGAAAACGCTCATCAAAAAAGCAGGCGTTGCCGTTCCGCGAGGAACGGTGTTGAGCGTTGGCGGAACGCTCGATAAACGGGCGTTGAAATTCCCCTGTGTCATAAAGCCGAATGATGGGGGTTCATCGCTCGGTGTTTCATTTGCGGAAAACGAAAGCGAGCTTGAATCGGCACTCAAAACGGCGTTTGCCGTGACCGACAAGGTCGTGATAGAGGAGAAGCTCGTGGGGCGCGAGCTGACGGTCGGAATAGTAAACGGCAGGGCTTTGCCCGCGGTTGAGATCAAGCCCAAGGTCGGTTTTTACGATTATAAAAACAAATACACAGTCGGCGCAACCGAGGAAATCTGCCCCGCCCCTCTGACCGACGCAGAAGCGTCACGCCTGCGCCGTTCAGCCCTTGCCGCCGCTTCCGCGCTCGGAACAATGCCGCTCTGCCGCGTCGATTTCATTCTCTCGGGCGGAATTTTTTACTGTCTTGAAATAAATGCCCTGCCCGGCATGACCGAAACGAGCTTGCTCCCGCTTGCGGCGAAAGCGACAGGGATGGATTTTCCACAGCTTTGTGAGGAAATACTAAAAACGGCGTTTTGAGGAGAAGGCATGACAACCTCCCGATGCTTCGCTGCGTTAATTGTCCGAAGGGTTGCAAACGGATCTCATCTGTGATATAATAATGACATCAGCATTTGGAGGAAAACAGGATGAAGAAAATGTTAGCGTTGCTTATTGCCGCCGTTGCGCTGGTATCGCTTGCCGCTTGCGACGGGGATAATAAGGACACGTCGGGAGAAACTGCGTCAACGACAACGGTCGCAGACACTACCGCGGCCGAAACGACGGAGCCGCCCGTGACAACTCCTGCCGAAACCGAGCCGCCTGAGGACAAAGTGTACACCTTGACCTTTGTAGGTGACTGCACACTTGGCACGGCACCGTCAAAGATGTCTTACAGCAAATGCTTTATAAATCTCGTAAAAAATAATAATTACGAATACCCCTTTGCTTCCGTATCTGAGTACTTCAGAAACGACGATTGCACGTTTATCAATCTTGAAAGCGTGCTTGCAAATTCCGGCACGCCTGAGGATAAAAAGTTCACGTTCCGCGGGCCCGTGGATTTCGTGAATATCATGACGGGCTCTTCCGTTGAAGTCGCAAACCTCGCAAATAACCATACGTATGATTTTGGAGCACCGGGTTACGAATCTACGATCAACACCTTGAAGGCAAATAACGTTACGTACATTGAAAAGAACGGCTACGCTTTATACACTACGGAAAGCGGCTTGACCATTGGTATGTACGGTATCAATTTCGATCTTGACGAAAATGACATGAAAAAAGATATTGCGTTGCTCAAGGATGCGGGCGCAGAAGTCATTGTAGCTGCGATTCACTGGGGTATTGAAAAGTCATATACACAAAATTCCGAACAAATTTCCATTGGGCACAAGCTTATTGATGCAGGTGTAGATATTGTATGGGGACATCACCCACACGTGTTGCAGCCCGTTGAAGAATACAATGGCGGTATTATCTACTACAGCACCGCAAACTTCTCTTTTGGAGGCAACCACAACCCTCCCGATAAGGACACCGCCGTATTCCGTCAGACTGTCATCGAGACTCCCGACGGTAAGTTTAAGCTCGGAGAGCTAACTGTGATCCCCTGCCGAGTAAGCTCAAAAACAAGCTACAACGATTTCCAGCCCACTCCTTACACGGTAGACAGTGAAGCGTACAAGCGTACTATGAACAAGCTGTTTCCTAAATCCAATTAACTAAAGATATTATTTGCGCCCGAAAACGGCACGTATTTGAATAAAATCAACTCTTTAAGGGCGAAAGACAAAGAAGCTGCTTGCGCTTACCGCAAAGACGGTTGGCATCACGTTTCCGAGCTGTGCGAGGAGATATTGAAAACGGCGTTGTAGGGGCGGCCCTTGGGAAAATCCAAGGCTTATTTCAGCCGCTGCGTTTTGATCGCCCGCCCTTCGCCGCTTCGACAGTAAAATGGGAACCCGCCGAATGGCGGGTTCCCATTTTTGTACTCATTCATTTTTCGATACGAATTTTTTTATAAGATCGAGAATTATTTTACGTTCTTCGGTTGTCAGCTTCGAATACAGCTCTAAAAATTCTCTGTCTTGAGAGTCGGATAATGCGGCGAACGGCGAAACGGACTTGTTGATCCATATAGGATCACAATGCAACTCGTTATACGGGGTGTGATCATCTTTTTCTTCCATGCCGAGGAGATAGTCGGTTGACACCTCAAGATAATTAGCGATTTTAATTGCGGCATTGATGGATGGCGGCGTGTTCCTTGCTTCTATACCGATCAGCAAGCTCGCCGTTGTTCCGAGATCACATGCCATCTGTTCAACGGTAATTCCCTTTTGCTCGCGCACTTGCTTCATGAGCTTTCCGAAGCCGGAGAGAAGAGAGGAGCTTGTCGCTTCGGCGGGTTCGTTATTATCGAGAAGATAATCTACCGACACGCCGAAATACGCGGATATCTTTTTGAGCATTTCGTAATCGGGAGCGCGTTTTCCCGTTTCCCATTGACATAATGTGTTTGCCGGAACTCCGATCGCTTCGGCGAATTCTTTTTGAGATATTTCTCTTGAAATTCTCAATTCACGAATTTTAGTCATAAGATCACTCCTTCCATCTTATTTTAATTCACAATTTGTGATTCGTCAATATAATTCTCAAATCGTGAAAATAATTTAATTTTTTTCAAAAAAGGTATTGACAATTCACACATCGAGAATTATAATGTTCTCGTGCTGAGAATATGAGCGTTCTCGCGAGGAAGCTCGGAACCGCTCTGAATATGGATTCGGAGAATTAAGGTGAGCAATAGGAGGAAACGAAATGAAATATGCCTTGATTCGGGGTTCATACTCGATTGACGGAGAATCTCATGTAGGTTACGGTATTTGCTGTACCGAGGACAGCGCTCTGTTATTTGAAGATCTGACGGTTGATCCGACAGCTGCTGCAAGATTGGTTAAGCTTTGTAACGACTCAGATCTTTCGCCTGTTCATCTTAGGGGCGTGGTAGAAGATTTTCTTGTTGAATCCAAATGACTGAAAGCCGCAGGCAATGTATCTCGACCGGCACGAGTATCTCGCCTTCGGCGAGTATTTTTCGCCACGCCGCTTGTGAGCAAGCTCCCGGACGGCGTTCGGCTCAAATGCGAACTCGTTGCGCTCTCGCGCCGAGCTCGCTCGACGAGCAAGCAAAATAAAATAGGGGTGCTATTGCACCCCTCGTGACTCTCCGCTTCGCGGACGAGTATCAGAAATGATTTTCGGCGGTATTGGCAAGCGGTTCAATGCTTTAGGTTATAGCGAGGGTCTTTCGTCTATCGACGATGTGGCTGCCAAGAAGATGAGTAATATCGCTGCCAAGTTCATTAAAAGCGAAGCCGGGAAAAAGGTTTTAGGCAACACGGTCGAATACGCGGTTAAATCCGGCGCAGAAGGTATTGAGGAAGTTCTTGCAGGACTTGGAACGGCTGTCGCCAAAGATGCAATTTTGCCCAATGGCGAAAATGAAAAAGCATTTCGTGAAATCCTCAAAGACGAAAACTTGCTTGAACAGTTTGTTGTCGGCTCAATCGTCAGCGGGCTATCCCAGTCGGGCTATCTTCCCGGCTCTTACGACGGCAGCTTAAGAGATGCAAACAAGTCGGGTAAGGATTTTATTACCGGGTTGAATGCAAACGAGCAGGCGGTTATCGACAAAGAGTTCAATAACAGAGTCGCCGAAGCCGAGAAAAGCGGAAAGCTCTCCGGGAAGGACAAAAACAAGATATACGACGACGTTGTCAAAGCCCTCGAAAAAGGAGATATCTCCATCGACGTTATCGAGGAAGTTCTTGGCGGTGATACGTACAAGTCGTATCAGGATGCGGTCAAGAACGAGGATGCGGCTATCAAGCCCCTTCTTGACGAAGCAAAGTCCGTCAATGACGAGTTCAAAGCCCTTAATCAGATGAAGATAGGTGAGAGAACAGGCGAGCAGACTGACAGACTTGAGAAGTTAAGGGCGAGAAAAGCCGAGCTTCAGGAGCAGATAAAGAACACGAAAAAAACCTCGGAGAGGGACTTCCTTCAAAAGAAGTACAAGAACGAGGCGTATGAGCTTGCCAAGGGAAGCAAGCTTGAAGAGAGCTACAACGAGAGGACGCGGCGCGGACAGGCGTTCACTGCCGACGTTACAAAGTATAAAGGCAAGCAGAGAGCTATCGTTCAGAAGGCGATCGACAGCGGCATACTCAACAACACGAATAAGACGCACGATTTCGTAGACCTCGTCGCGAGGATCGCGGGCGACAAGGGCGTTGACTTCGATTTCCTCAACAATGCGAAGCTGAAGGAATCGGGATTTGCTCTTGACGGCGTGACTGTCAACGGATATTTCGATGCGAGCACGAAAAGCATCGGAATCAACCTCAATTCCGCAAAGGCGCTCAATACCGTCGTAGGTCATGAGATCACGCACGTGCTTGAGGGAACGAAGCTTTACAACGAGCTTCAGAAGGCAGTCACGGAATACGCGAAGACCAAGGGCGAGTATAAGAGCAGACGCGACGCTCTTGCGGAGCTTTACAAGAACGTAGAGAACGCAGACATTGATGCCGAGCTTACTGCCGATCTCGTCGGTGACTATCTTTTCACCGATGCGGATTTCGTCAATAACCTTTCCGCAAATCACAGAAACGTTTTCCAGAAGATCTACGACGAGATAAAGTATCTTTGCAAGGTTGTAACCGCAGGAAGCAAGGAAGCAAGACAGCTTGAGAAGGTCAAGAAGACGTTTGAAGATGCCTTCCGCGCGGAAACAAAAAATAACGCCCAGGAGGGCGGGGTAAAGTATGCGTTAACAGAGTATACTGATCATCAAAAAGAAAATTGGAAGTCCAGTAATCGCATTGTAGTATTTGAGGGGAACGAACAACTTTCACAGTTTATTCGAAACTCCATTGAAAATAATCGAATGGACAAAAAACTATATTTTGGCGCAATTCCGCAGGATTTGGCAATACGGATAGCCGATGATACTGGTTTGAATGTCGAAAACTATAATGTGTCATTAGGGTCGCAAGAAATCAGAAAGATATTGAAAGATCATGGAGATGATGCGAAAGAATCATTAAGAGGTCAAAGGGCGGTAACTGAGGACGACTTCGCACATATCGTAGATGACGTTCTAAACCCGTCGAAAGTGCAGCTTTCTGATGACACTTATATGGGCAAGCCAGCGATAATATTTACAGGAACGCACAACGGAAGAATGAACGTTGTTGCGGTTGTGTCTGACAAACGGCTTGATCTTTTTGTGCAAACAATTTATGTGAATGTAAAAAAAGAAAACCTTGCCACGCCGACAGGTGAACAAGCCCCTATCAATACGCCCGAAGCGAACAGTGGTACAGTTTTCTCTGATAACAGTATACCACAAAATCAAAAAAAGTCAACACAAAATACAAAAAAATCTCTTTCGGCGCAAAACGACGACCTCGGACCGATAGGCGACTACAACGTATACGGCGAGGACGTTGCGCTTGAGGGATCGCTTCCTGATGACTATGCGCCGATAGGAGAAACGGCAAATTCCCAGACGTCTGTCGATTCGGAGAGCAGGAAAGAGCGTCAGGCGTTCACCGCCGACGTTACGAAGTATAACGATAAGCAGAGGGCTATCGTACAGAAGGCCATCGACAGCGGTATTCTCAATAACACGAATAAGACGCATGATTTCGTAGACCTCATAGCGAGGATCGCGGGCGGCAAGAATATTGACTTCGATTTTCTCAACAATGCGAAGCTGAGGGAATCGGGCTTTGCCCTTGACGGCGTTACGGTCAACGGATATTTCGACGCAAACACGAAAAGCGTCGGCATCAACCTCAATTCCGCGAAGGCGCTAAACACCGTCGTCGGTCACGAGATCACGCACGTGCTTGAGGGAACGGAGCTTTACAGCGAGCTACAGAAGGCAGTCACGGAATACGCGAAGACCAAGGGTGAGTATAAGAGCAGACGCGACGCTCTCGCGGAGCTTTACAAGAACGTAGAGAACGCGGACATTGACGCCGAGCTTACTGCTGATCTCGTCGGTGACTATCTCTTCACCGACGCGGATTTCGTCAATAACCTTTCCGCAAATCACAGGAACGTATTTCAGAAGATCTACGACGAGGTCAAGTATCTTTGCAAGATCGCGACCGCAGGAAGCAAGGAAGCAAGACAGCTTGAGAAAGTCAAAAAGACCTTCGAGGATGCTTTCCGCGCGGAAACAAAAAATACCGCCCAGGAGGGCGGTACAAAGTATTCATTGTATCTTTCCGAGCAGGACATCCCCGATTATCTAAAAGCCGGAAGCAGGCAAAACAAAAATAGGCAAATGCGCTATGAAGAAGGTCAGCGTATGATCGTTTCTACTGATGCGGAGTTCGATTCATTTGTAAAAAGATCCATAGAGGGCAGCCATAACGAGATGGTTGCTTACGGAAAAGTGGACGATCTTCTTGCAAGGCAGGTGAAAAAGATTTCCAATTCTCAAATCGATATAGCAGATGCCTATTTGGAACTACTTTCAGATGATATAAAACACGCCTACAACGAGCATTATAAAGCCAAAGAACCCGGTGATTTGGATATGACCGTCGATGATTTGATTTTTGCATTAAAAAATGTTAATCAGAGCGAGGTTGTGAGTGCAAGACAATATAAGGACGGTGCACAGAGAGCCACGTTGGCAATACCAACTGATGATGGTATGATGATATTGGTAGAACTGGCTTCCAAGTCCGCAGGTGCCTTGCGCCTCAAGACTGGATGGAAAATCACCAACGAAAAATTCGCACAAAAATATAGAGGCAGCACATCTGCCACGGGGAGCCAAAGCTCCACCAATACCGTGAGTGATGATACCACCTCTAACAACAGTATACCACAAAATCAGAAAAAGTCAACACAAAATACAAAAAATTCTCTTTCGGCGCAAAACGACGACCTCGGGCCGATAGGTGACTACAACGTATACGGCAAGGACGTTGCTCTTAAGGGCTCGCTTCCTGATGACTTTGCGCCGATAGGCGAAACGGCAAATTCCCAGACGTCTGTTGATTCGGAGAGCAGGAAAGAGCGTCAGGCGTTCACCGCTGACGTTACGAAGTATAACGATAAGCAGCGGGCTATCGTTCAGAAAGCCATTGACAGCGGTATTCTCAATAACACGAACAAGACGCACGATTTTGTAGACCTCGTCGCGAGGATCGCGGGCGGAAAGAATATTGATTTCGATTTTCTCAACAACGAGAAGCTGAAGGAATCGGGCTTTGCCCTTGACGGCGTTACGGTCAACGGATATTTTGATTCTGCGACGAAAAGCGTCGGGATCAACGTGGGTTCCGCGAAGGCGCTTAACACCGTCGTCGGTCACGAGATCACGCACGTGCTTGAGGGAACCGAGCTTTATGCCGAGCTTCAGAAGGCGGTCACCGAATACGCGAAGACCAAGGGCGAATACCAGAGCCGATATGATGCGCTTGCGGAGCTTTACAAGAACGTAGAGAACGCGGACATTGACACCGAGCTTACCGCCGATCTCGTCGGTGACTATCTCTTTACCGACGCGGATTTCGTCAATAACCTTTCGGCAAATCATCGGAACGTATTTCAGAAGATCTACGACGAGGTCAAGTATCTTTACAAGATCGCGACCGCAGGAAGCAAGGAAGCAAGACAGCTTGAGAAGGTCAAGAAGACGTTTGAAGATGCCTTCCGCGCGGAAACAAAAAACACCGCCCAGGAGGGCGGAGTGAAGTATTCTATTGTTGCATTGGAAGATGGAAAAACCTATGTAGAGGCAAGCCGCAACGTAATCAATGGAACGACAAGAGATTCGCAGCGTAAGGATATTAGCAATTTCTTCTCTGCGTTACTACAGAACAATTCTTCTATGGATATTCACACGATCGAGGGAGACGTTCTAACAATAACAAAGGCGGATACGGCACATAAGGCGAGAGATGACTATAAGTCCATCAATGGTCAACCCGTTCAAATGACCGATGAGGAATTTGCGGTAAAGTTGAATGTTGAGGCACACATAGATGAAGTTGCTGAAGTGTCAAAGAAAATCGGTCAAGAGGCGGACAGCAAAAATCATTCTTTTGCAAAAGACGGTTTTACTTATCGTAGGGCGTACTTCAAGGATTTTGACGGTCAATATTATGAAGTCACCTTGTCAATAGGACACAACGGAACTGTTGCGACGGTTTACAATGTCGGCAAAATAAAAGAAGGCGTTTCACCTTCAGCTAAAATAATAGCCGTTGTGGGGTCAAAGCCCCTTGGTAAATCACCTTCTAGTAATAGTATATCACAAAATTCGGAAAAGTCAACACAAAATACAAAAAATTCTCTTTCGGCGCAGAATGACGACCTCGGGCCGATAGGTGACTACAACGTGTACGGCGAGGACGTCGCTCTTGAGGGTCCGCTTCCTGATGACTATGCGCCGATCGGCGAAGATACGAGTGTTACCGGATTCACGGGTGAGTACACAGGCAGACACTATAATGCGAAGCAGAGCGAGCTTCTTTCTGCCCTGCCCGTTGAAGCGTTGCAGAACGCGGTCGACGCAAACGGAAATCTGTCGTTTAATGTTATCGGTCTTGGCGGCGATGCAGCCGCACAGCAGGCGTGGAAGGATGCAGGGCTGACTTATGAGGAAGACGGAAGAGTCTACGTTGACGAGAACGCCGTTCTTGACGAGAGGGATAGACGCAGAAAGGCAAATTCCCAGACGTCTGTTGATTCGAAGAACGGAAACGTCAACCGAGTTGATACATCGAGCAAGGAATATATCAGTTTTGAAGACTTTGCGAATACCGACAGTTCCGTATGGCGAAATGTTGAGTATGACGATACTGCTACCAAGTCTGCCATAATGCAAGAAGTTCACGATGCTATGGTGAAAGACGGTTCGGTTATTCAGGTATCCGAAAACGTCACGAGCCGCGTCGAGGAATCATTCCCCGATCTTCGCGGAATGAAGAAAAAGGAACGCACACCGATTCTTAAAGAAGCAATTAACAAGCTCAAGACCAATCTTCGACAGTTCCTAAACGGGTTTAAGAATCAGACCTTTGAATTTGAAGTTGACGGAAAGGTGCTTGAGGCAAAGCTTTACAATACCGGCATTAACGAGGTGCTTGAGAAGATCACGCAGGATAAGGCGAGTATGCTTTATACAACCGAGGAGATTTTCGGGAACGCACGTTATCTATATTCTACGCCAGATTATGACGGAGACCCCAATGTGTACCGATGGAACTATTTTTATACTCCCGTGCAGATAGGAAATGAGACGGTCGGTGTAAGAATAGCGGTGCGGGATGTTGGGCAAGGACAATATCACTTGCCGGAAAGTCAAATCTACAACTGGGGTATAAAAAAAGATGCGTCCTTGGGCGGTGTGCAACCTGTCGTTTACGACTCATCACACGGTGCCTCATCAGACGCGTCTATAGATACTTCCTTGGACGGTGAGGGACGCGGCAAAAATAGCCGTATTTCCCACGGTGTCTCATCAGAAGCATCTAATGATATTATAGCACCGGAATCCGATGTTGTCAAGTCCTCGGACGAAACGCAGACAAATGTCAACAGAGACAGCGAAAACAGTAATCTTTCCGTCAGACGCTCCGAGCTTCAGGGCAAGACCATTGAGAGCATCAAGGACAAGTTCAACGAAAACGAAGTTCTTGTTGCTCAAAGAGATATAAACAAATACGTAGAAAACTCTTATATTAAGGGCAATGATAAAGATTATATCAAATATGCCAAAGCTGACGCGAAACTTGTTCAAGCAGTCTCGGATGAAATTGACATAAGCGGTTATATACACGCTTTGCGAGATAATGACATTCGGCATATACGAAACTCGCATGGCGAACGCACCAACGAGAAGTATCCAGTAACCAAAGATGATATAAAAATGATTCCCGATATAGTCCAAAACTACGACAAGGTTCTTGTAGCAAACAAAGGAAATAACAAGGGAATAGTTTATGTCAAGGTATCGTCTAACGGGCTTGTCTATTACCTTGAGCAAGTAACAAGCAAATACGGAAACGAGAAGCTCCTTATTAACAAGCAGATGATCAAAACGGGTATAGAGGATATTCCGGATATTTCCGGAATAAGAAATGCTATAACAAAGAAACAGACTGAAAGTGAATTTCTGGCTGACTTGAAAGCCCGTCAGGTGTACGCCCAAAGCGTGTATCACGATCAATCTGTTTCTAAACATAGTATATCAGAAACGCTGGCAAATGTCAACAGAGACAGCAAAAACAATATGCCTTCCGTCAGAGAACTCTACGAGCAGAAGTTGAGTAATCATAAGAACGCCCTTAATGCACTTGAGACAGACAAAAGTAATTCCCTATCAAGCTTTGACGAGGCGATACGAAAGAAACTTGTAGAGTACAACGGTCTCAAGGACAAGAACACGAAGCGAGCTAACACACTTCTTCAGCAGATAGAAAATCTCCGTCTGCGCAGGGACAACGTGCAAGCCGACTATCGTAGAGGAGTCTGCCGGAACGGGCGCGAAGCTCTGGGGCAAGCTCTCTGACGGCAGAGGGTGGATAGCTCTTGATTACTGCGTGAAGCTGTGAATTCGGCGCAAAAGAGAAAGACCTCCTATGGAGGTCTTTCTCTTTTTGTAAACGAAAACCACCAGCAGTGCTG
>JAZSHF010000074.1:0-10283 GCA_045533115.1 Eubacteriales bacterium
CGGGCGACCAATGGTCGCCCCTACGAGGACGTTTTGAATTATCTTGTAGGGGCGACCATTGGTCGCCCGCTTTTTCCTGCGTTCACTCTATTATAGAAAACCAAAATTTTCGCTACGTTGTTTGTAGGGTGCGACGTCCTCGGCGCACCGCATAAAACCGATGTTACATTATTTCCGAGCGGACGGTCGAGGACGCCCGTCCCTACAAAAACATGGCGAAACGCTTGTTTGTCCTCAATAGAGTGAGCACGTAAGGGCTCCTTTTACACGGGAGCCATTTTTGTTTTCCTTTCCCGTTGACATTTCCCCTCAAATATAGTATAATAATCATAATTATACAATACAATGGGGGGAATTTGCCCTTTGAACGCAAATACGGTAAAAATTCTTGCTCTCGGAGACATAACGGGCGTGTCTGCCTGTGAAAAGGTATGCCGATATTTGAGCAAGCTAAAAAGTGAATACGGAATAGATTTTACGGTCGCAAACGGCGAAAACGCCGCTTCCCATAACGGTCTTGACCGTTCTACTGCCGAGCTGCTTCTCGGCGGTGGAATCGACGTTCTGACCTCGGGAAATCACATATTCCAAAAGCGCGATATGCTGACATATATTGACGATAATCCCTATATAATCCGCCCGGCAAATTATCCGTCCGGTACACCCGGAAAGGGAAGCTTTATATTTGAGAGCTTCGGGCTTCGCATCCTCGTTATGAACGTGCTCGGTACGACCTATCTCGATCCGCTTTCGTGTCCCTTTGACGCGGTCGAAAAAACGCTTTGTGAAAACGACGGTCAGTACGATATTTCGATCCTCGACGTTCACGCCGAGGCGACATCGGAAAAGCTTGCGCTTGCAAATTATTTTGACGGCAGGATCGACATAATATATGGCACGCATACACACGTTCAGACCGCCGATACCCGCTTTTTACCGAAGGGGACTGCGTATCTTACCGACCTCGGAATGTGCGGGCCGATAGATTCGATTCTCGGCGTTGACGTTTCAAAGGTCGTAGAGAAATTCCGTACACACCTTCCCGTGCGCTTCGAAACGCCCGAGGGAGAATGCGAACTTAACGGCGCGGTATTCACCTACGACCGCGGTCTTAAAAAATGCACGGGCATCGAGCTTGTGAGAAAAAGTATTGGATAGTATCCGAATTATGAATTTTTCTCGACGTTAAAAGGGCATATAGAACATGGTTTACCTTCTCCTGAGGGAGAAGGTGTCAACCGAAGGTTGACGGATGAGGTGTCAAAAAGTCTCCAAAGCGAATGAAATGAGCTTTGAATAGACCTTATGTGTTGAGAAGGGAACCTACTCCTTATCCACCACGGTCCCCCTTCTCCCTCAGGAGAAGGTAAATAAGCGTGCGATCTTATTTTGTAATCGCCCAACAGTACATAATAATTCAAACACAAACGGCAAAAAGGAAATCAAAATGCAAAAATACATAGAAAAAGTGGAGGCAGTACGCCTTCCCGTAGTAGTTTTAAGAGGAATAATACCGTTCCCGTCGGTGCCGATGAGCTTTGAGCTTACCGACGAAAAGGCGGCGACGGCTTGTGAAGATGCAGAAAACGGTGACGGACTCATATTCCTCGTTTCGCAGAGCGATCTGCGCGAGGACCAGCCGACCGCGGAAACGCTGTACAGAGTCGGTTGCGCCGCAAAAATAAAGCAGACCGTGCGTCTGCCGGAGGGCTCGCTCAAGGTCTTTGCGACGGCATATTGCCGCGCAAGCGTTGAAGAATATTATTTTGAAAACAGACGCCTGTATGCCGAGCTTCTTTGCAAGACGATAACGACCGATAACGACGGCGGAATTAAGGGCGAGGCGCTCATTATGGAAATGAGGGACTCCTTTGAAAAGCTTGCTTCGTTTTTGCCGAAGCTCGCGCCCGAGATGGTGGCTGCCCTCAAATCAATAACCAACCCCGGTATGCTTGCCGACTTCATTGCCTGCAACGTGCTTCTCAACTTCAAGGATAAGCAGGCGATCCTTGAGGAATACAATCCGCTCAAGAGGGCTGAACTCGTTTGTGTTCTTATGGAGAGGGAAAGTAAGGTTCTCGGCACCGAAATGAAGATACATAAGCGTGTCCGTGAGCACCTTGACCGTAACCAGCGCGATTATTATCTCAAGGAGCAGATAAAGGTCATCAAGGAAGAACTTGGCGAGGGTGACGAGGAGGACGACGAGGAGATAGTTGAGTACAACAATCTTATCGCGTCGGCGGATCTTCCTGAGGCAGTCCGCGAGAAGCTGACGAAGGAAGTTAAGAAGCTCGCGAAGATGCCTTATACCTCGGCTGAAAGCTCTGTAATGAGAAATTATCTCGATCTTTGCCTTGAGCTCCCTTGGGGCAAAAAGAGCAAGGACCGTATCGACGTTGAGGTTGCTAAAAAGATACTCGACGACGACCATAACGGACTTACAAAAGTAAAGGAAAGAATACTGGAATTTATCGCGGTCAAGCAGATGACGCCCGAGCTTAAAAATCAGATTTTGTGTCTCGTTGGCCCTCCCGGAACGGGTAAGACCTCGATCTGCGCGTCGATAGCAAGAGCTATGAAGCGCGAATACGTCAGAGTTTCCCTCGGCGGCGTGCGCGACGAAGCGGACATTCGCGGACACAGAAAGACCTATGTTGCGGCTATGCCGGGACGAATCGTCACCGCAATAAATCAGGCGCAGACGCTTAACCCCGTAATTCTTCTCGACGAGATAGATAAGCTCACGCGCGACAGCCACGGCGACCCGTCGTCGGCGCTTCTCGAGGTGCTTGACGCCGAGCAGAACAAGGCGTTCCGCGATCATTTCGTTGAGCTTCCAATCGACCTTTCCGACTGTCTGTTTATAGCGACTGCGAACGATATCGAGAATATCCCGCGTCCGCTTCTTGACAGAATGGAAGTCATTGAACTCAAAATATATACGCGCCATGAAAAGCTCGCTATCGCAAAGGATCACCTTATCCCGAAGCAGATGAAGCGTCACGGTCTTAATAAGCGTATGCTTAAGATAAGCGATGGCGCGGTATTTGAAATAATCGACTTCTATACCCGTGAGGCGGGTGTACGTAATCTCGAAAGAGAGCTTGCGTCTCTTTGCCGTAAGGTCGCAAAGAAGATGGTCGAAACCGCGGTTAAGTCGGTCAAGATAACCGAAAAGAACCTGAAGGATTATCTCGGACAAAGAAAGATAACTCCCGACGCAGTTTACGAAAACGACGAGGTCGGAGTAGTAAACGGACTTGCATATACAGAGGTCGGCGGAGACCTGCTTCGCGTTGAAGCGGCGGCAATGCCCGGTAACGGCAAGATAGAGCTGACAGGCTCGCTCGGCGACGTTATGAAGGAGTCGGCAAAGGCGGCGATAACCTATATTCGCTCGCATTCCGATGAGCTTGGCGTTGACCGTGACTTCTACAAGACGAAGGATATACATATACACGTTCCCGAAGGCGCGATCCCGAAGGACGGCCCCTCAGCGGGTGTTACTATCGTTACTGCTCTTGCATCGGAGCTTTCGGGCAGACCCGTTCGCCGCGATATCGCAATGACGGGCGAGGTCACCTTGCGCGGACGCGTGCTCCCGATCGGCGGTCTTAAGGAAAAGACTATGGCGGCATACAAGGCGGGAGTTAAGACGGTATGTATTCCGAAGGAAAACGAAAAGGATCTAAACGAAATTGATCCGCTCGTTAAAGAATCGCTCGAATTTATCACCTGCTCAAGTGTTGACCAGGTGATAAACGCGGCAATAATCAGATAAACGGTGAAATAATTGAAGATAAATATACAAAATTCATCTCTCGGCTTGACGGCGGGACTTGTTTCGCAGTTCCCGCGCGACAGCCGACCGCAGATAGTTTTTTCGGGACGCTCGAATGTCGGAAAAAGCTCGCTCATAAACACGCTTCTCGGCAGAAAAAATCTTGCGCGTGTAAGCTCCGCGCCGGGTAAGACGATAACGGTAAACTTTTACGATATAGACAAGAAGATATGGTTCGTCGACATTCCCGGATACGGCTATGCAAAGCGTGATTTCAAGGACAAGAAAAGATGGTCGGCGCTGACCGATAATTTTCTTACCAGTCCCGCTCAAAAGCGTCTTATCCTTCAGCTTATAGATATGAAGGTCGGACCTACCGAGGACGACTATATGATGCTCGATTGGCTCGATGAGAGCGAGACACCCTACGTCATCGTCGCAACGAAATGTGACAAGCTCAATAAGACGGATTTCAATGCAAATAGGGAAGAACTGAGTAAGCTCGGCCCCGTCATTCCGTTCTCCTCGCTTAAGGGGATCGGAAAAGACGAGCTTTGGAAAACGCTGTTTGAATTTTTGGAGAACTGATAAATGATCTTTAGTTATCTTCAGAATGGGCTCACAAGGAATGAGCTTATAATGATCCTGCTCACCTTTCCGGTAGTCCTCATATCGCTCGTTATCCACGAGCTTGCTCACGGACTGATGGCGAAAAAGCTCGGAGATCCTACAGCGAAATATATGGGCAGATTGACGCTTAATCCGCTTTCTCATCTCGATCCGATTGGCACGGTATCAATGCTTCTTTTCGGAATCGGTTGGGCAAAGCCCGTGCCGATCGACCCGCGATACTTCAAGAACCCGAAAAAGGGTATGGCGCTCGTAGGTTTAGCAGGACCTGTGTCTAACCTGATAATTGCTTTCACCGCCTCGCTTTTGCGTAGAATAGCGGTTGCGATATATTTTAACGCACTCCCGGCATCGGCAATAACGGTGACCTCGTTTGATATTCTTATGGTCATTGTTAACTTCTTCTATATATTTGAAATACTGAACATCTCACTTGCGGTGTTCAACCTCATTCCCGTTCCGCCCTTTGACGGATCACGAGTATTCTACTTCCTGCTTCCAGATAAGTACTATTTCGGCGTCATGCGTTACGAAAGACAAATAATGATGATAACGATGGTGCTTCTCTTTACGGGAATGCTCGATTATCCCCTCGATATGGTAAGAGGCGGAATAATGAATCTCTTTGACTTTATATTTGGATTGGTTCCGTATTTATGAGTAATGAATTAAGCTTTCATCTTGAGATATACGACGGTCCTCTTGACCTTCTTCTCGGGCTTATAACGAAAAATAAGGTCGATATCTACGACATACCGATCGCGCTTATACTTGATCAGTATCTTGAATACCTCGATATGATGCGCGAGATGGATATGGAGATCGCGGGCGAATTTATCGTTATGGCGGCAGACCTTATGCTTATCAAGAGCCGTATGCTTCTGCCGAAGCCGCAGATAGATGGAATAGAAGAAGAGGATCCACGCGCCGTGCTTGCGCGTGCCTTGATCGAATATAAGAGGGCAAAGGAAGCGTCGGTCTACCTTCAGGATCAGTATTCGATCTATGCGGGAAGAATCGCGAAGGAGCCCGAGGTGCTTGACACCCGCTCCGATCTGCCCGAGCATATCGACATTGACCTATTAAGCCGCGCAATGCAGCGCGCGCTGATAAAAAACAGCCGCCTGCCCGAGCTTGCGAAGGAGTCGGAAAAGGCAATACGGCGTCTGCTTGCGGCGAAGGTCGTTCCCGTTTCGGCAAAGATAATTACGGTTATGAAGTATCTGCGTCAAAACGGAAGATGCAACTTTGAGGATATTCTTCTGACGGCAAAATCGCGAAGCGAGCTTATCGCGATCTTCTCGGCAACCCTTGAGCTTCTCAAGGTGCAGAGAGTAATTATGGAAAACGAGGACGAGACGGTGTATTTAACACTTAATCTGACTCATTTGAGAGAGGTAATGAACGATGGACAAGCGGGAACTTATACCGGTAATTGAGGCGATACTCTTCGCCGCGGGCTTCCCCGTAAAATACGAAAAAATAGCCGAAACGCTCGAAATAACGGTGGACGAGCTTAAAGAGATTCTCGAAAGCGACGCGTTTAAGTACGAGGACAGAGGAATACGGCTTGTTTGTTTTTCCGATTCCTGTCAGCTTTGCACGAACGAGCTTTACGAAAGCACGGTAAAGACGGCTCTGGGTATGAGACACGGCGGTGCGCTTTCCAATTCGTCAATGGAGACGCTCGCGATAATCGCCTATAATCAGCCCGTGACGAAGTCGTTTATCGAGCAGGTAAGAGGCGTTGACAGCTCTTATGCGGTCACGACGCTATGCGAAAAGCAGCTTATCGAGGTCGTAGGACGTCTTGACGTTCCGGGTAAGCCGAACCTTTACGCAACAACGGAAACCTTCCTTCGCTGCTTTGGGCTTTCCTCTCTTGAGGAGCTTCCCAAGACCGAGGTGCTTGAGGGCACTTCTGACGAAGAAAATGCTGAAAACGAGGAAAACACCGAGAATGCCGAGGCGGTAGCTCGGGTATAAATTTCACTTAAACGAGAGGGGTGAGGCGATGGCGACAATTTTAATACTGCTCGGCGTTGCCTTGCTTATTGCACTTGCGGTGCTGTTCGGGCCGATGATACTGCTTTATATATTCGGCGGTATCGCCGCGCTCATAATACTTATTTTACTGACGCCCGCGACGGTCGATATAAAGCTGAAGGACGAGCTTTCTGTATTCCTTAAGATATGGTTCGTCAATATAAAGCTGACGCCGAAGAAGGAAAAGCCGATAAAGCTATCCGATTTTAAGATAGCGCGATTCCGAAAAAGGCGGCTGAAGGAGCAAAGAAAATATCTCCTTTCAAGACCGAAAAAAAAGAGCGGACATATTACCGATAAGGAAGAAAAGGAAAAGCCGCAATACGCCTTAAAGGAAAACGCAAGATACGGGCTTGATATATTGCGGCTTGCGGTCCTTAAGGCGATCAAAAAATTCGGTAAGCATCTGAGGATAAGCCTTTATCACTTGAGAATAACGGTTGGCGGGGAAGAGCCCGACAAGACGGCGATCACCTACGGCTGCATCTGTCAGGGCGTATCGTATCTGACTAAGATATTTGATAACCATCTCAATATGAAATATCCCGGAAGGACCGAAAACAGAATATTCGTCGGTGCGGATTTTACTTCGCCGAAAACGAAGATCGACCTGCATATTGCGTTCAGGATCAAGGTCTGGCATATAGCATCGGTAGGTCTGAGCGGACTGTTCGGCTTCCTTAAGGTTCCGAAAAGAATAGCAAAAGAAATCAAAGAAAATAATCCTGCAAAAGCAGGCACGGAGGTATAAAAATGGCAGAGAATAATTTGAGCGACGTAATCAAAAAATCCCTTGAGGGTATACGCACGGTTGCCGATTCGGGAACAGTCCTCGGCGAGCCGATAAGCACCAATAACGGTACGGTCATCATTCCCGTATCGAAGGTTTCGGTCGGATACGCGTCGGGCGGCGTTGACTATATGCCGAAGAGCGGCGATAAGGACGCGCAGAAGCCCGTGAAGCCCACCTCTCCTTGCTTCGGAGGCGGAGGCGGAACGGGAATTTCAGTTACTCCCCTTTGCTTCCTCGTCGTTGACAAGGACGGAAACGTAACCACTCTCAACATAACGAATCCCGTAGCCGCTCCCGCGGTAAATACCATTGACTCGATCAAGGGACTTATCGACAAGGCACCCGAGACTATTGAGAAAATCAAGAACCTTTTTGCAAAGAAGGAGCCCGAAACGGCTCTTGACGACGAGGAGCTTGAAAAAGAGATCGAGGAGCTCGAAAAGGAGCTTGACGAAAAGGCAGAGAAGGAAGCCGAAAAAGAGGACAAAAAAGCGGCAAAAAAGGCTGCTAAAAAAGCTAAATAAGGGCTAAAACGACTGTTTTGGGCATATATTTTTCCGAACGGAGGATGAATATATGCTTAGAAGAACCGTTATAATTTGCATTTTAATCGCGTTTACCGTCGGCGTTTTTGCGCCCCTTTCGGCCGGTGCCGAGGGCGCTGTCGACGTGAACGTTTCGGCGTCGGGCGCGGTGCTTATCGAAGCCGAAAGCGGTCGCATTTTGTATCAGAAGGACGCAAATAAACGGCGTCCTATGGCGAGCACGACGAAGATAATGACGGCGCTTGTGGCACTTGAACACGGTGACCTCGATGCGCCGATAAGGATACCGGCCGAGGCTGTCGGTATTGAGGGCTCGTCATTGTACTTGGTGGAAAACGAGGTTTTGACACTCCGCGAGCTGCTTTACGGACTTATGCTTCGCAGCGCGAACGACGCCGCGGCGGCGATAGCCGTCGCGATAGCGGGCTCGGTATTCGATTTTTCCGAGATGATGAACGAAAAGGCGGAGGAAATGGGGCTTACGAATACTCATTTCGACAACCCGCACGGGCTTGACAGCGAGGAGCACTATACGACTGCTTACGAGCTTGCGCTCATTACAGCCGAGGCGCTGAAAAACGAGGTTTTCCGCGAGATCGTTTCGACGTATAAAAAGCTGCTGCCGCAAGGGGGCGTGCCCGACAGACGGCTCGTTGTGAACCACAATCGGCTTTTGCGGACTTACGACGGTTGTATCGGTGTCAAGACGGGATTTACCAAGAAGGACGGTCGGTGTCTTGTCAGCGCGGCGGAGCGTGACGGAATTACGCTTATTGCCGTGACGCTGAACGCGCCGAACGACTGGAATGACCATAAAAAGATGCTTGACAGCGGTTTTTCTGCCGTCAAGCGAGTGAAGATAAGCTCCGACAGGATCGAGGGCTATCTTCCGACGGTCGGTGCTAAAACCGATATGATAAAGTACGGAGCGGTGGGCGACACGTCTGCCGTTTTGCCGAACGACGTAGGCGAGCTTCGCGTTGTGATCGAGCTTCCGCAGTTCGTCTTTGCACCTGTGAAAAAGGGCGACGTTATCGGCAGAGCCGTGTTTATGAACGGAAACGATGAGGTTGCTTCGCTACCTATCGAGGCGCTTACCGACGCGCCGAAAAGAAAGGTCAAAAAGACCTTCTGGCAGTGGCTTTGGGGGTTGTTTAAGTAATATAACGGTGTTTAGACATCTTATGGCGAAGATGGAACGCCATCTTGCCTTCCCCTTGGGGAAGGTGTCAACCGAAGGTTGACGGATGAGGTTAGCCGTCGCAGACGGCGTTGCAAAAACAAAGTTACTTTGATCTTAAAACGGTTGCTTCGCAACCTAACCTCATCCACCGCTATCGCGGTCCCCCTTCCCCAAGGGGAAGGCTAAATTACGCCCCCCGATGATTTCAATATTAGGATAAAAACATGGAAACTAATGAAATAAGAGTACAAAAATACGTAGCCGACTGCGGTCTTATGTCAAGACGCAAGGCGGAGGAAGAAATACAGGCAGGGCGCATTAAGGTCAACGGCGAACGCGTCGAGCAGGGAAGAAAGATAATTCCCGGTGTCGACCGCGTCGAGTATCTCGGCAAGCCCGTCGAGATGCCGCGAGTCAAGAGATTCGTTTACATAATGCTGAACAAGCCGCGCGGATACGTTACGACGATGAACGACGAGCTTGGACGTAAGTGCGTCGCTTCGCTTGTCGCTGACGTCGGCGAGCGCGTTTATCCCTGCGGGCGTCTTGACCTCGATTCCGAGGGACTTCTTATAATGACGAACGACGGCGAGCTTGCAAACAAGCTGATGCACCCCGCGCATCATATCCCGAAGCTTTACACCGTAAAGGTCAAGGGCAAGGTCACGGAAGAACAGCTCAAAAAGCTGAACAAGCCGATGATGATCGACGGCTACGAGACCGTTCCCGCAGAAGCGAAGATCCTTTCGCTCCGAGAGGAGGAAAGCTCGATCGGCATCACGCTCTACGAGGGCAGAAACCGTCAGATACGCAAAATGTGCGAGCAGCTCGGACTTACAGTTACCTCGCTCCGCCGTATCGCTATCGGCGCCATCACTCTGGGCAACCTCAAATCGGGAACGTGGAAGCGACTCACAAGAGCGCAGGTTGATTATCTTAAAAACTATAAATGAGAAAAGGACGGAATTATCCGTCCTTTTTGCATAATGCATTTGTTGCGGGCGTTTTGAAATTTTTGCCGCAAATTGTAGCCGTTACTTTTACGCTCACGCTGTTGCAGACAATTAAGTGTTTCGACACTTCGTTTTACCTTCTCCGGCGGGAGAATGGCGCAAGAAGCGTTGCTTCGAGCGAAGCGAAGTCGGATGAGGTGTCAAAAAGCATATCAAAGCGAATGCAATGAGCTTTGACAGTTCTGTTTCTCTCTATGTTGGGATATTACTCCTCATCCACCACGGGCGCAACGCCCGCGGTCCCCCTTCTCCCTCAGGAGAAGGTAATCAACGTGGCACGGTTTCTTTG
>JAZSHF010000056.1:0-6431 GCA_045533115.1 Eubacteriales bacterium
ACCTTCGGGATAGTTATCAATGATAACCTTAAGGGGACGCAGAACAGCCATGGCTCTGGGAGCGTTTTCGTTGAGGTTATCTCTGACGCAGGCTTCAAGCAGACCGTAATCAACAACGCTGTCTGCCTTTGAAACGCCGATACGGGTTATGAAATCACGCACGGCCGCTGCAGGATAGCCTCTTCTTCTCATACCGCTGAGAGTAATCATTCTGGGGTCGTCCCAGCCGTCAACGGTGCCGTTCTGAACCATTGCAAGGTTGTATCTCTTGCTTGTTACGCAGTAGTTAAGGTTAAGACGGGCAAATTCAATCTGTCTGGGAGGCTCTTCAAAGCCGATTTCTTTGATAAACCAGTCGTAAAGGGGTCTGTGATTTTCAAATTCAAGCGAACAGAGCGAATAGGTTACGCCTTCCCTTGCGTCCGAAAGAGGATGCGCAAAGTCATACATGGGATAAACGCACCACTTGTCGCCCGTCTGATGGTGTGAAACGTGAGCGATTCTGTAAATAACGGGGTCACGCATATTGATATTGGGCGATGCCATATCAATCTTTGCACGGAGAGTTCTTTCGCCGTCGGCAAATTCGCCTGCAGTCATCCTTGCAAAAAGGTCAAGGTTTTCCTCAACCGAACGGTCACGGTAAGGGCTGTTCTTGCCCGGTTCGGTAAGAGTACCGCGGTATTCTCTCATCTCGTCGGCTGAAAGGTCGCAAACGTACGCCTTGCCGTCCTTGATGAGCTTTACCGCATATTCATAGCACTTATCGAAGTAATCGGAGCCGTAGAAAACACCGCCGTCGGGATTAGCGCCGAGCCAAGTAAGATCTTCGTAGATCGACTCAACGTACTCGGTATCCTCCTTTGCGGGGTTCGTATCGTCGTAACGGAGATTGAATTTTCCGCCGTACTTCTTTGCAGTAGAATAGTTGATGTATATCGCCTTTGCGGAGCCGATGTGAAGGTATCCGTTCGGCTCGGGCGGGAAACGGGTATGAACGGTATCGTTTACACCCTCCGCAAGATCGTTATCAATTATTTCGTGTATAAAATTGCCTTCTGTCTTGAAATTTTCGTCCATTATTATTAACCTCTTAAAGTTTAGCGATCATTGCGCTTATTCTGTCAAGCGTTTTGTCCTTGCCGATTATCTGCATTACGGTATAAAGATCGGGGGAATTCATCTTGCCGGTTACCGCAACGCGGATAAACATACTGATATCGGCAACGCTTCCCTTGAACGCCTCGGGATCTGCCTTGTACGCCTTCATATCAGAGGCATATCCGAGTTCGTAGGCAATAGTCTTTACCTTTTCAAACCAGGTGTTCATATCGTCGGAGTAGTCGTAGTTTTCTACAAACTTGACAAGAGTATTCTTTATATCGGCTTTATCAAAATTATCGGGATATTCGTCGACGACGGTGAAATACTTATCGTAGAAGAAGCCCATATACGGCTTAGCGTCGCGCCAGGTCGTAAGGTCTTTTCTCGGCTTCTTTCCGCCGCGGCCTATAGCGAGAATGCTTTTTGACATTTCGGGCGCATTTTTAATCTCGTCGGCAAATTCGGGGTCGAACTTTTCAGCCCAATTAACGATCTTCTCATAAACCTCGTCAGCCGACATACGGGAGATTCTGTTTTTCGAAACGTCGTTGAGCTTCTCAAAATCGAAAAGGCAGCCCGAAACAGACATCTTCTTGATATTGAAGGGGAAATCGGTATAGGGCTTATCGGGGTTCTGCATGTGCCATTCCTCATAATTCGAGTTGAGGAGCGTCATAACGTATTCGCATACCGCCTCGGGACAGTAGCCCATTTCGGTGTAGTCGTCCATATTCGCGCCCATATCGCGCTTACTCAGCTTCTTTTTGTTGCCGTTCTCGTCAAGACGCATTATCTGAGAGATATGCATATACTTCGGAAGCTTGAATCCGAGATAGTTAAAGAGCTGAATATGCTTCGGCAGAGAAGGAAGCCATTCCTCACCGCGGATAATATGAGTCGTTCCCATAAGGTGATCGTCGACCGCGTGCGCGAAGTGGTAGGTAGGAATTCCGTCGCTCTTGAGAAGAACGAAATCCTCGTCATTTTCGGGTACGTCGATCACGCCCTTAACGAGGTCTGTAAACTTCATTCTCTTTTCGGGGTCGCCGTTAGCAAGTATTCTTATAACGAAGGGATGCTTAAGAGCGAGATGCTCCTTGACCTCTTCGATCGTGAAATTACGGCGGGCAAGCATTTCGGCACGTCTTGCTTCCGCTTCTGCCTGCCAGTCGGTATTCTTTATTTCTTCTTTTTTGTTTACCGATTGAAGCTCGTCAAGCTCTTCCTCGGTAGTAAAGCATGGATACGCCTTGCCCTCGGAGACGAGCTTTTTTGCAAAAACTCTGTATAGCGGACCGCGTTGGCTCTGCTTGTACGGACCGTAATCACCTTTGTCTGCAATCTTTCCGCTTGCGTCAAGAATGGCACCTTCGTCAAAGCGAACGCCGTAGGTTGCAAGAGTCTTTATAAGTCCTTCAGCGGCACCTTCGACCTCGCGCTTAGCGTCGGTGTCCTCAATACGAAGATAGAAAACACCGCCCGACTGATGGGCAAGACGCTCTGCAACCGTCGACGGAAAAAGTCCGCCGAAATGCACAAATCCGGTTGGGCTGGGAGCGAAACGCGTGACCTTTGCTCCCTCGGGAAGACAGCGGCTCGGATATCTTGCCTCAATATCCTCGGGCGTTTCGGTTATTTCGGGATAAAGCAGATCTGCTAAAAGCTGGTAATCCATTATTTGATCCTTTCTTAAATCAGGTATAAATTATGCGTTAGCTCGTGCTCAAGGGTGGTCGACATTCCGTGACCGGGGTATATCTTGCCCTTGACGCCGAGTGCCTTTATCTTTTCAAGCGATGCTACAATCGTGTCGTAATCACCGCCGGGGAAATCGTATCTTCCGATGCTTTCTCTGAAAAGAGTATCGCCGCTTATAAGATCGTCACCGACCGATAGACATATCGACCCGCTCGTGTGACCGGGCGTGTGGATTATTCCGATCTCGCCGTTTCCAACCTTTACTGTGTCGCCGTCGTTCAAAAGAACGTCGGGAGCGGGAAAATCAATTTCCGCGTTTCGGAATCTCGATATAAGATTAAGCGATCCGTCAGCGAGCATCGGTGCATCATCCTTGTGGACGAGCAGGGAAGCTCCTGTTTTTTCCTTTATTTCGGGCAGGGCAAGAATGTGATCGAAGTGCGCGTGCGTGAGAATTATATATGAAAGCTCTGCGCCCTTCGCTGAAATGGCAGATAGAAGCTTGTCCGCCTCGTCGCCCGGGTCGACAAGAGCGGCTTTTTTTGTTTCCTCGTCGAGAATTATATAGGCATTCGTGCCCATAAGCCCGACCGAATACTTTAATATCTTCATAATAGTTCCTCTCGGGATAGTTAACTTAAATATTATAGCACACAAAAGCCGATTTGTCCATAGATAAAAATAAAGAATTAACGAAAAAAGACGTAAATATAAATAAATCTTTAAGTTTGATTTTTTTCTTGACTATTTTGTAAAAGTATGGTAGAATAATCCTTGTCTGTCGGGACAACCCGACAAATGCGCAAAAGCGCATCGAAGTTTGTAACACGAAGGGATGCCCAATCCCCTCGGAGTCCAAGCGGATTTCGTTTCGTCTGAACCGACGATAGAAGGCGAAACGGGTGAAAAAATATTTTTTAACGTCGGAGAACGGAGTTTAACAATGGGCAAGGGCAGCCGCGTAAGAGACGAGAGGGCGCAGAACGGTAACGAAAATACCGTAAGACTCTCAAAAAGGCAGATAATTCAGCTGCAGGAAAAGAAAAAGCGCAACAAGAAGATTCTTACCTGGAGTATATCGGCAGTAGTCGCAATAGCAGTAGTTGTTGCAATTATTATCGGTTCTATTCCTAAGGTACCGAACCTCGAAAAGCACCTCGTTGCAGAAAACGAGCTTATCGAGATCGACGGAGCAATGTTCGCATACGTTGTATATGACTACGTAGGACAGTACGGCTCCTATATGGCACAGCAGGGCTACAATCCTAACCTCGGACTTCTTAACCAGACGACAAGCTATTCCAGCAACGGAACTTCAATGACCTGGTACAAGTATTTCTGCGGTCTTGCTGAAAGCAAGCTTGCCGAGTACGTATCGTTCGCATCCGCACAGCTTGCGAAGCTTTCCGAGGAAAAGGGCTCGCCCGTAACTGTCGACGAGGCTCTTACCGATGAGGATAAGGATCAGATCAAGGATTATATGAAGGAGCTCAAGGACTATGCATACTCCAGCGGTTACGGCGGAGTTAACAAGTTCCTCGGCGCAGTTTACGCTCCCGGCGTGACTGAGGGTGCCCTCAGAAGATACCTCAAGATCGAGGCACTCGCTTATGCGTACGTTGAAGACTTCCTCGATTCTCTCACCTACGATGACGATCAGCTCAACGAGTACCGCGAAGATAATCCCGATTCCTTCAAGAAGATCGACTACGTTTACTACACCTTCTCCGAGACCTACGCCAAGGACGCAACTACCGAGCAGAAGAACGAGGCATACGCTAAGGCAAAGGCAGCAGCTGAAAAGTTCGTAGCTGACCACAAGACCGTAGAGTCCTTCAAGGACGGTATCTACGAGCTTGAAAAGGCTAAGAAGGAAGCAGCTTCCACGACTACCGCTGCAGGTACTACCGCAGCAGGAACTACTGCAAAGGCAGCTGTTGACACTGAGAAGGAAAAGAACGAGCTCATCAGCAAGTTTATTACTACCGGCTCTCTCTACAACTCTACCAAGGCAGAGGAAGCAGACACCAAGGCATACTATGAATGGGCATACAGTGCTGACCGCGTAGCTAACGACACCTACGTTCAGGAGGTCAAGGCATCTAACGGCGACCTTTCCTACACCGTATATATCATTGAGAAGGGCGTTTACATCGACGAATACACTTCTCAGGACGTAAGACACATCCTCTTCAAGGTTGATACCTCCCTCAAGGGCACTGCTCTTGAAAAGGCATTCGATAAGGCGAAGGCAGAGGCAGAAAAGGTGCTCGAAGAGTATAACAAGGGCGATAAGACCGCTGAAAAGTTCGGTGAGCTTGCTAAGGAGCATACCGATGACTCTAACGGCGAGGACGGCGGACTTTACGAGAACGTTCTCAAGGGTCAGATGGTAACCGAGTTCGAGGACTGGATCTACGACGAAGCACGTCAGGCAGGCGACGTAGAGCTTGTTAAGACTCAGTACGGCTGGCACATTATGTACTACGTCGGCGAAGGCAAGACCGCTTGGAAGGTAACTGCTGAAAGCGAACTCAAGAACGAGGACTATGAAAAGCACCTCGAGGAGCTCAACGAAAAGTACGAGCTCGAGTACGACTACAAGGCAATGTTCCTCTCCCTCGGCGGAGAAGACTGATAATCAAAAGCTCCCGAGCAAAAGCTCGGGGGCCTTTTGTCATTGAAAATCACTGGGTATATTGTCATGGGATCACTAAATGTGTTATAGTTAAATATGGATTAGACCTACGGAGGTGTTTTGCTTTGAAAAGTGTAATTTGCTTTCTAATTTCCGCCTTGATTATGTTAACGTTTGCTTCTTGCTCTGTCTTTCCCTTTGATTTGAAAGAGCTTTACCGTGGAGGTAAGACTTCAAATGATGGCGAAGAAAAATATTCGCCGTTAGAGAAATACCTCGTTGCAGAAAACGAGCTTATCGAGATCGACGGAGCAATGTTTGCTTACGTCATTTACGACTACGTAGCACAGTATGGCTCATATATGTCCCAGCAGGGATACAACCCCAACCTCGGACTTCTCAACCAGACCACGAACTACACCAGCGGCGGGACCACTATGACCTGGTATAAGTACTTCTGCAATCTTGCCGAAAGTACGCTCGCCGAGTACGTATCGTTCGCATCTGCTCAGCTCGCAAAGCTCGCCGAAGAAAAGGGCGGCGCCATAACTATCGACGAAGCTCTTACGAAAGATGATAAGGATGAGATCGACGATTATATGAAGGAACTCAAGGACTATGCGTGCTCCAGCGGTTACGGCGAAGTAAACAAGTTCCTCAGCGCAGTATACACTCCCGGCGTTACCGAAGCTTCGTTCATAAGATTCCTTAAAATTGAGGCACTCGCTTATGCGTATGTTGAAGATTACCTTGACTCACTTGAATATACTGACGATCAATTATTAACATATTGCAATAATAATGAAAATATTGATATTAATGAGTTGAGTTACGCTTCTCAGGACGTAAGACACATCCTCTTCAAGGTCGATACCACCCTCAAGGGCACCGCTCTTGAAAAGGCATTCGATAAGGCGAAGGCAGAGGCAGAAAAGGTGCTCGAAGAGTATAACAAGGGCGATAAGACCGCTGAAAAGTTCGGTGAGCTTGC
>JAZSHF010000051.1:0-12277 GCA_045533115.1 Eubacteriales bacterium
ATCCAATATCCCGTTTCACTTGCTTCTTTAAGGGCAATTAAAAATTTTGTTATAAAAACTTTTGTGCCTTGCGCATATTGTGCATCGTGAATATTGGCGCCAATAGAGGTGACGCTTCGGCCGATTTGATTAGAAATAATCATTTCGTGATTGGATTTCAGAAATTTAACAAGATTTATAATATCAACAGAAAAGTCCATTGAAATCTCAACGAGTTTGTTTGCTTTCGTGGTTATACCTCCTTTTCCGTCATTATATCACGAAATCACTTGTTTGTCAAATGATGCATCGCCTGCGGCGATATGATGTTTTCGCTTCGCTCAAAATGATGTTGCGCCACTGCGTTCCGCAATGATGCGATGTTTGCCATTATGTGCCGTCAGGCACACATCATTAGGCGTAGCCGTCATCATTGGCGAAGCCAACATCACTTGCCGAAGGCAAACATCATTCAAAAAACGCACCTTTGTCGGTAGACAAAAGTGCGTTTTTTGTTGGCAGGGGTAGAAAGACTCGAACTCTCGACACCTGGTTTTGGAGACCAGTGCTCTACCAACTGAGCTATGCCCCTGTACCCGAGCATTATAACATATTTTTTTGTGTTTTGCAAGGGAAATGACAATAATAATTATGAATTTTTTGTAAAGACGAAGAAGCTGCGTTTATTTATCAATTTATTCGGTAAGGTTTAAGTGGGTGATAACAAAAATTCCGCACACGTTCAGGTGTGCGGGATTTTTTGGAAAGCCTTACTTGCCTAAAAACATCTGCGTCCAATAATTTCCCGATGCGACGTAGCCGACACCTATTTGTGTGAAGGACGAATTAAGAATATTCGCGCGGTGGCCTGCTGAATTCATCCAAGCGTTTACTACCTCCTGCGGCGTTCTCTGTCCTCTTGCGATGTTTTCTCCTGCGCTTCTGTATGTTATGCCAAAGCTTTTCATCATCTGGAAAGGAGAGCCGTAGGTCGGGCTTGTGTGAGAGAAGTATCCCTTGTCCTTCATATCCTGCGACTTATATCGAGCAACACGCGAAAGCTCCCAGTTGTGCGTGAGCGCCTTGAGTCCGTTTTGAACTCTGACCTCATTGACGAGACGAATGACCTCCTGCTCGTAACTCAAAACCGACGAATCGTTTTCGGGTATGTTAAGCACCTGACCGGGGTATATAAGGTCGGGATTTGATATCTGCGGATTGGCGCCTTTGATCTCGCTGAGACCTATCTGATATTTGACGGCGATCTTCCACATAGAGTCGCCTGACACAACGGTGTGTGTCGTCGCAGCAGATGTGCCAATCGTCAGAAACGCGGCGATAATTACAATGCTTAGTGCAAGAATTAAGATTTTTTTCATTTGTTTCACCTCCGTGATGTGATTTGGTATTTGCCTTACATTTCGGAAGAGGTCGGGCGACGGTCGCCCGTCATCCTTCGAATACAGTATAACATATCGGATGAGGTGAATGCAAATGTAATTTCAGGTAAATATGGAAAGGGAAAGAAACGAAAAATCTCAACGCGGAAGCGTTGAGATTTTGGCTTTTTAACGGATACGTTTTACCAAGCAAGGGCTTTCGTTAAGAACTGTCCCGTATAAGACTTTTCAATTTTCGATACCTGCTCGGGAGTGCCGCAGGCGATTACCGTTCCGCCGTTATCGCCGCCCTCGGGCCCCATGTCTATGATATAGTCGGCGGTCTTGATGAGGTCAAGGTTGTGCTCGATGACTATGACGGAATTGCCCTGATCGGTCAGGCGCTGAAGGATCTGAATGAGTTTATCGACGTCGGCAGTATGCAGACCTGTCGTCGGCTCGTCGAGGATATAGCAGGTCTTTCCCGTGCTTCTCTTTGCAAGCTCGGTAGCGAGCTTGACTCTCTGTGCCTCGCCGCCCGAGAGGGTTGTTGACGACTGACCGATCTTTATATAGCCGAGTCCGACGTCGTAAAGCGTCTGAAGCTTTCTCTTAAGCCGAGGCAGGTTTTCAAAGAAGTGAAGTCCCTCCTCGACGGTCATTTCAAGCACGTCGGAGATGTTCTTGCCCTTGTATCTGACTTCAAGCGTGTCGCGGTTATAGCGCTTTCCTCGGCAGACGTCACAGGTGACGTATACGTCGGGCAGAAAGTGCATTTCGATTTTCTTTACACCGTCGCCCTCGCAGTTTTCACAGCGTCCGCCCTTGACGTTGAAGGAGAAGCGTCCCGATTTGTAGCCGCGCATTTTTGCATCGTTTGTTGAAGCGAAAAGCTCGCGGATGTCGTTGAACAGCCCTGTGTAGGTCGCGGGGTTCGAGCGCGGAGTTCTGCCTATCGGACTTTGGTCGATCGCTATGACCTTGTCGAGATTGTCAACACCCTCGACTCGCTCGTGCTTGCCTGCGCGAATGAGCGCACGGTTTAATTTTTTTGCAAGAACGGGGTAGAGTATCGAGTTGATAAGCGACGATTTTCCCGAGCCCGATACGCCCGTTACGCAGACGAGCATTCCGAGAGGTATCGCAACGTCGATGTGCCTCAGGTTATTTTGATGTGCGCCTATTACCTGCAGATAAGCGCCGTTGCCCTTGCGGCGTGCTTCGGGAACCTTTATCTTTTTTCTGCCGCTGAGGTAATCGCCTGTAATGGAATCCTTGTTAGCCATTATTTCCTTCGGCGTACCCGATGCGACGACAGTACCGCCGTGAACGCCCGCGCGGGGGCCTATATCGACGATATAGTCGGCTTCCATCATCGTTTCCTCGTCGTGCTCGACGACGATTACGGTGTTGCCGACGTCACGGAGTGCTTTAAGGGCGTCAATCAGCTTACGGTTGTCGCGCTGATGAAGACCTATGCTCGGTTCGTCGAGTATATAGAGAACACCCATTAGGGACGATCCTATTTGCGTCGCAAGACGGATTCTCTGTGCCTCACCGCCCGAAAGAGAACCCGCACGGCGGGTGAGAGTGAGATAGTTAAGACCGACGTTTTTGAGGAACGAAAGACGTGACTTAAGCTCCTTCACGATGTCCTTCGCGATCTTTTCCTCGGTTTCGGTCAGGGTTATTCCGTTTATGAAATCAAGGGCATTATCTACCGACATTGAGCAGAAATCGTCGATGCTTTTGTTTCCAACGGTAACCGCGAGAATGTAGTCCTTAAGACGCTTGCCCTGACACACGGGGCAGGGAACGACCTCGAAAAAGTCGTCGTAATAATCGTTTTGTCCCTGCGCGTATCTTTGCTCAATAAGATTGAGAACTCCGTCGAAGCGTACCGACTGACGAACCTTGCGCGCATCAAACGAGCGTTCAATATCGTATATTTCGTCACCCGTGCCGCGAAGAAGCGCGTCGAGTGCCTTTTTTGAATAGTCCTTTATCGGCATCGTGAGCGTAAATCCGTACCTTTTGCCGACCGCCTCGTAAAGAGGCGACATCCAGGTGCTTTCCTCGATGCTCTTGAAGCCGTTTACGTTGATTGCTCCGTCGGCGATAGAAAGCTCTTCGTCGGGGATAACAAGCTCGGCTGAAACCGTTCTAAGCTCACCGATTCCCGCACATCTTTCACAGGCACCGAGGGGGTTGTTGAAGGAGAACATTCGCGGCGAAAGCTCGGGCATACTGAAGCCGTGCTCCTCGCAGGCGTAGTTCTGCGAATAGGTGCGTTCGGTCTCGCTTCCGTCGGAGTTGATTACCGACACTATCATATTGCCCTTTGCGAGATTCAGCGCGTTTTCCGCCGAGTCGGTAAGACGCATTTCTATGCCTTCCTTCATAACGAGGCGGTCGATAACTACGTCGATAGTGTGCTTTATATTCTTTTCAAGAGCGGGGGTCTCGTTTATATCGTAGGTCTCGCCGTCGATGCGTACACGGACGTATCCGCTTTTTTTTGCTTCCTCGATGACCTTTTCGTGCATACCCTTTTTGCTTCTGACTACGGGGGCAAGAATTATGAATTTCGTGCCGAGCGGTATCGTTTTAAGGTCGTCTATTATCTGGTCGATGCTCTGCTGACGTATCTCCTTGCCGCAGACGGGGCAGTGCGGGATACCGATCCTCGCGTACATAAGACGCAGATAATCGTATATTTCGGTCACCGTTCCGACGGTCGAACGCGGATTTTTTGACGTTGTTTTCTGGTCTATCGAAATGGCGGGTGAAAGCCCCTCGATAAGATCAACGTCGGGCTTGTCCATCTGTCCGAGAAACATTCTCGCATACGACGATAGGGATTCGACGAAGCGTCTGTGTCCCTCGGCGTATAGGGTGTCGAAGGCAAGCGACGATTTTCCCGAGCCGGAAAGCCCTGTGAATACGACGAGCTTGTCTCGGGGTATCGTTACGTCTATATTTTTTAGGTTATGGACTCTTGCGCCCTTGACTGTGATTTTCGGGTAAGACATTATTATATCCTTTTTACTTTAATCTTAAAGAGGCAATTTTATCACGCAGATAAGCCGCGCGCTCGAAGTCGAGTATCTTTGCCGCATCCTTCATCTGCTTCGTAAGCTCCTCGGCATACTTTGCCTTTTCGTCACGCGAAAGCTTCTTTGTATCCTTCTTTTCGAGCTTGTCGGCCTTTGACGGCGAAACGCCGATCTCAATAAGCTCGCGAACGTCCTTGACGATGGTTTTCGGAATGATACCGTGCTCCTCGTTGTAAGCCATCTGTATCTTGCGGCGTCGGTTGGTCTCGTCGAGGGTCGCTTTGATCGAGCGCGTTATAACATCGGCATAGAAGATGACCTTGCCCTCTGCGTTTCGTGCGGCACGTCCTACTGTCTGGATAAGCGACGTTTCGGAACGGAGTAAGCCCTCCTTGTCGGCGTCAAGAATTGCGACAAGGGAAACCTCGGGAATATCAAGTCCCTCGCGGAGCAGGTTTATTCCGACGAGCACGTCGAACACTCCGAGACGCAGGTCGCGTATTATCTCTATTCGCTCCATAGTCTCGACGTTATGGTGTATATATTTGACCTTTATAAGGTTCATTTCGAGGTATTCTGTCAGATCCTCTGCCATTTTCGTCGTCAGAGTGGTAACGAGCACGCGCTCTCCGCGCTCGGCGCGTATGCGAATCTCGCCCATAAGGTCGTCGACCTGTCCATCTATCGGACGAATTTCAATCTCTGGGTCAATAAGCCCCGTCGGGCGGATAAGTTGCTCGGCGACCTGAACTGAATGCTCCTTTTCGTAGGCGGCGGGGGTCGCGCTGACGTAAATTACCTGATTTATCTTGCTCTCAAATTCCTCGAAGAAGAGAGGGCGGTTGTCGAACGCCGACGGCAGACGGAAGCCGAAATTTACGAGGTTCGTTTTTCTCGCCTTGTCTCCCCCGCTCATTCCCTTTACCTGCGGGAGCGTTACGTGCGACTCGTCGATGAAGAGAAGAAAATCCTTCGGGAAGTAGTCCATCAGGGTATAAGGCGTCGTTCCCGGCTCTCTGCCCGAAAATACGCGCGAATAGTTTTCAACGCCCGAGCAATATCCGAGCTCGCGTATCATTTCCATATCATAGCGCGTGCGCTCCTCGATACGCTGTGCTTCTATCAGCTTGTTTTGACTCTTGAAATATTCAACGCGCTCTTCAAGTTCTGCTTCGATCTCATTAAGCGCCTTTTCGCGCTTGTCGTCGGTCGTGGCGTAGTGAGTTGCGGGGAAGACCGATGCGTAACGAAGATCGCGCAGAATTTCGCCCGTAAGATAATTCACCTCGGTAAGACGGTCGATCTCGTCGCCGAAAAATTCGACGCGAAGCACCGTACTGTCGGACGACGGCGGGAATATCTCAACGACGTCGCCGCGCACACGGAAGCGGTTACGCTCAAAGCCGACGTCGTTACGGTCGTAGTTTATCGAAACGAGACGCTTTAGAAGCTCGTCGCGCTCCATAATCATACCGGGGCGGAGCGAGATCATGAGGTCGGTATAATCCTCGGGGTCGCCGAGGGAGTATATGCAGGAAACCGACGAGACGATTATAACGTCGCGTCTTTCAAAAAGAGCCGAGGTCGCGCTATGACGGAGCTTGTCTATCTCGTCGTTGATAAGCGCATCCTTTTCGATATAGATGTCCTTGCCGGGAATGTACGCTTCGGGCTGGAAATAATCGTAATAGGATACGAAATACTCAACCGCGTTTTCGGGGAAAAATTCACGGAACTCCGAGCAGAGCTGTGCGGCGAGAGTTTTGTTATGTGCAAGGATAAGCGTCGGGCGGTTTACCTTTGCGATTATGTTCGCCATCGTAAAGGTCTTTCCCGAGCCGGTGACACCGAGAAGCGTCTGACCGCGGTAGCCCTTGTTAAGACCGTCGACAAGCTTGTCGATCGCCTGCGGCTGATCGCCAGTCGGCTGAAATTTTGAGTGCAGTATGAACTTGTCGGGCATATTTCCGCTCCTTTCGGCAGTTTTTACGATAAGTGATTTTTGAAATTACGACGGTTCCGATCACCAATCCTAAATATGCGATATTCGAGAAAAAGGTCGGATGTGGTCGTCGATACTATCACCTTAGCGTTTTCTTTCAGGTCGATACTTATTTTTGCAAGGCTTTTTTCAGCGACTCTGCATTTTTTGTCATAAGAGAAATGTAGGTCTCGCCGTTTTCCTTGTCGGCTTTCGTGACATTTGCACAGGAATGGATAACCGCCTTTTTTGCGCCCGTTTCGGAGCATATCGTATCGGCAAGCGCATCGCTTGACAGCTCAGTCACGAATACGGTCTTGATTCCGTTTTCTTTGACAGTATTTATCAACTCAACAATGGTCGAAGCCGACGGCTCTGTTATATCCGAGCAGCCGGGATAAGCAGAGAGATATTCTATTCCGTAGTCGCAGAAAAGATGCGTGAAGGGGAAGCGGTCGGCGAAGATGACGGTTTTGCCTTGTGCAAGCTCGCCTAACTCGGTAAAGGAGAAGTCAAGCGCTTCAAGCCTCGATAAATACTCTGTCAGATTTGCCGAAATATATTCCTTTTCCTCGGGGAAAAGGGAAATAAGCTTATCTGCGATCGCAGTTACCATAATGATAGCGTTTTTGGGCGAGGTCCAGAAGTGCTCATCGTTGTGGCTGTGACCGTCGTGACTGTGTTCATCGTGAGCAAACAGATAAGCAAGCGAAAGGCTTTCAACATTTTTCATATCGCTACCCGAAAGGAGCCTGTTTGCCCAGCTTTCGTCCTCACCGCCTATTGAGAGAAAAAGATCGCAGCTTTTTATTTTTGCGATCTCCTTGAGCGACGGATCGTAGGAATGGTTGTCCTGTCCGGGCTTGAGCAGGAGCGTCACGCTTCCTTTTTCGCCGAGAAGCTCACGCGCGAAGTCGTAAAGCGGGAAGCAGGTAGTGACGATGGATATGCCCTCACTTTTTATCGGTGCTCCGCAGGAGAAAAGGAAAAAAAGAGTGGAAATTAAGAGGGTTAATGCGAGAATTTTTTTCATATTTTCACCTTGCTTTACTATTAAACGTCTTGAGAGGATTGTATACCTTCTCCAGCGGGAGAAGGTGTCACGGCAGAGCCGTGACGGATGAGGTGTCTATGAAGGGAATTTACTCCTCATCCACCGCTATCGCGGTCCCCCTTCTCCCTCAGGAGAAGGCATTGAAGCTCCAAACTCTATGTTCAAGTATAAATCTTTTTCCTTTTCCCGTCAAGAAGATATGATAACAATTCTCGAATTGAGAGGGAAAATTCACGGATTATTAACGATTTTTCTGCCACATATTATTGACAATAATTAACTTCGGTATTATAATGTTAGGGTGCTAACAAAAATGTTCGAAAACTAACAAACGGGAGGTGCTTTTTTGTCAAAGGACGCTCATATAGGCTTGACGGTCAGATGTCTTCACCATAAGATCGGCAGAGAGATCGCGAGCATTTCGGGTAAGCAGTTCGGCGAGTCGACGACGCCTGTTCACGGCTGGATAGTCCGTTATCTTTACGATAACAGAGACAAGGACGTTTTCCAAAAGGATCTTGAAGCGCGGTTTTCCGTCCGCCGCTCGACTATGACCTCGATCCTTCAGCTTATGGAGAAAAACGGTCTTATCGTAAAGGAAGAGGTGCCGACAGATAAACGCCTTAAAAAGCTGATACTTACGCCGCTGGCGGTTGAAAAGCAAAAGAAAATGGCACTTTGTATCGACGAGCTTGATAAAAAGCTCAAAAGCGGTATCAGTGACGAGGATCTAAACGCTTTCTTCTCCGTTGCCGAAAAAATCAGCGCAAATCTCGATTCCTGAGGAAAGAAAATGAAAAACTTCAAAAGACTACTTAAATGCGTGAGGGAATTTAAGCTTCCCGCGATACTGACGCTCATTTTTATTATGGGCGAGGCGGTCATCGAGGTGTTTATTCCCGCAATAACCAAAAATCTTATCAATGAAATTGAACGCGGCGGCGCCGATATAAACGATATACTGAAGCACGGTCTTACTCTCGTGCTTCTTGCGATGCTGTCGCTTCTTTGCGGCGGAATTGCCGCAGTCACCTGTGCTAAAGCGTCTGCGGGATTTTCACGCAATATACGCCACGATATGTTCCATAAGATACAGGGCTTTTCCTTTGAGAACATAGATAAGTTTTCCTCGTCCTCTCTCGTTACGAGAATGACGACCGACGTTGGATATGCACAGATGGCGTTTATGATGCTCATCAGAATTGCTGTCCGCGCGCCAATGCTTCTTATCTTCTCGATAATCATGGCGTTCCGTGAGGGCAAGGATCTCGCGATGACCTTCGTTGTCGTGGTTCCGATACTTGCGTTCGGACTCTTTATGGTTGCGAAGAAGGCAATGCCCGCCTTCCGCCGCGTTTTTAAGAAGTACGACCGTCTTAACGAGTCGATCGAGGAGAACGTTCGCGGAATGAGAGTCGTCAAGGGCTTCTCGCGTCAGGAATACGAGAAAGAGAAGTTCAATAACGCAGCAAACGATATCTGCCGCGACTTCACGAAGGCGGAGAGGATCGTTGCACTGAACTCTCCCATAATGCAGCTCTGTATGCACTTTAACCTTATCTTCATTCTCCTTATCGGCTCGAAGATCATCATATCCAGCGGCGGAGCCGAGCTTGGAATCGGTTCGATCTCGATGATGCTCACATACGGTATGCAGGTGCTTATGCAGCTTATGATGCTCTCCTCGATATTCGTTATGCTTACGATCTCGGGCGAGTCAATACGTCGTATAAGTGAGGTGCTTGACGAAAAGGCGGTGCTTTCCGATCCCGTTTCCCCCGTTACCGAGGTGAAGGATGGATCGATCGTATTCGATAACGTATCCTTCAAGTATTCTGCGGCGGCAGAAAGATTTGCTCTTGAAAACATCAATCTCGATATCAAGTCGGGAATGACGGTCGGTATCCTCGGCGGAACAGGCTCGTCTAAAACTACGCTCGTTCAGCTTATACCGCGTCTTTACGATGCGACCGAGGGCAGTATACGTGTCGGCGGAATTGACGTCCGTGAATACGGCATCAAGGAGCTTCGCGACTCGGTTGCAATGGTACTTCAAAAGAACCTTCTCTTCTCGGGAACGATAAAGGAAAATCTCCGCTGGGGTAACGAAAACGCAACCGACGAGGAGATTGTCGAGGCGTGTAAGCTCGCTTGTGCCGACGAATTTATCGAGACATTCCCCGACAAATACGACACTAAGATAGAGCAGGGCGGTACGAACGTCTCGGGCGGTCAGAAGCAACGTCTTTGCATTGCGCGTGCGCTTCTTAAAAAGCCGAAGATACTTATTCTCGACGACTCGACCAGCGCCGTTGATACCCATACCGACGCTATAATCCGTTCGGCATTCGCGAAGTACATTCCCGAAACTACGAAGATAATTATCGCACAGCGTGTTTCCTCGGTTCAGGACGCAGACCTTATCCTCATAATGGAAAACGGTAAGATCGTGAACAGCGGTACTCACGACGAGCTTCTTCTTACAAGTGATATCTACAAGGAGATCTACGAACAGCAGACGAATGGGGGTGACGAAGAATGAACAGACACGGATCAACCCATCGCGGCGGCAGAAAAATGAATTTCAAGGTGCTCGGAAGAACCCTTAAATTCCTTTATAAGTCCTATCCCGTTCTTCTCCCCGTAACTGCGGTATGTATAATTTTTGCATCGGCAGTGTCGTCGATCCCCGCAATATTCCAGCAGAAGGTATTGGCTGTCATTACCCGTAGTGTTGAGGACGGTATCGGCTGGAGCGAGGCATCGAAGGAGATATTGCCTCTAATCATCGCGCTCATAGCCCTTTATGTGCTCTCTCTTGCCGCAGTAACCATTTATACTCAGCTTATGGCGAAGATCACGCAGGGATTCCTTACTAAAATGCGCTGTAAGCTCTTCGACGGCATGCAGGATCTGCCCCTCAAGTATTTCGATACCAATAAGCACGGCGATATAATGAGCCATTATACGAACGATATAGACACTCTCCGTCAGCTCGTTTCGCAGTCGATACCGACGGTGCTTCAGTCGGCAGTCGTCGTTGTATCGGTGCTTACGATAATGCTTTGGTACAGTATCTGGATGACCCTTGTCGTCCTCGCGGGAGTTGCGCTTATGATGTTCATTTCGGGCAAGATAGGCGGCGGCTCGGCTAAGTATTTTCTCCGTCAGCAGAAGGCGGTCGGTAAGAACGAGGGCTTCGTTCAGGAAATGATGAACGGGCAGAAGGTTATCAAGGTTTTCAACCACGAGGAAAAGGCAAAAGAGGACTTTGAAAAGATAAACGACGAGCTTTATCACGACACCTTCCGCGCCCATGCTTATGCAAACTGCTTAGGCCCGATTATTATGAATATCGGTAATATCCTTTACGTTATCTGTGCGACGGTCGGCGGAATCTTCCTCGTTAACAATATCGGCAACCCGAGCCTTCGCGGACTGTTCACGGCAGGCGGTATTATGTCGCTCGGTTTCAGCATCGACGTCGTCGTTCCGTTTCTCAATATGACGAAGCAGTTTACGGGTAACGTAAACACCTTCTCACAGCAGATAAACTCCATCGTTATGGGTCTTGCGGGTGCTGAGCGAGTATTTGAGCTCATGGACGAGAAGCCCGAAGATGATAACGGATACGTCACCCTCGTCAATGCGGTCATCGACGAAAACGGCAACGCGACCGAGAGCGATAAGCGTACCGGTCAGTGGGCTTGGAAGCATCCTCATACCGACGGCACGCTTACTTATACGCCTCTGCGCGGCGACGTCAGAATGGAGGGCGTTGATTTCGGATACGTCGAGGGCAAGCAGGTGCTTTATGACGTTTCGGTTTATGCCGAGCCGGGACAAAAGGTTGCATTCGTCGGCGCGACGGGTGCGGGTAAAACAACTATCACGAACCTTATCAACCGCTTCTACGATATCGCAGACGGAAAGATACGTTACGACGGTATCAACGTAAACAAGATAAAGAAAAACGATCTCCGCCGATCTCTCGGTATCGTTCTTCAGGATGTAAACCTCTTTACGGGAACCGTTATGGATAATATCCGTTACGGTAAGCTCGACGCGACCGACGAGGAATGTATAGAAGCCGCAAAGCTTGCGGGCGCAGATGATTTTATCACTCGTCTGCCCGACGGCTATAATACAGAGCTGACGAATAACGGCTCGAATCTGTCACAGGGACAGCGCCAGCTGATCTCGATAGCTCGCGCAGCCGTTGCAGACCCGCCTTGCCTCATTCTCGACGAGGCAACGTCATCTATCGATACTCGTACCGAGGCGATAGTTCAGCGCGGTATGGATAAGCTTATGGAGGGCAGAACGGTATTCGTAATTGCTCACCGTCTCTCGACCGTGCGTAATTCCGACGTTATTATGGTCCTTGATAAGGGACGCATAATCGAGCGCGGTACACACGAAAAGCTTATAGCAGAAAAGGGTACCTATTACCGTTTGTATACGGGTGCTTTCGAGCTTGAATAAGAATCAAAATAAAAAGCTCCTCTGGACGGAGGAGCTTTTTTGACTTTTATTTTAGAGCGGAACCGCAGTATTCGCATTCGCCAACGGCACCCGAAATGGTGTTGTTTGCTCCGCAGCAGGGGCAAGCAACGACTCTTGTTTGCGGGGCGCTCGCGGAAGTGTAAGTATAAGCATTATTCTGTTGCGATGTGGCTGTATGGGCATTTGACGATGAAGCAAGCACGACCTCACGCGTTGCCTCGTTGATATACGCGTTCTTTAAGTATCCTTGATTTATCAATGATTGAATATCTTTTTTTACAACATCGTAGGACTTGCTGGTAGCAGATGCTATTGAATCTAA
>JAZSHF010000038.1:0-4715 GCA_045533115.1 Eubacteriales bacterium
CCTCTTACCTTCTCCAGCGGGAGAAGGTGTCGGCGAAGCCGACGGATGAGGTGTCTATGTATGGATATTGCTCCCACGTACACTCTATTGACTTGCTTTGCGAATTTGTATCACACCTTGTATGGCGGGGGCTTGCTCCCGCCGTATGCCTTCCCCTTGGGGAAGGTGGCATTTGCGGAGCAAATGACGGATGAGGTGTCCCAAAGCGAATGTAATGAGCTTTGACAATTTCTTTTCTCTCTATATCGGGATATTACTCCTCATCCACCACCTACGGTGGTCCCCCTTCTCCCTCAGGAGAAGGTAAAAATCGACAATCCGCTATTGACAAAGACGCTTTACCGTGATAAAATGAAAATGCCAAACGAACTTAATATACAGAAATCAAGGGGTACTTTTATCTTTTTATGGGATAATTGTGTCTTTTTTGCACATGCTTAGATTATTGGATTTGATAAAATGCAAATTCCACAGATCTAGGTATGTGAGTACTCTTTCTGTATAAGTTTGTTTGGCGACAACCGGAGTTTGCGTTTTTGTGCGTCAGCTTCGGCTGGCGCACTTTTTAATTTTATGGTATACAAGGAGTAACACGGAATGGCAAGAAAAAGGTATTTAGACGTTAGCAGATCAAAACACGGCTTTTGCTGGTGGATACTTGTTGGGTGGTGGGAAAGACCTATTGCGAGTGCTTTGTGGTTTCTGTTTGCAGGAATATTCGGATTCAAAGGTGTAAAGTTTCACTATCACAGATGAATTTGATTACTCAAATGTAGTATAAAGTATATCTATACAATAAAAGGAGGTAAATAATATGCAAATGTGTCCGTTTTGCGACCACGTGTACGATGAATCAGAGTATTCTCGTTGTCCATACTGTTCGGGTGAACTAGTAGACGATGATGAAGTTCGCGAATGTCCTGAATGTGGCGGTTGCCTGCATTGGGATGGCGATGTTTGGGAATGCTCGAACTGTGACTATTCTGAAAACGACTAGGAAACAAAAATCCACCCGTTCGGGTGGATTTTTCTTACCATTCCTCAAATATCATTTCCGCAACTATCGGCAGCATATCGAGCGACGGGATTTCATAATCCGGCACTATTTCGGGGTCGCGTTCGTAGCCGCGCAGGTTATACCAAACGGTTGTGATGCCAGCGTTTTTGCCGCCCTGAATGTCAGACGTGAGACTGTCGCCGACGATGAAGCAGTTGCTTCGGTCGAGGTTGCCGATAAGCTCGAAGCATTTATCAAAAAACTTCGGGTTCGGCTTATCGTAGCCGATTCTTTGAGAGATAAATATCTGCTCAAAATATTTGCCGATGCCGCTTAATGCGATTCGTCCGTCCTGCACCTTTGCAGTACCGTTTGAAACGACGAATAGGCGGTATTTTTGCGATAGCTCGTCGAGCAGCTCCTCTGCGCCGTCGAGGTAAAAATAACTCTGCGAGAGGGCATTTTCGTAACCGCTTTGCACTTTAACGGGATCGCAGGTAAGACCGAGGTCGGCAAAGAATATTTCAAAACGGCGGTAAAGCACCTGCTCGCGTGTAAGCTCGCCCTTTTCAAGCAGCTTCCACTGCGAAAGGTTGACCTTCGAGTAGTGCTTTATCATCTCGTCTGTCGGCGTAACGCCGTTTTCCGACAGAGTTTTGCGGAGCGCAATATCTTCCGAGCGGTGGAAGTCGAACAGGGTATCGTCGAGGTCGAAAAGTATTGCTTTCTTTTTCATATCAGAGGAGCGTTATTCCCGCTTCTTCGCATACGCGGAGCGTTTCTTCGTCCCATACCGAGGACTGAACCTCGCCAATGTGCGCCTTATGTAGGAAGAACATACACATTCTCGACTGACCTATACCGCCGCCTATCGTATAGGGAAGCTCGCCGTTAAGAAGCGCGCGGTGGAAGGGAAGATCAGCTCTCTCCTCACAGCCCTTTATTTTAAGCTGGCGCATAAGTGCCTCCTCGTCAACTCTTATACCCATAGAGGAAAGCTCAAGTGCTATATCGAGAAGCTCGTAATATACTATAATGTCACCGTTGAGCGACCAGTCGTCGTAGTCGGGTGCGCGTCCGTCGTGCGGCTTGCCCGATCTCAGCGCGCCGCCTATCTGCATAAGGAAGATAGCGCCGTGCTCCTTCGCCGCCTTGTATTCACGTTCCTTTGCAGTGAGTTCGGGGTACTTATCCTCAAGTTCCTGCGAGGTCACGAAAGTGATCTTCTCGGGAAGCAGGCGTTTTGCGAATGCATAGTCGTCCGCTACGTGCTTTTCGGTGTGTCGAAGCGCCGCGTATATCTTTTTGACCGTCGATTTAAGGGTCTCGACGGTTCTTTCTTCCTTGGAAATGATTCTTTCCCAGTCCCACTGGTCGACGAATACCGAATGAATGTTATCAACGTCCTCGTCGCGGCGGATGGCGTTCATATCTGTATAAAGCCCCTCGTCGCGCCCGAAGCCGTATTCCTTCAGCGCATTACGCTTCCATTTTGCAAGGGAGTGAACGATTTCCGCATCGCTCTCTACGCCCTTTATATCAAATTTTACCGCGCGCTCAACGCCGTTCAGGTCGTCGTTAAGACCCGAGCTTGACGTTACGAAAAGAGGTGCCGAGACTCTTATCAGATCGAGCTGGATTGCGAGGTCGCGCTCGAAAAAGTCCTTCACCTTTTTTATTGCCATCTGAGTCTGACGCGGATTCAGTATTGATTTGTAGCCTTCCGGAATATAAACGCTCATATTACGCTCCAATTTAATAAATCTTTTTATATTCTACTATATTAAAGCGCAAATGTCCATAGTTTTTTGAAAATACTATTGAAAAAAAGGTCAAGTGGGTGTAGAATATCGGTAACGAAACAAATGCGAGGACGGTAAAATGTCAAAGAAAGCGATAATAATCGTAAATCCCGTTGCTGGAAAAATGAAGATAAAAGAGGATCTTCCGAACATAATCGTAATGTTGAAGGCGCAGGAATACGAGACGAAGGTCTATACTACAAAGGCACGCGGAGATGCGGCAAAGGCTGCCGAAAAATTCGGTAAGAGCCGCGAGCTTATCGTTTGCTGCGGCGGTGACGGAACGCTCAACGAGGTCATAAGCGGATTGCTTAAAATTGAGCAAAAGCCGCTTCTTCTTTACTATCCCTGCGGAAGCACGAACGATTTTGCATCGACTCTCGGCTTGAAGAGAAACGCTGTTGACGCGACCTGTGATATCGAGAACCGCGAGGTAATGGAGCTTGATATCGGTATGTTCAATGACGAGCTGAATTTCTCGTACATTGCGTCCTTCGGGATTTTCGTAAAGGCTTCCTATTCCGCACCCCAGAAGGTCAAGAATATTCTCGGACACTTTGCATACGTTCTTGAGGGAGCAAAGGAGCTTCCGACACTCGGTAAATCGTATCATACGAAGATAGTTTACGATGACGGCGAGATCGAGGGCGATTTCGCTCTTGTCGGCGTTACCAACTCGACCTCGGCAGGCGG
This sequence comes from Eubacteriales bacterium, assembly GCA_045533115.1. Taxonomy (GTDB): domain Bacteria; phylum Bacillota; class Clostridia; order Oscillospirales; family CAG-272; genus Colimorpha_A. The sequence goes on from JAZSHF010000038.1 coordinate 3,493, forward strand.
TGTTCTGAAGCTTTCAAAGGACGACGTGAGCCTTTCCGACGGGCTTTTTGAGGTGCTTCTTATAAGAGGCATCAAGAACGCCGTTGACCTTGCCGAGACCGCAAAGCTCCTGCTTGCAAAAAAGACCGACGGCGAAAGAGTAACTCTCCTTCATACGACGAAGGTTCATATCGAATGTGAAGAAGCGCCCGCGTGGTGTACCGACGGCGAATTTGCGGGTAACTATGCTTCGGTTGACGCAGAGTGTCTGCACGGCGCGGTCAGAATACTGATCTGATTTTCTGCATATACTCTTTTCATAAAACCGAAACGGAGTATATATGTCAAAGGCAGAAAAAATTATCCGACGCGCATACGGAACTGTAAAACGGATAAACAAGTGGCTTGAGAAGCACCGAATTAGGGTTTACGCTTCTCAGGCCTCTTTTTTCATAATTATATCGGCAGTACCGATGCTGATATTCGTCCTCTCCTTTTTCGGATATTTTATGCCGCAGTGGGAGGAAATGTATTCATACATCGCGGGGGTATTTCCCGACGGACTTGCCCCTTACGCTATGCGTATACTGTCCGAAATAAACGAAAAATCGAATATACCGCTATTGTCGGTCAGTGCGGTCACACTTTTGTGGTCGGCATCGAGCGGAATACGAGGCATAGGTGCCGGGATAAGGAACGTTTACTGCGCCAAAAGGGACAAGAGCTATATTCTTTATATGCTCAAAAGCATCGGAATAACGCTGCTTTATATCTGCTCGGTGATACTCGCGCTTATCGTTTGGGTGTTTGGCGATATGATTCTTGAAACGATACCGAATTGGCGTCATATAGGTGCCTTGAAGGTGCTGAACAGCGCGGCGCTTTTCTTGCTTTTGAGCGGAGTTTTTATGTTGACCTACCGTATCTTCGGCGGTCAGAAGAGCAGGGAAATAAAGGAAGCCCCCGGTGCGTTTCTGAGTGCGGCGGCGTGGTTTGTATTTTCAGCGATATTTGAATATTACGTCGAGCATTTCGGACGGTATTCATACGTTTACGGAAGCCTCGCATCAATAATCGTCGTTATGCTTTGGCTCTATTTTTGTATGGAGATATTGCTTATCGGCGCGGGAATAAACCTCGTTTTGAGCAGAAAAAAGCGAATGGTAAAATGAACGCGTCACGTTGTCTCAATGAATATTTGGTATGGGCTTATCCCTTACGCATAACGGGCGACCAATGGTCGC
>JAZSHF010000077.1:0-31343 GCA_045533115.1 Eubacteriales bacterium
CCGCACGAGTGGCGGATGGAAGGTGCTTTGCGGAAAGAATAACGCGCAAAACGACTATATTACTCATAAGGTCGCATCAAAGGGCGACATCTGGTTTCACATCAAGGATTACCCCGGCTCACACGTCGTGCTTCTCTGCGACGGAGCAGAGCCCGACGCCGTTGACTTCACCGAAGCGGCAACCGTCGCGGCGGTCTACTCAAAAGCGCCTTCGGGCCAGCGCGTAACGGTCGATTATACACGCATAAAAAACATCAAAAAGCCCCCCGCATCAAAGCCGGGCTACGTGACCTTCGGTTCAAACTACTCGGCGTACGTCGTAAACGACGTAAAAAATCTCCCCGAACAGGTTAAATAACAAATCGTAGCGCATCGGTCACCCCTTTGATCGAAAGGGGAATCCAAAGGGGAAAACGTGTGAAAATTTGCGAAGGCAAATTTTCATCGGTTTGCCCCTTGGCGCATTTTCTTTTGGAGCTTTTCTTTGTGCGAGCAAAGAAAAGCGGGAAGAATTGCACGTGTATAAAAGACTGTTTAACGATAAAAATCTCTCTTTTAATCAAGAAAGGAAGAAACAATGGACACCAAACTTACCTATTCCGTAACCCTCGGACAAATAATTAACGAATTTCAGCTTGAGGAGGTAACTCCGAACGTTGACCGTGACCGACTTATCGAAAGAAGCGAGGTAAACCGTCCGGGTCTTGCATTGGTAGGCCACTTCGGTTACTTCGAGCCGGGAAGAATTCAGATAATCGGAATCAGCGAGCACGACTACATATCGAATATCCCGAATGATAAAAAACCCGAGATATTTGATAACTTTTTCTCAAAAAACCCCGTCGCAGTAGTGTTTTCAACGGGTCTTACCGTTCCGGATGAAATGATGTCATCGGCAAACCGCTACGGAGTTCCGATCCTTCGGACACAGCAGAAAACGTCGGAATTTATGGCGGCGCTCATCGCGTCCCTTGGCCTGAGCTTGGCACCCCGTATCACGCGCCACGGCGTTCTCGTCGAGGTCTACGGCGAGGGTATACTGATCCTCGGAGACAGCGGAGTAGGAAAGAGCGAAACGGCGATCGAGCTCGTCAAGCGCGGACACCGTCTTATAGCGGACGACGCCGTTGAGATCAAGAAGGTCTCGGCAAAGACGCTGGTTGGCTCGGCTCCTGAGCTTATACGCCACTACGTCGAGCTTCGCGGAATCGGGATCGTCGATATCAAGCGCATATTCGGTATGGGTGCAGTCAAGGACACGGAGAAGATTGATATGCTTATAAACCTCGAACCGTGGGTTCAGGGTAAGATGTACGACCGCTTCGGTCTTGACACCGAATACACCGACATAATGGGCATAAAGGTGCCGACGACGGTCATTCCCGTCCGTCCGGGACGAAATCTCGCGGTCATTTTGGAGATCGCGGCGATGAACAACCGACAGAAAAAGATGGGCTACGATACCGCAAAGGAATTTAACGACCGTCTTATGAATATGATGATGTGAAAATTCATATAAATAAAAATTCGGGAGACAGAAAATGAAAAAAATTATTACATTTTTACTCTTGGCGCTATCCCTGACAGCAATTCTTTGCTCGTGCGGAGAGGACGGCGCTTTCGGCGGCTCGAAGTGCGACCATAAGCTCACCGTCGTTCCGTATAAGCAGCCGACCTGTCAGGAGAGCGGCAACCGTGTGCATTATGAGTGCGAAAAATGCGGCAAGACGTTTGCTGACAAGGAAGGAAAAAAGCCTGTTTCGAAGGACAAGCTGTATACGGGAACAGTCGACCATTCCAATCTGGACAATGGCTTTGCCTGCGTGTATTGCGGAATTCCTATGGCGAATGCCTACTCTGACGAGATTGCGTTCTTTAACGTAAATAATAACACCCCCGAACAGATCACGGGCGGTATGTCTATGCTGATGGGCAAGGGCGTAAAGCTCATCCACATTTACGGTGTTCTTACCCCCGAGCAGGTACAGGCAGTCGCTGACGGACTCAGCGGCGATAGCGGAGACCTCGTTATCAATTTCCATAACGTAGAGACCATCGGCGGCGAATTCAACGGCAAGGAAGCTCTTGCCGGTTATATCATTCTTAATGAAGATACGATCGCCGCTTTCAACGAAAACGGACTTAAATATTGGAGCACGGTTCATAAGAAGTACGACCTTGTCCTTACTGACGATATAACTATGACCGCTCCGACAGACGGTGGAAGCAACTGGACGCCGATACACCTTGAAACTCATATCTACGGTAACGGCTACAAGATCACGGGACTTCGCGTCGTAAATCCCGAATACGATAGCAACGCAGGTTACGCGGCGGGCTTCTGCTACAGCATGAAGCAGGACTATTCCACGATAACCGATCTTCATTTTGTTGACGCATACGTCAAAGCTACTGTCGAAAACGGCTCCGCAGGCATAATCTCTGCATCGACCTCGAAGGGCGCAGTCATCAGCGGCTGCAGCGTCTCGGGCGAGGTTATTGGTGTTTATTGGGTCGGCGGCATATCCGGCGCCGGCGGCGGAGATATCATCGGATGCGTTAACTACGCGACCGTGACCGCGACGGAAAATGCAGTAGGTGGCATCGTAGGACAGAGCTGGGGCAACGTCATCGGCTGCGTAAACTACGGAACGGTTAAATGCACCAATACCGAATACGGCGGCGCAGGCGGAATCCTTGGCGGCGCGACTAACGGATCCGTCGTCGGATGTCTTAACCTTGGCTCGGTATTTGCCAATAACAACGGTGCGGGCGGATTTGCAACGATGATTCCGGATTTCGTTGAAGCGAGCGCAAACTACTGGCGGAAAAACGGCGGTGATGCGGTGAGCGGCATTTCCGACAGCTTGTCAAAGCAGACTGCAATTCAGATCAAGGGAAGCGTAACTCTCGATACCGCTGTCGAGACGATAAACCTCGCTCTTGAGGGCAAGGGCGTACAGTACCGTCTCGCTATGGAGAACAGTTCGGTTTATCCCGCAACGATAAAGGCAAACTGACGTAAAAAAATCGCTAAAACCCCTTGATATATAGGAAAAAATGTGGTAAAATGTACACAGTATTCCATAAAAGGCGCTTCGCGTCCGTCGGCGGAGGTGCCGATAAAAATTTTACCCGACGGAGAATATGAGGTTTATTATGAACAAGACAGAACTTATCGCAGCAGTAGCAGCAAAGACCGGACTTAAGAAGAAGGACGCTGAAGCAGCAGTAGCGGCAGTTTTCGGAACAGTAGCAGACGAGCTTGCAGCCGGAAACAAGGTTCAGGTTATCGGCTTCGGTACCTTCGAGGTTAAGGAAAGAGCAGCAAGAGATGGTCGTAACCCCTTCACCGGCGAGGCTATCAAGATCGCAGCAGCTAAGCGTCCCGTATTTACGGCAGGCGCAGCTCTTAAGAACCAGGTTAAGTAATTAACTATGCGTTTGGACAAGTATCTTAAGGTCTCGCGTCTTATCAAGCGCCGTACCGTCGCAAACGACGCCTGTGATAATGCAAGAGTGTCGGTCAACGGAAAAAGCGCGAAGGCGTCGTACGATGTCAAGCTGAACGATATTATTGAGATCTCCTTCGGCGAGCGTTCGCTCAAGGTTCGGGTACTTGACGTAAAGGAGCATACAGCGAAAGCAGATGCGTCTTCCCTTTATGAAGTAATTTCATAACGAATCATAATGCCGCCCCTTTTATCATATATTTTAGTAATATCTGATAGGGGGCGGCTATATGACAGGCAGCGAAAAAAGCACAAGCGAGCACAAAAGGCTTATTTTGACCGACAGGGAAAAGCTCGAATTATCGGGCGTAACTGACGTGACGTCGTTTGACGAGGAGCACGCGCTTATGAAAACCGAAAACGGCACGCTTGCCGTAGACGGCGAGGGGCTTCACGTGACGATGCTTGACCTCGGACACGGTAACATCTCCTTTGAGGGTAAAATAAACGGTCTCTTTTTCTCCGATGCTCAGGGCGGGAAAAGACGGCGCCGATGATACTTTTTGAAATTTCGAGGGAGGCGTTTCTCCCTTTTCTTGTCTGCAGCTTTATTATCGGGATAATGCTCGGCGCGGTATACGAGATGTTCAGAATAAGGCGAAAGGCACTGAGACGGGCGGGCAAAAAACGGCTCGATTTCGTTCTGACGCTGTTTGAGGACGTTGTTTTCTGTCTGTTTGCGTCAGTCTGCCTTATACTCGCAACCTATAAGCTGTATTTCGGGATACCGAGATGGTATTCTTACGGCGCGTGTGCGCTGGGATTTTTCCTTTGGCAAAAAACCGTCGGACGGCTTATTATGAAGCTCTCCGATAAAATAATCGACCTGATAATTCGCGGGCTTTCATTTGTGAAAAGAAAGCTCATCAAGCCCGTATGGGCACGTATAAAAAAACTAACAAAGAAAGCAACAGCGAAATTTCGCTTGAAAAATAAAGCCGCTGTTTCCAAAGAAAAGTAACATTGTTTTTGTGCGGTGCGCCGAGGACGTGCACCCTACAAACAACGCGGCAAAGCATCGGGGCGCCCTCTTGCCTTCCCCTTGGGGAAGGTGGTGGATGAGGTTAGGACGCGCAGCGTCCGTTACACCTTCTCCAGCGGGAGAAGGTGTCAACCGAAGGTTGACGGATGAGGTGTAATTATTCCGCTTTTCTTGCTCGTGCAAGAAAAGCTCCAAAAGAAGCACGCCAAAGAGGCAAACCGTTTGAATTTTGCAAATGCAAAATTCTGCACACGTTTTCCCCTTTGGGATCCCCTTTCGGTTGTCCGCGTCATTCTGAGCGCACCCCGCGAGATCCTTCTCCTTAGGGAAGGTGGTGGATGAGGTTAGGACGCGCAACGTCCGTTATACCTTCTCCAGCGTGAGAAGGTGTCAACCGAAGGTTGACGGATGAGGTGTAGGCGGCAACGCCGCCGTTTGTATAAAATAAAAAGAAAGGACTGTTAAAATGAACAAGAGTGCAAGGCTGAACTTCTTCATAAAGCTGACGATACTCGTCGTCATCTGCTTTTGCGCGGTAAATATAATACGCCTTCGCACCGAATATAACAGTCTGCGTGCAACCGAAGCCGAGCTTCGCGCTCAAAAGGAAGAGTATGAGGATCGGATCGACCGTCTCAAGGATGAGCTTGCTCAGCCGATGACCGACGAATATGTAATGCGCATCGCAAGAGAAAAGCTCGGGTATTATCTGCCCGATGAAGTGATTTTCTTTAACGACAGATAACTATTGATTTTCGACGTTAAATGAGTTATAATGATACTGTATTACATAGTAATACAGTATTTTCTTTTTTTGAGGAATCTATGAAGAATCTCACGGTACACGAAAAGGCGGCGTATTCATTTGCCGCGGCAATGGGGGCGCTGTTTCTGGCGACCGCGATATTGGCGATCTCTCTTATGGGAATGCTGGGGGCGACCGAGGATGAATATTCGCGCTATCGGACGAATGCCGAAATAAAGCTCTCCGATATCGAAAAAAAGAAAAACGAGCTTAACTCAAAGCTCTCCGATATCAATAACCAAATAGAGCTCGCCGAAAAATCCAAGAGCGAGCTTGAAAATAAGATATGGCAGACCGAAACAGAGCTTAACGAGCTGAAAAACTCGATCGGAAATTCCGACGGAATGTATAAAAAGCTCAATGCACAGCTTGCTGAGCTCAAGGCAGAGCTTAAGGTCAAGGAGGACGAAATAACGGCTCTGAATAACAAAATAACCGAAATAACAAAGTCCTACGGCTCCGATATAAACAAACAGTACGAGCTTCTTACCGAAATATATTCGCTTCTTGAAGCTCCGCCGATCGTGGGAGCAAGCATATCGCTCTATTACGAGGATCTCGGCAGGGGCTGTACGCTTAAAATAAACGAAAAGCAGAAGTATCAGTCGTCGGGCTGTCTGCGTACTCCGTTTGCGCTGTCGGTGCTTATCGCGGCGTCGAACGAAATGGCGGATTATGAAAAGAAGCTTGCTGAGTATAAGGCGCTTCACGGCGAGGACGCCGAGCTTACCGATTATAAATTCAAATATTCCCTCGACAGGATATTTACCTATACCGAGGACAAGGCGGTAAGCGGTGCGGGAATTATCAAGGACAGCGAGTACGGCACCGAGTATTCACATAAGGAGCTTTTTGAAGCCTATCTGAAGTACGGTGACGCGGTTGCCGAAAAGGAGCTGACGAAGGTATACGGTACGTCGCTTCGTAAAAATTTTCTTGCGAATATCGGAACGACGGCGATGAAATCAGATCCCGAGCAGGCGACGGCAACCGACCTTGCCCTCGTTATGAAGCAGGCGCACGCCTTTTGCGAGAGCGGCGCGTATTATGCCGAGTTTATGAAGGACTGTATGGAAAAGGGCGTGCATAACGTAATGATAACCCCCGGCATCGTCGGCGGTAAGGTCATACACGGAAGTGCATTGTCCGACGGCGCGTATCACGATATGGCGGTCGTTTGCGGCAGCCGTCCTTACGTTCTTATCTTTATGTCGGATATGACGAGCAACGATACCGTGAACGAGTATATAAACAAGCTCGCGTCGCTTGTAAACGAGCTTCACAACTCGTTCTGCGGATAAACGGAATTTTATAATGATAACTGAAAAAGCGTATGCGAAGATCAACCTGTACCTTGACGTGCTGAATAAGCGCGAGGACGGGTACCATAATATTGTCAGCGTTATGACAGAGGTAAAAAGCGAGAGATTTTACGATACGGTGACGGTACGCAAGGCGGAGGACAGAAGCATGACCTGTACCGACCCGACTTTGACCGTCGGTGACGATAACCTCTGCCTCAAAGCCGCGAATGCGTTCTTTGACGCACTCGGAAGTGACGACGGTTGCTTTATCGAGCTTGAAAAACACCTGCCCCGCGAGGCGGGGCTCGGCGGCGGAAGCTCCGACGCGGCGGCAGTTCTCCGCGCGCTCAACCGCCTTTACTACGGCGTTTTTACGACCGAGGAGCTTTGCAAGATCGGCGCGAAGATCGGCGCTGACGTGCCTTTCTGCGTCGTAGGCGGAACGATGCTCGCCGAAGGAATCGGTGAAATACTCAGTCCGTTCCCGTCACTCCCGAAGTGCCATATAGTTATCAGCGGCGGCGTCGGTAAGGTGTCGACCCCCGAGGCGTACCGCATAATTGATAGTACGCCACCTTCGTCAAGTGGCGACCTTGACGCGCTCCGCACGGCGATAGAGGGCGGCGACCTGAACGAGATCGGTAAGTACCTCTATAACCGCTTCGAGGACACGCTCCCCGTTTGCCAAGAGGTTAAAAATTGCTTCACCGAAAACGGAGCCGTTGCCACCCTTATGTCGGGCTCGGGCTCGGCGGTATTCGGAATTTTCGACACCGAAAAAGACGCAAAAACGGCACAAAACGGCATCTTAAACGCAGGTTACAGTGCAATTTTAGCATAAAAATCCACCCGAAAGGGTGGATTTTCGTTATCAGTGATTATCGTAATGGCTTTCAAAATACGCTTCGTATCCGCGTATCTGTATCGCGGGAACGTAGGTCTTTGCGTAAACGATAGTTCCGCTCGAATAAGTTTTAATTTTTTTGTAAAAGGCGTAGAACGGCAGAACATCGGAGGAGTAGGAGGTATTTGAAAGATATTCTATACCGACGAAGTCGTAATCCTCGAAGCTTATCCTTTCCTGAGACGCCGTGCAAATCGGACAGGTATTTCCGCCGAACACGAAGCCCTTATACAAAAGCTTCTCTGCCTTTTTCAAGGAAATCCGTTTTGCGTATGCAATGTGGTCGTACGCCCTCGAAGGCGAGACTCTGTTTTCGGAATAATAAATGCAGCTATGAGTTGAAAAGCAGTTACTTACGATATCGTCTTCAAAATTTTCGAAATTATCAAAATATATTTCAATATAATCCGAAACGGGGGCTTGAATATATTTGTTTAGCGAATGTGCGTCTTCGTTATATAAATATATACGTATTTTTTTTGCAGAATTGCCGTTGAAGGTCCGTACTATCTTCGCGTCCTTGAAGGATACGCGGAAAATGTCGAACAGCTTATTTTTTATTGATTCGAGAGATTCCAAAATTTCCTCGTCGCTTAAATACTGGTCTATTCGCACGGTTTCTCCGCCCAAAACGATCTCACTCTTATTATCGTCACCGGAATTATTATGAAGCTCAAGCTGATTGTGTGTTTTGTTCTGCTGCAAATAAATTCTGAAATCGCCCATGCTTGTGCGTGCCTTTAATGCGCTGTCCCCGTCAAGATGGCTGTCCTTTTCAATTTCGTACTTTGGAATATCAGTGCCAAGAGATTTGGATAATCTCGGAAGGAGACCATTAGCAAAGTTCTTCAGCTCCTTTTTGCTTAACGCTTTTCCTGTCGAGGAGTACTTATATACCGGCAAATATTTGCTGTCGGGTATTTCATTGATATACAAATATTGCTCGTCGGGTATATATATCGTTTGGTATGCGCTTGTATAACCGTATGCCTTATACGATGGGGAGAGCTTTTCAATATCCGACACCGAATAATGCGCGAAGTTCCAGGTCGGAATTATGTTTGAAACAATGGAAAAAACTACGCTTGCAACTATAAGAAATGAGGCGGCAAGTGCACCGACGCGGACCCAAATGCTTCTTTTGCTTGCTTGATTTTTGAGCCGATTATCCATCGAAATAAAGCGTTCAACTATGTCGGAATCTATATTACTTACGCCGTCTAAAAACTCATTTTCTTTCATATAGTGTAGCCCTCCTTTTTTAGCTTTTCACTCAGCTCGCGCTTTATAGACGCGATCTCCTTGTTGACCGTCGATTCGCTGCAGGAAAGCGCTTTTGCGATCTCCTTTATCGGGCGTGCAACGTAGTATCTGCTCATGAAGATATACATTCGTCTTTCCAACAGCGAGCGGACGAAGTCGCTTATGACACGTCCGAGCTCCCTTGCGTCTGCCTCGGAATACATATCGTCATCCGATATGAAATCCTCAAGCTCGGATAACGACACAGTCATTTCCGACGCGACACGCTTCTGCCTTTTTCTTGCCTTATAGCAGTCTATTGCCGTTCGGCGCATAATGGTAGCAAGAAACGCCTGAAGAAAAGACGGACGGGCAGGCGGGATAGAGTTCCACGCGCCGTTATACGTGTCGTTCAGACATTCCTCCTCATCGGCGGTGTTGTGAACGATATTGTGAGCGACCGAAAGCAAAAACCTTTTGTACTTGACGTCGGTTTCCTTGATCGCCTGCTCGTCGCGTTGCCAATAAAGCTCGACGATCATTTCGTCGCTCATAATTGGTGCCTGTTTGCTTTGAAGTTCCATACCGCACCTCCTTTTACGATAGTCTGAAAGGCCCTTCATAAATACAGTCGACAAAAAACGGAAAAACTGTAAAGAAATTGAGTTTTTTATATTATATCATATTGGGAAGAATGTGTAAATGCTTTGAATGAAGGTGATGTAACATCGTTTTTACGCGGGCGAGCACAGGCGAGGGTTCCCGAAAATGAGCGAAGCGAGTTTTTGGGGTTCCGAGGTCGCCCCTACAAGAGGATATTGAACGTAAATTTGTAGGGACAGGCGTCCTCGACTGTCCGCACGGGAACAATGTAACACCGTTTTGCACGGGAGGGGAAACCCCTCCCCTACGGAAATAGAGTGAACGTTGTCTTGCCTTCCCCAGTGGGGGAAGGTGCTGAACGAAGTGAAGCGGATGAGGTGTAGGGCGGGGGCTTGCTCCCGCCGTTTTGATGTGATGTAACATCGCTCTTATGCGGGCGAACACAGGCGAGGGTTCCCGAAAATGAGCGAAGCGAGTTTTTGGGGTTCCGAGGTCGCCCCTACGAACAACATAAAGAAGAATCGCCGCGTTTTCTTGCCTTCCCCAGCGGGGGAAGGGGGACCGCAGACGCTGCGTCTGCGGTGGATGAGGTGTAGGCGGCAACGCCGCCGTTTCTAAAGGGAAGTAACATTGTTATTGTGCGGCGGGAGCAAGCCCCCGCCCTACAACAAGTGGCGAAGCTTTGCCGCGTTTTCTTACCTTTCCCCAAGGCATAAAAACCGCCCTGCTCATTTGAGTAGGGCGGTTTTATGTTTATAACGGCTTTGATGAAATGCGAGCGTAGGCGCGGGGGAACTGCGGGGGAGTTGATTTGCGCTTGTCGATGATGATGAGGCATCGTTCCTCATTTTCGCCGCCGACGAGGGTGAATTTCTTGACGGTGCGCGGTTTTCCGCCGAGGGTGCCGATGCCCGAGAGAGCTTCGCTCAGCTCCTCGTCGGCAAGACGGCTCTTCATTGAAAGGAACACGCCGCCGACCTTCAAAAACGGTAGGCAAAGCTCGGAAAGCACGTTGAGGCGCGCGACGGCGCGTGCGCTTACGACGGTGTATCGCTCGCGGTAGCTTCGGTTGTTTGCGAGCACCTCGGCGCGTGCCGAGATCGTTTTGAGGTTCTTTATACCGAGCTTTTCGGCAGTCGATCTTATAAATTCAATTTTTTTGCCCGTACTGTCGAGCGCTGTGACCGAAATGTCGGGGCGCATTATCGCAAACGGAAACGCGGGAAGCCCCGCGCCGCTTCCGATATCAAGCAGGTCTGCACCCTGCGGTATGTCATTTACACATACGGCACAGTCGGCGATGTGCTTGATTATTGCTTCGTCGGGATCCTTTATAGCGGTGAGATTGGTCGTTTTGTTCGTTTCGAGAAGCTCGGTCAGGTAATCGGAGAGGAGCTTTGCTTGCGGATTGTTGACGGACACGCCGTTGTCTTTTAATGCAGTCTTTATCTTTTCTGAATACATTTTGACCTCTTGAATAGAGAGATTTGGAGCATCGGGGCGGTGTCTTGCCTTCCCCTCAGGGGAAGGCGGCATTTGCGTAAGCAAATGACGGATGAGGAGTAGGTTCGTTTTATCAATACTAAAATTCGATCGTGCAAGACGACACCTCATCCGCCTCGCGTCGCTCGGCACCTTCTCCCGCTGGAGAAGGTATTTAGTGACACAGTTTATGTGCGATATAAGTGTCATTACTCCTTCGCTTTGAGCCAAATAAGAAGCACCGAAATATCTGCGGGGCTGACGCCGCTTATGCGCGATGCCTGTCCGATGTCGGACGGCTTTATCTTATTCAGCTTCTGACGGGCTTCAAGGCGAAGTCCGTCGATCTTCGAATAGTCGATGTCGGGCGAGAGCTTCTTTTCGGAAAGCTTTTCAAGCTTCTTTGCCTCATTCTTCTGACGCTCGATGTAGCCCTCGTACTTTATCTGCACCTCGGCTTCATAGCGCACGCGGTAGGGGAGGGTTGGGCGCGTGGTATCGAATTCGGCAAGCATCTCGTAGCTCACCTGCGGGCGGCGAATGAGGTCGCTGAGGCGCATACCGGTCGTCATCGGCACGGTGCCTGCCTCGGTAAGAAGCTCGTTTAATTTCTCGGACGGCGGGATCGACGTTTTTGAAAGACGCTTTATCTCGTCCCTTATCATTTCCTGCTCGGTCAGAAACGCGTTATAACGCTCGTCGCTGATAAGACCCGCGTATCTGCCGTATTCGATAAGTCGCTCCTCTGCGTTATCCTGACGGAGAAGCAGACGGTATTCCGAGCGCGAGGTCATAATTCTGTACGGCTCGTTCGTTCCCTTCGTGACGAGGTCGTCGATGAGCGTGCCGATATATGAGCTATCGCGCGAAAGGACTATCTGCTCGCGTCCTTGCATCTTGAGCGCGGCGTTAATGCCTGCTATAAGACCTTGCGCGGCGGCTTCCTCGTAGCCCGAGGTGCCGTTGAACTGACCTGCGCCGTAAAGCCCCTTTATGCTCTTAAATTCGAGGGTGGGGTAAAGCTCGGTCGGATCACAGCAGTCGTATTCTATCGCGTACGCGTTACGCATAACCTGCGCGTTTTCAAAGCCCTTTATCGAATGGAGCATATCCTCCTGAACGTCCTCGGGAAGCGAGGACGAGAAGCCCTGAAGGTACATTTCGTCGGTGTCTGCCCCCGTTGGCTCGACGAAGAGCTGATGGCGCTCCTTATCGGAGAAGCGGACGACCTTGTCCTCGATGCTTGGGCAATAGCGCGGGCCTACGCCCTCTATAACGCCCGAATATAGGGGTGAACGGTGCAGATTTGCGCGGATTATTTCGTGGGTATTTTGATTTGTATACGCCGTGTGGCAGGGGATCTGAACGATGCTGTTGAGCATCTTCTCGTCTGTATCGCGAGAGTATGGCGTGATATATTCTTCGCCGTCCTGACGCTCGAGAGAATCAAGGTCGATGGTACGGCGGTGTATGCGTGCGGGGGTTCCCGTCTTAAAGCGGCGCAGAGTGATGCCGAGGTCACGGAGATTATCGGAAAGCCCCTTTGACGGTAACATTCCGTCGGGGCCCGATGAAAATGCGTTTTCACCGACGACGATACGGCTGTCAAGATAGGTTCCGCTTGCGATTATCACGCTCTCGCATCGCCATTCGGTGCCGAGCGCGGTGACGACGCCCGTTATTCTGCCGTCCTCTACGAGAATTTTTACGATCTCTGCCTGAACGAGGCGGAGGTTTTCGGTATTCTCGATAACGCTTTTCATTATCGCGCGGTACTTCAGGCGGTCTGCCTGTATTCTTTTTGAACGGACTGCGGGGCCTTTGCCTGTGTTAAGAGTACGGCTCTGGAGCGTGACTTTATCGGCACTTCTGCCCATCTCTCCGCCGAGGGCGTCTATCTCGAATACGAGGTGACCCTTGCCTGTGCCGCCTATCGACGGGTTGCATGGCATATTGCCGATGGCGTCGAGGTTCATTGTGAAGAGAACCGTGTCGATGCCCATTCTTGCCGAGGCGAGTGCCGCCTCAATGCCTGCGTGACCTGCGCCGATGACGGAGATTTTTGTGGTTTTGATCATTGTATTTTCCGTAAAATGAATTTAGAAATTTTATGAATATATAAAATACCTTCTCCAGCGGGAGAAGGTGTCAACGGAAGGTTGACGGATGAGGTGTCTAAAAAGCGAACTTACTCCTCATCCACCACAGGCGTTGCGCCTGCGGTCCCCCTTCTCCCTCAGGAGAAGGTATCGGCGGGAGCAAGCCCCCGCCCTACGGCAAAGTGGCGCATTTTACATAAGTTAAATAATATTTCTTTCGTTGATACGGGGCGTCGAGGTAGGGGTTCCCGAAAACGAGCAAAGCGAGTTTTTGGGGTTCCCGAGGTTGTCGCCCCCCGCAAGGCGCGGCGCAATTTTTAAGCGCCGCGCGATAGTGGGATTATAGAATTTATCTCTTCTCAACGAGGAAGAAAAACGGCGACGTTGGGGAATTGACTATACGGAGCTGCGAGACGCAGATCTTGCGTCTATCGAGGGTGGAAAAATACTCGGTCAGCATATTGCCCTCGAGTGAGCCCTCCTCGTGACCGGGGTAGACTGCGATGAGCAGTCCGCCGTCGTCTTCAAGCAGGCGCAAAGCCGCCTCGACTGCTTTCATTGTCGACTCGCGGAGCGTCGTTACCGATTTATCCGATCCTGGCAGGTATCCGAGGTTGAACATTCCCGCGCAGATCGGTTCTTTAACGTAATCCTCCACGTTCGCGTGCGAGTCGAGGATCAGCGTATAATTCTTCGGGCAACCGCTTTCCGAAAGGAGCCTTTCGGAGCTTTCGAGCGCTGCCTTCTGTATATCGAAGGTGTAGACCTTGCCGTTTTCGCCGACCTTATTTGAAAGCCATAGGGTGTCGTGGCCGTTTCCCATTGTGAAATCGACGACGGTGCCGCCGACCTTGATGTGGCTTTCTATAAACTGCTTTTCAACTGTAAGAAGGTCTATCATTTGCTCGGATTGATATAGGGCCAATATGCCTTGAAGTAGTTAAGACCGGAAACGAGGGTGGCGAACGCTGAAATTCCGACGAGAACGTAGGTTGCGATATTATTGGTGTTGAAAACGTAGTGAGAGAAGACAGGCTCAATTATCGCAACGATAACCGCAACCATCTGCGAAACGGTCTTTATCTTACCCATAATATCGGCGGCGATTACGACCTTCGACGATACTATCATACGGAGCGAGGTAACTGCAAGCTCGCGGAAGAGTATGATAAAGAGGCACCAGAACATAAAGGTGAGGTAAAACTTATTGTCAGCGTGCTTCACGAGAAGCGCGAGATACGAGCCGATTATGAGAAGCTTATCGGCAACGGGGTCTAGAAACTTTCCGAAATCGGTAACGAGGTTATACTTGCGCGCGATCTTACCGTCGAGCATATCGGTAAGGGACGTTACCGAGAAGAGAACGAGGGCAACTATTGCGAAGATAAGGTGGAGCGTATCGTTGCTCTCTGCAAAGTTGAACGCTATGAAGAACATACAGAAGGGAACGAGGATTATGCGGAGAATTGTAAGCTTGTTCGGTAGATTCATTTTATTACCTCTTTCATATCATTTCGCCATAGAGATCGTAGTCTATTGCGTCGGTTATTTTTACTTTTACAATTTCGCCTTCTTGGGGCTTCTTTTTAGATGAAAAATAGACCTTTCCGTCTATCTCGGGCGCGTCTGCCTCGCTACGACCGAAGAAGGTTTCGGCAACGGGGTCGAAGCCCTCGCAGAGCACCTTGACGGTAGTTCCGATCTTCTTTTGGTTATTTTCCTCGTGAATATCGAGCTGGAGCGCCATTATCTCGTCGTAGCGGTCCTGCTTTGTCTGCTCGTCTATCTGGTCTGGCAGATCATAAGCGGGAGTGTCCTCCTCACGCGAATAGGGGAACGCGCCGAAGCGGTCGAACTTTGCTTCCTTGATGTACTCGCAAAGCTCGGTGAAGTCCTCTTCGGTTTCGCCGGGGAAGCCTACTATCGCCGTCGTTCTTATAACGATGCCTGGAACACGCTCGCGAAGACGCTTGACGGTGTCACGAACGCATTTTCCGTCGCCGTGTCGGTTCATAGCTTTGAGCATATTATCGGAGATGTGCTGTATCGGCAGGTCGATGTATTTTACGACGCGGTCGTTATTTGCGATTTCATCTACAAGCTCGTCGGTTATCTTATCGGGGTAACAGTATAGCAGGCGGAACCACGGGATAGCGGTTTCCTTTGTGAGTGCCTGAATAAGTCGCGCAAGGGAATATTCGCCGTAGATATCAAGACCGTATCTTGAAGTATCCTGCGCGACGATGACGAGCTCCTTTACGCCAAGCTCTTCAAGTGACTTCGCTTCCTCGACGATGTCCTCGATCTTACGGCTTCTGAATGCGCCGCGGATATTCGGGATAGCACAGTAGGAGCAGCGGTTATCACAGCCCTCCGCGATCTTTATGTAGGCGGTATATTCGGGAGTTGTAACGACGCGCTCGCCGCCGAGGACAAGCTCCTCGTTCGGCTCGCAGGAGAGGTATTTTTCTCCCTTGCTGACATTTTCAACTGCCTTTACGATGTTATGTATACTGCCCGTACCGACGACTGCGTCAACCTCGGGTAACTCGGTAAAGATCTGCTCGCGGTAACGCTCGGCGAGGCAGCCGCAGCAGATTATACCCTTGAGCTTTCGGTTTTGCTTAAGCCACGCGACGTCGAGAATGTTGTCGATTGCCTCCTGCTTTGCGCTTTCGATGAAGCCGCAGGTGTTTACGATGATTATATCTGCTTCGATGTCTTCGGCGGTTATTTCATAGCCCGCGTCGACCAGCTCGCGAAGCATAACCTCGGTATCTATTTGGTTCTTCGGGCATCCGAGAGAGATGAAGCCGATTATCGGTTTTTTCATTTCTTTTTCCTCAATACGTTAAATATGCATACACAATAATTATAATACTTTATGGGGGGATTGTCAAGAAAACCCGCCCTGTTGAAGGACGGTTTTTAATTAAAGCGGATTGTATTAGCTTACTTTACGTTCTTGTGCAGATCGGCGCAGAGAAATTTCCTTGCGCGTTCAACGGAATCCTTGGAGTTGCCCCAATCTTCCTTTTCATATCGGTAATCGAACTTTTTACAGAACCACGAAACGTCGGAGCGGAGCGTGTCGAAATAGTCGTAGACGGGCTTTGAGACCGCCTTATAGAAATCAGTGTAGCCCTTTTTCATTTCGTCCCTCGCCGTTTCAAGCCACATTCTGAAATGGGGCAGGCAGATATAGGGCTGTTTCTGTACCTTTGCGCGGAACGCTTCGTCCTCTGTGAAGAGAAGGGCGGCGTTTGATAACATTCGTGAAAAATTATGGTCGATGCGCGAGCAAATATAACAGGAATCATCGAGCTTGCCGAGGCGCTTGGGCGCTGCGTTTCCGACACGTCCGACAAGTGCCAGAAGCGCGTTATCGTTGATCTCCGATCTGAGCTGATCGAGGTGTGATTCAAGCATCAGCCCGAGCGGCAGACGTTTTTTTGCTTCAAGCAGACGGTCAAAATGCGTCGGGCAGAAGCCCTGCTCGTTAGTTTTGATTCTCGTATCGGGCTCCATCATTGACGCGCCGAGAATGAGGTCGATCTCGTTTTGTTCAAGTATGTTGTAAAGGCGGCAAAACGGGCAGCCGAGAGAATGATCCTCGGCACAGGCTTCGAACGCCTCGTTTACCGGTATTGTGTAGATTGTTTCGCTCATGCTTTCCCTCACACTGCAACGGGGAATCGTCCGATCTTTTCGCCGTGCCGATAGTTTTCGACCTTGAAGCTATCGGGGGTGAAATCGTAGAAATTGTCAACCGCGGGATCAAGCGTTACCTTTGGCGCATCGTAGGGAGTGCGCGAAAGAAGCTCCTCGACGATCGGAATGTGTCTATCATATATGTGTGCATCTGCGATAACGTGGACAAGCTCGCCCGCGCGCAGACCGCTTACCTGAGCGAACATCATAACGAGTGCCGCGTACTGAGCGACGTTCCACGCGTTTGCCGCGAGCATATCCTGCGAGCGCTGGTTGAGTATCGCATTAAGCACGCCGTCTGTCACGTTGAAGGTCATACTGTACGCGCAGGGATAGAGCGCCATTTCGTGAAGGTCGGCAAAGTTATAAAGGTTCGTCATAATTCTGCGGGAGCAGGGGTTGTTCTTCAGATCGTAGAGGACGCGGTCAACCATATCGAACTCGCCTTCCTTATATTTATGCTTTACGCCCATCTGATAGCCGTACGCCTTACCGATCGAGCCGTTTTCGTCAGCCCACGCGTCCCATATATGGGAGCCGAGATCGTTAATATTGTTCGACTTTTTCTGCCATATCCAGAGTATTTCATCGACCGCCGAGCGGAGCGATATCGGGCGGAGGGTTATGAGGGGAAATTCCTCGCTCAGATTGTAACGGTTCACGACGCCGAAAAGCTTTTTCGTATACGCGGGAGTGCCGTCGTCCCATTTGGGACGCACTCTTTCATCGGTTACGAGGGTTCCTTTTTCGAGAATATCGCGGCATGTATTTATAAATGCTCTGTCAGCAGAACTCATATCTATTCTCCTATAACGTTGTTTTATATCATTTTACACTATTTCGAGTATAAAAACAAGATTTTCGGGCAAAAATTTTGTCGTTTGTTATGATATTTTGCATCCAGACCCCCGTGCTCTTTCGCTAATTGCCGAAAAATGACGAATGGTATTGATTTTTTCAAATACTGTGGTATAATCTTCAAGGAAACTTTGAAGGAGAGCTTTGAAAGGTTTATTTTATGTTTGACAGAGTAGTTGAAATAATCGCAAATCAGCTTCAGTTAGATATCGATATGATCGACGGTGCGTCCAAGGTTATGGATGATCTCGGCGCAGATTCGCTTGACGTGGTTGAGATGCTTATGTCGATGGAGGAAAGCTTCGGAATCACGGTTCCCGACGAGGACATCGAGGATCTGATTACGGTAAACGACGTCGTCGATTACGTTGAAAGCAATATGTAAGACTTCCCGCGAAAGCGGGATCTTTTATTTGCCTCAGCTGTTTGGCTTGTTTTATACAAACAACGCGGTGAGGCTTCTGTATATGAAAAAGCATCTGCTTGTCAAAGCAGATGCTTTTATGCTGTTATTTAACGGTAACGAGGACCTTTATTGAGGTCTTTCCGGTTGCGGATTTGAAGCCCGTCCAGTTGATCTTGCCGAAGCCGTCGATATACTGCGAATAGTCGACGCCGTCAACGAAGAGCTTATATGAGATTGTATCATTTCTGCCGAGAGCGGAGGTTCGTATAAGGATCCTGCTGGCTGTCGACGTTTTGGTTATTTCGTTCGTGCCTTCAAGAACGCTTCCGTCTGCGCCGACGTGAGTGATAAGACTACCGCCCTTGTTGTATATCTTAACACCGTCATAGGCGTTCGTTTCGCCGAGTCCGAGGCGTGAATAGAGGTTGTTCGCCATATCCTTTCCCATATCGTTAAGAACCGCCTGCGAATAGTGCACGGTATTTCCCTGATCCATCATATCGCGGCTGCAGGTCTCAGAGACCGTCGAGATCATATATAGGTTGTCGATGTCGTTGCAGAGCTTATATTGCGCGTAGCGCGCTTTGGTGTAAAATGCGCTTGCTTCCTTTGTATCGCCCGATCTGTCGGCACGAACAACGGAAATTCCGCCGAAGTCGAGGTCGAGAAGCTTCATAAAGGATTCGTGCATACTCTTATACGCGTCGTAATAAGTCTGATCGTCCCTTACGGTCGCAGTCGGACGATTCACCTCGTCGTGCTCGCCCTGATTCCAAATATATCCTGTGTGTACGATATTGTATTTGCGCGAAAGGGTATTGTATGCGAACTTATAGGTCGTAGCTGCCTGCACGAAGCATTGTCCCTTGCCGTAGTTATCGCAGTTGCACTTATAATTTTCGGGATCGGCGACCCATTCGTGAATACCGGTTGCCTCGACTGCTGCTTGAATAAATACGACTTTCGTTCCCGTAAGCTCGTTCCATCTCGTTGCAAACGCGGGCGTTACACCGCCGACGCAAGAGTCCTGACGGTCGGGCGAGGAAAGGTACGACATATCGCTTGAATCGTTGAGGTAGAACGACTGGTTACCTATGTTGAAGGTATATGCAGTTCCCGGCTTCGGTACCGTGGGGAACGCCGGTATAACGGGGCTGACCTGCTTAACGTAGTGGTGATAATATTCCCAGGCGTAGCCCGCCGTGGTCGTAAAGTTTGACTGACCTATCACGAGAATCAGGGATATGTCCTCTTTTGTCTCGTCGTAGGGACGCGTGCTTTCCGCCTTTTTTGTTTCCTTTTGGTCTACGAAAATTCTTAGCACTGCTCCCGGTTCAGTTTCAACGTAATTCTCTTCGGGGGGTGTTTTATCCGGAGTTGTCGTGCCGCCGTCCTTTGTGCAGGAAAACAACGTTGGCAATATTATGCACATCATCAACAAAAAGCTAATAATTCGTTTCATTCAGGCACCTCACTGTATTCTACCCGATTTTGGCTGTTATTCTTCGATATCTCTTATGTGCTCCGAATTGTTAAAGAAGGTTTTTGCATAGCTGACAAAAGAGATCACCATAAACACCGCGCAAATACCGACTATCGCGTATATTCCGCCGAGCGGGATATTCTTGAAGACGACGAGCGCCGCCATACTGATAAACAGTACCGTCGTGCATATCTTTCCCGACATAAGAGCGCCGTCAAGCATTTTTCCGCTATGGAGAAGGCGGCAAGCCATTACGAACATAAATCCTTCTTTAAGTATAAAAAGGATGAGCAGGGGGAGTATTGCGAGGTTGCGTAATGTCAGGCAGAGTATTACTACGCCCTGAGTCAGCTTGTCCGCGAACGGATCGAGCATTATTCCTATCCGCGAGCGCATATTGAATTTTCTTGCTATTATTCCGTCGATCATATCGGTCAGCGCCGATGCTGCAAACACCGCCGCCGCTATTATGTAATCCTTCAGAACCTGTGCCTTCATATACAGTATAGCGTATACAGGGATAAGCAATATTCGGAAGGCGCTTAAAAAATTGGGGATAGTGAAAATTTCTTTCTTTGAGTATCTCATTTTCGTTCTCCGAGAAAGTTTATATGAATTTATTGGATCTCGCTCTGCTCCGTGTCTGTTTCTGCCTCGGTGCGTTTTTTCTCCTTAGCCTTGATACGCGCGCTTACATCGTTCTTGACGAGGGTGTATATGATAGACGCAAGGGGAATGAATATCAGCATTCCGACAACACCGTATACCGCGCCTCCGATAATGAGCGCGGCGAAGGTCCACATCGGGGGAAGTCCTATGCTTCCGCCGACGACACGGGGATATATGAGGTTATTTTCAAGCTGCTGGATTATGAGGAACATAATAACGAATATGACCGCTCTCATCGGGCTGACCATCATTATGAGCAGCACGCCGACGATACAGCCGATGAATGCTCCGACGTAGGGAATGAACGCCGTAACGCCGATGACGACGCTGATGACGGGAGCGTACGGGAAGCCGAATATCGTCATCGCGATGAAGAATATCGATCCGAGGATTATCGCCTCCACGCACTGTCCCGAGAAAAATTTGGTAAATGTCGAGACGACGAGATCGACGAGATATTTAATCTTTGGCGCACGTTTTTCGGAAAAGTATGCCTTTATTATGTCGTCCGACTGACGTGTAATACGCTTCTTGTTTGCAAGAAGATATATTGAGAAGATTATCATCGTTATGAGATTCACAAGGAAGGTAACGATGCTGCTGACAGAGGTTTTGATCGTATCGACGATCTGTCCTGCGTTTGACGTGAGGTTAGACAGAACCTTCTGAAGATCAATTTTGTCTAAAACTGCCTTTATGTCATTGGTTTCATATCCGTATTTTTCCATAAGCGCGAGCGCTTTGGGATAAAGCTTCATCAAGGCGTTCGCGATCTCGTTTGCCGAATCAATGAGCGCGGGGATAAGTATTCCGATAACGAATGATACCGCACCGATGGCGAGAAGATAGGAGAGAATCAAGCTCACCATAGTTATGAATTTCTCGGGGAGCTTTCTCTTCGACTTCGATTTTTTATTGAGGAAATTGAAGAACTGCTCGAATTTTGCCATTGGCGTGCCGAGAATTAGCGCAAGCACGACGCCCGAAAGAAGCGGCGATATGACTGCGTAAATTGCGCTTATGAATCCGCCGAGCTTGCTGAAATTCATTATTACGGCATATATCAAAATAACTGCGGTAGCAAAGAGCAGGCCGTTTTTGAATTTTTTCTTGTCGAACTCGTCCATTACGTTCTCCTAAAGATAAGTATAATATAATTATACCTTTCGTATATTGCCTTTTCAAGTTTAAGATTGCAAAATTCACATATTGTTCACACGGAGAGGGCACTTACAAGGATTATCGACGCTTATTTACAAAAAACTGTTTACAAATCTCTAAAATCTGCTATAATAATTAGAGTAGTAATAGTTTTTCGGAGGAAAATTTGATTATCCAGCTTGACGAGGCAAAGCGCACCCTTCTCGGCGTGAGCCCTGCCATTGACGAACTAAAAAATGCGCTCCGCATCGAGGAGCTAAATAGGCAAATTCAGGAGCTTGAGGCAAAGACCATTGTTCCCGACTTCTGGTCGCGTGACGATTCCGGTAAGATACTTCAGCAGATAAAGGACAAAAAGACGACTATCGAGAGGTACGACGAGCTTTGCTCGCGTCTTGAGGACACCCTCGTGCTTATCGAAATGGGTATCGAGGAAAACGATGAGACCATTGTCGACGAGGTCGTATCCGAGGTCAAGGAGATTCTTGAAACTGAGGAAAAGATGCGTCTTGAAACCCTGCTTACGGGCGAGTACGACCATAATAACGCGATCCTCTCGTTTCACCCCGGAGCGGGCGGTACGGAGGCGCAGGACTGGGCACAGATGCTCTACCGTATGTATACCCGTTGGGGCGAAAGTCACGGCTACACCGTAAAGCTTATGGATTGGCTCGACGGCGATGCGGCGGGCATCAAGAGCGCGGTAATATCCATTGAGGGCATTAACGCTTACGGCTTTTTGAAGAGTGAAAACGGGGTACACCGTCTTGTGCGTGTTTCTCCCTTTGACGCGTCAGGCAGACGTCAGACGTCGTTTGCGTCTGTCGAGGTAATGCCCGAGTTTGACGATATGAACAGCGATATTGAGGTTCGAGATGAGGACCTCGAAATAACAGCTCACCGTTCTTCGGGTGCCGGCGGTCAGCACATCAATAAGACCGACTCGGCGATAAGAATACTCCATAAGCCGACGGGAATCGTTGTCGGCTGTCAGACGCAGAGAAGCCAGCTTCAGAATAAGGAATATGCGCTTCGTATGCTGAAGAGTAAGCTTATGGAGATAAAGCAGAGAGAAAATCTCCAGAAGATAGACGATATTAAGGGTGTAAAGACCGATATCGAATGGGGCTCGCAGATACGCTCCTACGTGTTTATGCCTTACACGCTTGCAAAGGACACCCGTACCGGCTTTGAAATTACCGATATTAACTCCGTTATGGACGGTAATATCGACGGATTTATTAACGCTTACCTTAAAATGACAAGCTCAAAGGAGAATAACAATGCTTAAACAGACACGATTTTACATCGGGCTTATGCTCATCGTTCAGGCAATTTCCTGCTTCTTCCTCGTTATCGCGTATCTTTTCAAGGACAAGAAAAACACTGCAAGTCCCTTTATGGTGCTCGGCGTTATTTCCGCCGTTGCGGGCGGCTTCCTCGTTGCCGAAAAGGTCAAGGAGAGATATGAGAGCGAGCTTATCCTCGATGCGATGAACGACATCTGCGAGGACGATACCTTCCGTCACGATATCCCCGTTGACGAAACGGCTGACGAGACGGAGTTTAATTGAGTTATGGTTACCCTTCGGGCAAGTTATGATTGGCTTTGCCAAGTTATTCAAGTGTGAAGCGAGCTCATCTTAACGCTTGCTTGTCAAGCTCATAACCGCGAACGCAGTGAGCATCATAACGCCAAGCGTAAGCGAGGCTTATAGCTGAAAACTGAAAAATCCCCCGTTTCGGGGGATTTTTTCATATATATTTCGGCAGGGTTGTCAAGATTCCTTCGAGGTGCTTATCGTAGCCGGCTTCGGTAAAGGATAGCTTGCCATTTTCGTAAATGACCGTTGAGACCGACGCATTCGACACCCACGATACCTTATTCATATAGTCGACGCTGCCGTAGGTCGTTATCGCCTGAAGCGAGCGAATGGGGGTCGCGTGCGTTGCTATGACGATGGTTGAGTCGGGATTCTCCTCGGCTATTCTTATCATGCAGCTGTGTACTCGGTTGCCAAGCTCTGCGACGCTCTCTCCGTTAGGGCAACGGACGTTGCCTGTGTCTCCGAACCATTTTCCGAACAGATCGGGATACGCTTCCTTTATATCGTCGTAAAGGACGCCCTCCCATTCGCCCGCGTATATTTCGCGCAGGTCGGAAGTCGGCGTGACGGAAAGACCGAGCAGGTCGGCTGCCGCTTTTCCCGTCGTGAACGCGCGGTCGAGGTCGGATGCGTATACCTTATTGACCTTATAATTACGTTTTATATATTCGGCGGTCGCCATCGCCTGACGGCGTCCGAGGTCGGTGAGCGGAGCGTTATAGTGTCCTGCAAATTTTCTTTCGAGATTAGCAGTGCTCTCGCCGTGGCGGATCATAAGAAATTTTGTCATGATTTCTCCAAAAAGAGGCACCCGTAAGTGCCTCTTTTCTTAATTATCTGTTAAGGATCTTCTTGGTAAGCTCTACGGGCTCGACGATGGTGTCTCCCTCGTAAACGCGCATATTGCCCGATGCGATCTCGTCGATAAGAACGACCTCGCCGTCCTTCGTGTAGCCGAACTCGAACTTGATGTCCCAAAGATCAAGACCGATGGTCTTAAGGTCGTCGGCAACGATCTTCGTGATAGCGAGAGTCTGAGCCTTGAGCGATGCGAACATCTCATCGGTCATAACGCCGAGAGCAACGAGGCCCTCGCCCGTTACGAGCGGATCGCCCTTTTCGTCGTTCTTGAAGGTACATTCAACGTAGCCGTTTCCGAGACGCGTGCCGTTCTTGATGTATTCGCCGTAGCGGCGGATGAAGGAGCCGGTCGCAACGAGACGGCAGATGACTTCAAGTCCGTTACCGCCCTGTGCCTTACCGAAGTTTTCGGCGGGGATAACCTCCATCGTTGCGTCGTCGATATTTGCGGAGATGTAGTGTGTCTTTACGCCTGCCTTCTTGCAGAGCTCGAAATAGTAAACGGAGGTTTCGAGGTTTGCCTTGCCTATACCCTCGATGGTAAGTCCTACCGAGTTTTCGCCGGGATCGAAAACGCCGTCCTTGCCGGTGCAATCGTCCTTGAATTTGAGCAGAACGTTTCCGTTTTCGAGTTCAAATACGTCCTTCGTTTTACCTGTGTAAATCTTTTTCATAAATCCGGTCTCCCTTTATTTATTTGAATTACTATAATACAATTATACAATATGCTTACTTGTTTGTAAAGAAAAAATTATTCGTTTTTTCGACGAAATTAGTGCCGCTGCGGTAACGAGTATTTCGCGATTTCACCACGACGCGCTGTCTGCGGCGGTAACTGCGGTCGAAAATGCGATCTGCAGGTTGAATCCGCCGGTATATGCGTCGACGTCGATAACCTCGCCCGCAAAATACAGCCCCTTGATTTTCTTGCTTTCGAGGGTTTTGGGGTTCAGCTCCTTGACGCTGACACCGCCCTTTGTGACTATCGCCTCGTTTATCGGGCGGAATCCGCTGAGGCGGACGGGAAAGTGCTTGAGAAGGGTTATAAGCGACCTTCTTTCTTCTTTCGTTATCGAATTTACCTTTCTCGTCGGCTCAATGCCTGACATTCTTACGAATACGGGTATCATTCGCGACGGAAGAAGTGCCGAGAGGGAATTTATGAAGTCGCGGTTCAGATTTTTACCGAAGTCAGTTAGGAGACGGTTATCAAGCTCTTTTTCGTCAAGCGCGGGCTTCATATCAATATACAGCGTATATTTCTTCTCTCCAAGGTCGGGTATCATTGACGAGAGGGAAAGTATCATCGGTCCCGTCACGCCAAAATGGGTAAACATCATCTCGCCGAAGTCCTCATAGACGACCTTTCCGTCCCCGTTTTCCGCCTTTATAGCGACGTTTTTTAGGGAAAGACCTTGCATTTCAGGGCAGCTTTGGTCGGGCGATTCGATCGGAACGAGTGACGGACGGCAGGGGACTGTTTCAAGCCCGAGCGCTTTTGCAAATCGTATTCCGTCGCCGTCGGAGCCTGTTTTTTGGTAGGAAACACCGCCCGTGCAAACTATGACTGCATCATAAGGCACCGTTTTTCCGTTCACCTTAACGCCGACGACCTCGCCGTTTTCTGCCTCAATTCCGCTTACGCGTGCGTGAACGACGTTCTTTTTGACGAGATTTGCGAGCGCGTCGACGATGTCGAAAGCTCTGTCGGAAACGGGGAAAACGCGGTTTCCTCGTTCTGTTTTAAGCGGTACTCCGAGGTTTTCAAAAAACTCCATCGTGTCCTGCGACGAGAAATTGCTATATGATGAATAAAGGAAGCGGGGGTTTGTCGGAACGTTTTTGAAGAACTCGTCATGGCCGCAGTTGTTCGTTACGTTACATCTGCCCTTGCCCGTGATGGCGAGTTTTCGTCCGAGGCGGTCGTTTCTTTCGTACAGCGTCACGTCACAGCCGTTTGCTATCGCTCTTGCCGCCGTCATCATTCCCGCGGCACCGCCGCCGATTACTGCAATTTTTTTCATTATATATGGCTGTCCTTGTCGTAAACGTCGTACTCGTCCCAAATGGTTTCAAGACGGGAGAATACGTTTTGAAGCTCGACCTTTTTCTTTCTTGCAATGTCGACGATGAGTGCGTTTATAATGCTGAGGGGCGCAACGAGGGAGTCGACGAAGGACGCCATATCGCTCTTTGCGTAAAGGGTGCTGTCGGCGTGAGTTGCAATGGGGGAAAGTGCCGAGTCGGTGAGCGCCACGATGTGCGCGCCTTGCATATGTGCAAACTCAACTGCATTGATTATACGCTTTGAATAGCGCGGGAAGCTTATCGCGATAACGACGTCGCCCTCCGACACGCGGAGAAGTTGCTCGAAGATTTCGCTTCCGCTCGTCGTCTGGACAAGGGTAACGTTATCGAACATAAATCTGAAATTGAAGGCAAGGAAGCTGGCAAGGGAAGCGCTCGAGCGCATACCGATTATGTATATGCGCTTCGCATTTACGATCGCCTCGGATGCGGCGGCAAAATCGGCGCGGCTGACGGTCTCGAGGGTGCTTCTTATCTTCGCCACGTCAGAATTGAGGACGCTTTCAAGAACATCGCCCTCGCCTATGCGGTCGTTTGTTACTTCCATTCTCTGAACTGATGTCAGCCGAATTCTGATAAGCTCCTGAAGTGCGAGCTGAAGCTCGGGGTAGCCCTCGTAGCCGAGTGCGATTGCGAAGCGCACGACGGTGGATTCACTTACGTTCGTGACCTCGCCGAGTCGCGATGCCGTCATAAACGCGGCTTTATCGTAATTGTTCAGAATAAAGGTGCCTATCGCCTTCTGACCCTTTGAGAAGGTCGGAAGCGATACCTTTATTTTTTCGAGAAGATTGTTTTTCATAGTGTTTGCACTTCCTTTTTTGAGGGGTTTTCCGTCATTTTCTTGCAGTTTTTTGGCTCAAAAGGGTCAAAAAATACAAGAAAAGGTACGTCGGCAATTTTTGCAAGTCCGACGCACGTTTCTTTCATAATTAGATTATATACCCGTTTTGGGAATTTGTCAAGGGAAATGTATGGGGCGGGTTGGAATTTCAACAACCGGTAGGGCGGGGGTATGCTCGGAACCCCCAAAGCTCATTTCATTCGCATCGGGGAACCCCACGCGCTCCCGCCGTTAAAAAGTAATGTCACTTGTTTTCGCAGTTGTGACGATCTGCGAGCGGGGGGAGCAAGCCCCCGCCCTACACCTCATCCGCCTCGCTTTGCTCGGCACCTTCCCCCGCTGGGGAAGGTAAGACAACATGGCGAAGTGCTTTGCGGTCTGTGATAGATTCAACGCACATTAAAAAAGCACCCGTTCGGGTGCTTTTTATCTTATAGTTCAACGAGTCCTGCTTCATACAATTTCTGAAGCGACATAAGAATACCGAGCTTTGCGTGATACCAGGTAAGACCGCCTTGGAAATAGACGGCGTACGGCTCACGGATAGGTCCGTCGGCGGAAAGCTCGATCGACGAGCCCTGCACGAATGCTCCTGCCGCCATAATGACCTCGGAATCGTAGCCGGGCATTGCCCACGGTTCGGGGGTGACGTAGGAATCTACGGGGGCTGCTGCCTGTATTCCGCGGCAGAACGCAATTATTCTTTCGCGAGAGCCAAGCTCGACCGCCTGAATTATATCGTGACGGCTTTCAACGCTGTTCGGAACGACTCTGAAGCCGAGGCGCTCGTATACGTTTGCGGCAAATACCGCGCCCTTGAGCGCGCCTGCCGTTACCGTAGGCGCCAAGAAGAAGCCCTGATAAAATGCCGGCATAATACCGAGGTTTGCCCCGACCTCCTGACCGAGACCGGGTGCCGAGAGACGGTAAGCGCAACGATCGATGCACTTTTGAGTACCGACTATGTACCCGCCGATGGGAGCAAGTCCGCCTCCGGGGTTCTTTATGAGCGAGCCGACAGTCATATCTGCGCCGACGTCGGACGGCTCGATAGTTTCAACAAATTCGCCGTAGCAGTTATCGACCATTACGATAAGCTCGGGCTTTATATTCTTGACGAACGAAATAAGCTCGCCTATTTGCTTCACCGAGAACGTCGGGCGTGTTTTATAGCCCTTTGAGCGCTGGATGGTTACAAGCTTGGTTTTTTCGTTTATCGCCTTTGCGATGTTTTCATAATCGAACGTGCCGTCGGGAAGCAGATCGACCTGACGGTATGAAACGCCGTACTCCTTGAGGGAGCAGGGCGATTCTCTTATGCCGATGACCTCTTCAAGCGTGTCGTAGGGACCGCCTGCAGGGGAGAGAAGCTCGTCGCCGGGGAGCAGGTTTGCCGAGAGCGCGACGGTGAGTGCGTGCGTGCCGCAGGTTATCTGCGGGCGGACGAGGGCTGCTTCGGTATGAAAAACGTCGGCGTATACCTTTTCGAGGTTGTCACGCCCGAAATCGTTATAGCCGTAGCCCGTCGTTGCGGCAAAGTGTGTTGCGTTCACGCGGTTTTCCTGCATTGCGCGGAGAACCTTCGCCTGATTGTACTCGGAAATGCGGTCTATTTCCTCAAAACGAGAGTCGAGCGAGGAAATAATTTCCTCGCCGAGCTCATAGACCTTTTGGCAAATTCCGAGTGATTCGTACATTTGCTTAATATCAGTCATTCTTTATACCTACAAAAATTTTGAACGCTTCAAGTGCCGCGATCTCATCCTCGGTCTTTGCAGCTGCTATGTATTCGTCTATGGTCTCTTCGACGGACACCTTCGCATCGTCGGTAAGGTCCTCAAAGAGTCCGAGCGGGTCGGGCTTGCCCTTGCTTGCGAGCTTCTGGATCATACCTGTTGCGATCTTACAGTCGAGGACCTCGTTTAACACCTCTGTCGTGTATTCCTTGACGACGTCATCGGTTTCTTCGGGATTGTCGGTTACTTCGGTCACTGCACCGATAATATTACCGAGTGCCTCTGCTTCCTTTTCTGCCTCTTCCTCGGAAATGTCGCTTTCGATGATAGAATCGAAGGTCGCATCGATAACGTCCTTGAAGGCATCGGCGTGCTTATCGTCGATTCCCATATCTGCCATAAGGTCGGAGGATACCGTGTCCTTAACCGCTTCAAGGGATTCCTTGTCTGCGGTGATAAGGTTCTTTAGGCTTTCCTTTGAGGCTTCCTTGTCCTCGCTGCTTCCGCCACCCGTGATGCCCGAGAAGGCGTCTATCGTCGTGAACGCCGTGTTGCAGTACTTACCGAAGGAGTTTTCGCCTATCGGCTTGCTTATCGAGATACGGAGATTATCTTCCATCTTGTTAATGAGCGAATCGGAAAGCTTCGTTCCCGAATTTTCCATTATCGTTCCTGCCGCATCCATAACCTTGTCAACGCCTACCATCGGGTGACGTGCAAGACCCTCGAGCATCATTCCGAGTCCCATCATCTTGGTCTTCTCATTCGACGAGGTTACGATACCCGACATAAGAAGGTAGAACGATTCGCCCTCCTTCTTTGCATTTTCCTTATTCATCGGCTCGGTCGGGATCGCGGCGATAGCGTCGCAAAGCGCCTTTACTTTGCCGTCCTTGTCCTTGCCCCCGTCAATTATTTCCTTTGAGAAGCTGTCGACGACAGTATTAAGCAGGTTACTCTTGAAGGTTGCGAGCGCGGCGGAGTGGTTAAGAGTGTTTCCGAACGCCTTTGCCACCGTGTCGGCATTGACCTTCGACATATCTCCGTCCTTGTTTATAAGCGCCTCGACCATTCCGCTCTTGACCATTGCTTCGGTAAGGTCAAAGAATGCGGGCAGGTCACGGCGGAGCTGTTTACTGTCGGAGAGCGCGGGGTAATATTCGTCAAGCTTGATCTTGCCGAGTCCGGGAACCTTGAAGGAAGGCGCCTTGTCGCCAAGATAATCGCAGATGAAATCGGCGGCGAAATCGTTTTCTGTCAGAAGTGCCTCTGCCGAGCCGATAAGGGCGAGGATGTCCTTTTTGTTGAATTTGCCATCCTTCAGGTCTTCAAATGCATCAATATGACTGAGTAGCTCGGTCGCTTCGCGGAGAGTTGCGGAAATGCTGACCGTGGTGCTTCCTATCTTGCACGACATAAGCGTATCATAAGCGGTCGAGAAGGGAGGAACGCTTGCGACGTCAACGATGAATGGATCGGTTGCCGCGGAGACGTACTCCATTACTTCGTCGTCGTTCTTATAGGAAAAGGCGGCGATAAAGCCATCGGCAAGCGCGAGCGTGCCGTAGAGCGGAAGCGTTACAAGTATTGCAAGAAGAAGGGCGTCGATAATAGAGATCGAGATACCGCCGATCTTGTTTGCGACGTGCTTCGGCTTGGGAATGATCTTCTTGAAGAGGAAGGACGAAACCGGCTTGAGCACCGATGCGAGAATGATAAATACGGGAATATAGATTACAAGCGATGCAAACGCCGACGCGACGCTTGTAGCGAGCTTTGCGATCTCGTCTGCTCCACCCTTCAGACCGGATGTCTCGAGAAGCTTTGAGAGCATCGGGGCGAAGTTGCCTGCGACTCCTACCGCGATAAGCCTTGCTATAAGTATCGAGAGAATGCAGGAGATAACCGTTATGCCGATCGAGATTCCTGCAAGTGCAGAGCCTCTTTTGTAGCCCTTAAGACTGAATACTATGCCGAATATAAGTGCGAGGAGGAGAAAAGGGAACCATGCTATCAGGGTGATAATTGCAGGTGTCATTACTTTTTACCGTTCCTTTATCAGTATATATCTACGGGGAAAAGAATTTTGAGCTGGTTGATCTTTGATGCGAATGCCTTTTGCTGCTTTTCGCTTAGAAGCTGTTCCTTGAGCTGAGGAGCGACCTCGTCATAGGAAAGAACGGTCGATTCGTTCTTTTCGTTTAAGAGAATGAGGTGGTAGCCGAACTGAGTCTGAACGGGAGAGGAAAGCTCACCGACGTTCATATTAAACGCCGCGTCCTCAAATTCCTTTACCATCTGTCCGCGGCCGAAGGCGCCGAGCTCGCCGCCGTTTTCCTTTGAGGGGCATGAGCTGTACTTCTTTGCCGCGTCGGCAAAGGTAATGCTTCCGCTTTCGATTTCGGCACGGATGCTTGCCGCTTCTTCCTCGGTCTTCACAAGAATATGGCTTGCGTTTACGGTCTCTCCCGCATTGAAGCGGTCGGGATTTTCGTCGTAGAATTTCTTTGCTTCCTCGTCGGTTACCTTCACGTTTTCGATAGCGCGGCTGATAGCGAATTTAGTGAGAAGTTCTTCCTTTGCAAGAGCGAGCTGCTTTTTGAATTCGGGATCGAACTCGAGAAGCTCCTTTCTTGCGCCGGCAAGGAGAAGCTTGCGGTTGATAAGCTGCTCGAGGACCATCTTCTGTCCCTGGGGGTTCATAAGTGAGCGTCCTCTTTCGCCCATCGAGATTATTGCTTCGTTAACCTCGTTTTCGGTGATGTTTACTCCGCCTACCGAGGCGAGGATTCTTGATTCTGACATGATGTTTTTTCCTTTCAAGGTATATTACATTTCAGTATAACATATTTCGGTAAGGATTTCAAGAGGGAAACATTCAAAGGTTTTACCACATTTTTGTAGGGACGGCGATGACGTCGCACGGGCGACCAATGGTCGCCCCTACAAGGTAGTTCCGAAAGTTCTCGTAGGGGCGACCATTGGT
>JAZSHF010000028.1:0-14646 GCA_045533115.1 Eubacteriales bacterium
GGGATTCTCAAGGTCACCGAACTTCTTGCCGGTAACAGCTTCCATCTTTACGATGTAGTCCATGATCTCAGCCATAATTTCAGAGTTGATCTGACGGCCGTCCTCATAGTACTGAGTACAAGCTTCGGTCGAAATAGTGAAGCCCTGGGGAACAGGAAGACCGATGTTGGTCATCTCTGCGAGGTTTGCACCCTTACCGCCAAGGATCTCACGCATATTTGCGTTACCCTCGGAGAAGAGGTAGCAATACTTTTTTGCCATAGTTATAAATCCTCCAATTTTATATTCGCAAAATTTATATTTTGTCCACCCGATATTTTAACATAAAAATCCCAATATTTCCATTGTTTTCGTAATTGTTTACAAACTTTTAATAAATTGAGACGACTGTTCAAAATATCACCGTAATCAAATGTATTATTGTGCAAATTACCAACAATTTCATTTTTAACGCCATTTATCGAATTTGCAGATATAACAAATTGTAAATTTATTTTATGTCGTGAATTTCTGCTTGAAAAATTCTTTGCTATGTAATATAATGTTTGTAAGCGGACGAAAGTCCGCCTTTGGTCGTTCTAAAATATCGTTATAAGGAACTGATATGGCTAATATATTTGATCTCTTTAAGAAAATTGAATCGGAGCGTGAGCCGCTCAAGCCAATAACTCACATTTTGGCAGGGCTCGGTAATCCCGGAAAGGAATATGAGAAAACCCGGCATAACGCGGGCTTTATGGCACTTGACCTTTACTGCAGAAGAAATGGGATTTCAGTTACCCGCGCTAAATTCAATTCACTGACAGCGGAAGCCGACATTGGCTGCAAACGTGTTCTTATCATTAAGCCGCAGCTTTATATGAACCGTTCGGGCGAAGCGATTCGTGATGCCGCAAATTTTTATAAGATCCCCCCCGAGAACATTGTCGTGATTTCTGACGATGTACAGCTTGACGTTGGAAAAATTCGCGTAAGAAGAAAGGGAAGTGACGGCGGTCAAAAGGGACTTCGGGATATAATTTATCAGCTTTCGAGCGATGCGTTTCCGCGTCTGCGAATAGGTGTCGGCAAGCTGCCTTCGGGCGGTAATATGGTTAGCTGGGTGCTTGGAAAAATTCCGAGCGAGCTTGACTATGATTTTAACACAGCGTTAAACAATGCCGCTGATGCTATCCCTCTTCTTATTGAGGGCAAGATTGACGAAGCTATGTGTAAGTATAACTGATATGAATTTCATTTCAAATATTCTAAATAGAGAGCGCGAATACAATGAGATGCTTTCGACCGTAAAGGAACAAATGACGGCTCGTGTTCCGCATCCTTCGCGTTTGGTAGGTTTGTGCGACGGTGCCCGCAACGCCATTTTTGCTTCGGTAATTGACGATCTGCGAAAGAACGGTGCAAAGCCGCTCTTGCTCCTCGTTCCCGATGAAAAAGAGGTTTTGCGCGCCTTTAACGCCTTTACAGCGCTCGGGCTTAATGCAAAGACGTACAGCTACCGAGATTTTGTTTTTTATAACATTTCAGCCTCCCGTGAGTATGAGCACGAGAGGTTAGGCGTGCTTCATTCTGTTCTCGACGGAAGTTGTGACGTTGTTATCACAACTCCCGACGCTGCGCTGCAATATACAATGCCGAAGTCGAGGCTTGAAGCATCTACGTTTAATCTTTCCGTAAACGGTTCAGCAGACATGGCAATGCTCAGAGAAATGCTTGTTTCATCGGGGTATCAGAGCGTTGATATGGTCGATGGCGTTGGACAGTTCTCCTTCCGCGGCGGAATTCTTGATGTGTTCCCGGCCGGAAGCGAGAACCCTGTTCGTTTAGAGTTCTTTGGCGACGATATCGACAGCATCGGTCTCTTTGATATTATTACGCAAAGAAGGATAGAGCCCGTCGACGAGGTTAAAATTACGCCGTCAAGAGAAATAATAGTCGACGACGAAGCAAAGCAGCGAATTGCCTCTACCGTTAAGTTACTTATAAAGAAAGCAAAATCAGAACAGTCAAAGGACGTATTGAGTGCCGAACTTGAGGCGGTCAATACCAATGGCGAGCTTCGTTTTGCCGACAAATATATTTCGTTGATTTACGAAAACCCACAGACGCTTCTTGACTATTTCGGGCAGGACTCGGTTATTCTCTGCCGTGAATATAACGCATGTCTTGATAGGGTACATTCCTATGAATGGCACACGAAGCAAAACGTTACCTCGCTTCTCGAGGAGGGGTTGATTGCAGCTTCATACGCTAATTTCGGCGGAGATGCTGAAGATGTGTCAAAATTTGTTTCAACTCATTCAGGCGTTATAGCCGATTCATTTATGAGCAGTATTGCCGATATGCGCTTTGCAGCCATATTCAGCATGAGTACAAAGCAGACCGTATCTTACGCGGAAAATTTCGAGCTTTTGGCAGAGGATCTCCGTTCATATATAAACGGAGGATTCAATTCCGTCGTTCTTTGCGAAAATGAAATAATGGCTAAAAACTTATCTTCAATGCTTCGCAAGGAAGAAATCAACGCCATAGTAGTTGACGACCGCTTCGAGTTTGACGGAGTCGGTAACGTTGTCATCACATCAGGCATAACCTTGCCGGGATTTGAACTGACCGTTTCCAAGTATGCGCTCTTATCAACTTTTGCGTCGGGCAGCACATATAATTCTGCACAGTTTAAGAGCAGAAAGTCAAAAACAAAGAAAAAATCCGCGCGCGAAAAAATAATGTCTTACGCAGATCTTGCCGAGGGAGATTACGTTGTACACGTTACACACGGTATAGGAATGTTCCTTGGGATTCAGAGCGTAACGGTTGACGGAGTAACGCGTGACTACATTAAAATAAAGTACGCCGGAACAGATGTGATATATCTGCCATGCGAGCAGCTTGACAGTCTTTCGAAATATATCGGCGCAAAGGGCGAGGACGGAACGCTTAAGCTTTCGAGAATCGGCGGTACCGAATGGGGTAAGACCAAGAGGCAGGCAAAGGCGGCGGCAAAGGAAATGGCGAAGGAGCTTATTCAGCTTTATGCCGAGCGTCAAAGACGTCCGGGATTTGCCTTCCTGCCCGACGACGATATGCAAAGAGATTTTGAGGCGGCTTTTCCTTACGAGGAAACCGACGGTCAGCTTACTGCGATTTCAGAGGTGAAGCGTGATATGGAAACGCCAAGGCCGATGGACCGTTTGCTGTGCGGCGACGTAGGTTTCGGCAAGACAGAGGTTGCTCTCCGTTCGGCTTTCAAGGCTGTTGAGTCGGGAAAACAGGTTGCAATACTCGTACCAACTACGATCCTTGCTCTCCAGCATTATCAGACGCTTTTGTCGAGATTGCGCGGATTTCCTGTAAAGGTTGATATGCTCTCGCGCTTCCGTACTCCAAAGCAGCAGCAGGAAACTCTGCGAAGAGTTCGACGCGGTGAGGTTGATATCATCGTCGGAACACATAGGATCGTCTCCAAGGACGTAGTTTTTAAGGATCTCGGTCTTGTAATTATAGACGAGGAACAGCGCTTCGGTGTTGCTGCCAAGGAAAAGCTCCGTCAGCTTTCCTCGGGCGTTGACACCCTGACGCTTACCGCAACGCCTATTCCGAGAACGCTTAATATGGCAATGAGCGGAATACGCGATATGTCGGTTCTCGAAGAGGCACCGAACGACCGTGTGCCTGTTCAGACATACGTTCTCGAATATGACGAAATGATACTTTCCGATGCGATTGCCAAGGAGCTAAGGCGCGGCGGTCAAGTATTTTATCTGCACAATCGCGTCGACAATATGGCTGACGTATATGCAAAGGTATCTCAGTTAGCGCCCGACGCGAGAATAGCCGTGGCACACGGAAAAATGGATAAGGAAGAGCTGTCGGATATTTGGAGATCAATGCTCGAGGGTGATATCGACGTTCTTATAAGCACGACGATAATTGAGGCAGGTGTTGACGTTCCCAATGCAAACACGCTGATTATCGAAAACGCCGACCGTCTCGGACTTTCTCAGCTTCATCAGATCCGAGGAAGGATCGGACGCTCATCACGCCGCGCGTACGCGTATTTTACCTATCAAAAAGGAAAGGTGCTTACCGAGATTGCGTCAAAGCGTCTCGGTGCTATTCGAGAATATACGGAGTTTGGTTCGGGCTTCAAAGTAGCACTGCGCGACCTTGAGATTCGCGGTGCGGGAAATATTCTCGGTTCAGAACAGCACGGACATATCGAAAACATTGGCTACGATATGTATATGAGAATATTGAACGAGGCGATTCTCGAAGAAAAAGGCGTGGTTCAAAAGGAAAAGACGGAATGCGCCGTTGAGATGAATGTCAGTGCGTATATTCCCGAAAGCTATATCAAAAGCCCCGTACAGCGAATTGACGTTTATAAGAAGATCTCGTTAATAGAGAACATTGCCGACAAAATGGACGTAATCGACGAGCTTCTCGACAGATACGGCGATCTGCCAAGGTCTGTCTCTGCGCTACTTGACGTTTCGCTTTTGCGCGCCTGCGGGTCGGTGTGCGGTATAAACAAGATCGTTAAAAGAGGCAGCTCCGTTCTGTTTTATCCCGAAAAAATGGATATCAGGATCTGGTCGATGCTGACAGCAGACCGCAAGGGTGCTATTCTTATGACTCTTGAGCTGAAGCCGTACGTTACACTTCGCACAAAGGCGGGCGACGACGTTTTCAAAAAGGCGATTGAGCTTCTGACTGATTATCAAACCATTATGAATACCACCGAATCGGAGGAAAATAAATGAAGTCGTTTATAAAACTCGTATCAGCCGTACTTGTTGCGGCAATGATCGTCCCGCTTGCGCTCACTTCCTGCGGGTACCGCTCCAAGTATGACACGGTAATGGAATATAACGGGATCAAGCTAACCGAGGAATTCTATAATTATTGGATCTCGACCTATAAGCGCAACATACTTGCATCTTATACAGACGCATCGGATACGGAGGAATTTTGGAATTCGATGTTTGATGAGACGAGAACGGTCGAGGAATATTTTACCGAGCTTCTTAACGAGGAAATCACAAATTACCTTATTTCTCAGGATCTCTATAAAAGATACAAGCTCAAGCTATTGTCTGCAACGAAAAAATCTATTAAAAACGACATCAAGGAAAAGATCGAATTTTACGGCGGACGGGGAAGCCTTAACGCTACGCTTTCAAAAATGATGCTGAACATCGACGCTCTCGAACAGATCTATTTGTGGGAAGCAAAGCACGACTACGTATACGAAACACTGTTTGGCGAAGGAGGCCCCCTTGAGATTACCGACGAGGTTCTTATCAATTACTATGAGAAGCATTATACGAGGATCAAATACGTAGTCTTTTATACTACCGACATCGAAACCGATGAAAACGGCAACTATCTATACGACGATCAGGGTAATTTGATATCCAAGCCCCTTACAGAGGCGCAGCTTGCGGCAAAGAACAAAAAAATAAGTGAATTCAAAGCCAAGCTTGATGCCGGAGTAGATTTTGATACGCTCATCGACGATTACAGCGAATACGATACATCCTCGTATCCGAGCGGCTTCTTTATATCCGAGAATGATCTCGATATTTGGGGCACAGAGATATTCAAGGCAGTAAAAGGCGCAAAGGTCGGTGATGTCGTCTCCGTAACCGAGGAAGAGGCTGTATTCTATATTCAGATCTGTGAGCTTACACCGTTTGCCGATCTATCAGATGCCGACATCACGCAGTTGACTAATCTGAAGTTCACCGAATATGCGACAAGAGCTGTCTACCGAGACTTCTATTCCGGTCTTTCCGAAAAGGTTAAGATCAATAAAAAAGTGATTAGCAAATATAGGCTTTCGCAGGTTAAACCGAACCCCCACTATTCAATATAAAAAATTTTTATTTTTTTCAAAAACCCCTTGATTTTCGGATCGGGTTGTGCTACAATAGCATCGTAAACTAAAATACGGAGTATTAAGAGTAGGTTGACGCCTACTCTTAATTCTTTCTTTGAGACAAATTGAGGTGATATAGTGGCAAATGCAAAAAAGAATATTGCCGACACAGTCTGGGACTTGATCCTGCCGACAGTAAACGAGCTCGGTTGTTCGCTTTGGGATGTTGAATACGTCAAGGAAGGCGCACGCCAGATTCTCCGCATTACCATCGACAAGGAAAACGGCGTAGACATCAATGACTGCGAAGCGGTACACCGCGGGATCGATCCGATACTTGATGAACAGGATCCAATTCCGGTTCAGTATTATCTTGAAGTCTCCTCACCCGGAGTAGAGAGGGCCCTAACACGCCCCTTCCATTTTGAGGTTTGTCAGGGACAAAAGATAGACGTAAAGCTATTTACCGCAATAAACGGACAAAAGCAATACGGTGGTATTTTGAACGGATACAGCGAGGAAGAAAAAACTGTGACAGTTGATGACGTTAAAATTCCGCTCGATAAGGTAGCGAGAATAAATTTACATTTTGAATTCGAAGATTAACCAACAGGAGGAATAAAGAAAAAATGAACGCAGAATTTTTTGAAGCACTCGACCTTCTCGAAAAGCAGAAGGGAATACCGAAGGAGTATATGCTCGAAAGAGTAGAAGCGGCACTTATCAATGCCTTTGCAAAGGATCAGGGTCCAAACGCTCAGGTTCGCATCGTTCTCGATCCCGAAAAGAAGGAAGTACAGATGTACCGTCTTTATCAGGTTGTTGAGGAGGTTGAGGATCCCGAAACCCAGCTTACCGTTGAGCAAGCAAAGAAGGTTAGCCGCCGTTATAAGCTCGGAACCGTTGCCGAGGTAAAGATGGACACCAAGAACTTCCGCCGTCTCAGCGCAACCACGGCAAAACAGGTAATCATTCAGGGCATAAGAGAAGCAGAGCGCGGAATGCTAATTAAAGAATATGAGGATAAGCGCGGTGAGATCATTACCGCAACCGTACTTCGCACCGATGAAGTAACCGGAAACGTTACGGTTGACACCGGCACGTCTATTGCAACCCTTATCAAGGGCGAGCAGATCCCCGGTGATGCTTTCAAGGACGGCGAAAGAATTAAGGTGTTCGTTACCGAGGTCAAAAAGGAGAGCCGCGGACCTCTCGTAACCCTTTCGAGAACCCATCCCGGTCTTGTCAAGCGCCTTTTTGAGCTTGAAGTTCCTGAAGTACAGGACGGAACCGTTGTAATCAAGAACGTGACGAGAGAAGCAGGCTCAAGAAGCAAGGTCGCCGTTTGTTCAAATGACGAGACGGTTGACGCAGTAGGCTCCTGCATCGGTAACCGCAGTATGCGTATCAATACCATTATAGGCGAGCTTGGCGGAGAAAAAATTGATATAATCAGATATAGCGAGGATCCAGCAGAATTTATAGCAGCATCCCTTTCTCCCGCAACCGTAAACGACGTAGTGCTTGAAGGCGAAAAAATCTGCCGCGTATACGTTGACGCCGACCAGCTTTCACTTGCAATAGGCAAGGAAGGTCAGAACGCGCGTCTTGCGGCAAGACTTACCGGCTTCAAAATTGATATAAAAGTCAGCGAGTGATCAAATTGCCCGTACAGATGAAGAAGACTCCCGAGCGCAACTGCGTAGGGTGCGGAAATCAGTTTCCTAAGAAAGAGCTTATAAGGGTTGTAAAAACTCAGGACGGCAGCGTACTCCTTGATCTTACAGGTAAAATGTCAGGTCGCGGTGCATATATATGCCGTAACACTGAATGCTTTAAGAGGGCAAGAAAAGCAAGAAAGCTTGAAAGATCTCTCGGCGTTACCATATCGGACGAGGTATACGACAAGCTTGAAGGGCAGGTGTCTGACAGTGAATAATAACGAGAAGCTGATAAAACAGACCGTTAACTCTAAGATCTTGACTCTATTCGGATTTGCAATGAAGGCCGGAAAGCTTGAAACGGGTACCGATAAAATCTGCGACGAGATCAGACGTCACGGAATACCGAGTGAAAATGACAGCATTAAGGGCTTTAGCTCACACGGTATCGTTGTTATCGCCTCTAATGCCTCCGAGAACACGAAAAAGCGTATCGTTAATGCCTGTAAATACTATCGCATCGAGTTTTACATCTCGAATTTAAGCCAGACGGATATCGCCGATCGCATAGGCAAAGCGTCTGCGGCGGCTTGTGCAACCTTTGACCGCGGCTTTGCCGACGGAATAAGGAAAGCAATTATGCTCTCAAAGTCGCTTAAAAGCTAATAGCCGGAAAGGATGGATACAGTATGATAAACAACACTAAATATAAGATCAGTACTCTTGCCAAGGATCTTAATATAAAGAGCAAGGAGCTTCTTGACCTCGTTACTTCTCTCGGTATGACCGACAGAAAGCATTCCTCGGTCGTAGAGGCGGACGAGTTCAATATGATCCTCGAAGTGCTTACCTCAAAGGCACAGGTCACCAATTTTGACGACTATATGTCAGGCAAGGTTACTATCGTTAAGGTGCTTTCAAAGGAAGAGCTTGAAGCACAAGAAGCCGCAATAGCGGAAAAAGAAGCTGAGGAGAGGAGAATTGCCGAAGAAGCTGCAAAGAAGGCGGCAGAGGAAAAGGCGAAAGCCGAAGCGGAAGCCAAGGCTAAGGCCGATGCCGAAGCAAAGAAAAGGGCTGAGGAAGAGGCTAAAAAGAATATTAAGCGTCCGGATAGCCGTCAGGGCAAGGATAACTCACGTTTTGAAAACCGCCCCGACTTCAATAGAACTAAGACTCCCGTTAAGGAAGAAAAGAAGAAGCCCGTGCAGCCGCAGGCGCCCTTCCGTTCGACTGCTAATGACGAGCCGAGCGGTACCATCATTCGTGACCAGAAGGAAAGCCACGTTGGTATGACGAGAGTCGTTGACACAAGAGCAACGAATGTCGACCTTTCAAAGTATGACGAAAAGCTTGACAACTTTGTAGCACACGACGACAGAAGGAACAGCTACTTCGGCGAAAAACAGAAGTTAGGCAAAAACAAGAACGGTTCTCAGCGTCCCGAGTCACCGCGTAAGGTTAAGGACCGCCGTACCGCTCAGGAAAAGCAGAAGATGCAGGCAGAGCTTGAAAAAGCAAGAAAACAGCAGCTTACTGTAAATATTCCCGACGAAATTTCCGTTGGTGATCTTGCTCAGCGCCTTAAGGTAACCGCATCCGAGGTCATCAAGAAGCTCATGATGCTCGGCGTTATGGCGAACGTAAACCAGATCGTAGACTATGAGACGGCGTACCTTATTGCTGACGAGCTTGGCGCTAAGGTAAATCACGAGGTCACCGTCACAATCGAGGATAAGCTCTTTGACGTGA
Organism: Eubacteriales bacterium; assembly: GCA_045533115.1. GTDB lineage: Bacteria > Bacillota > Clostridia > Oscillospirales > CAG-272 > Colimorpha_A. The sequence goes on from JAZSHF010000028.1 coordinate 9,292, forward strand.
CAGAGGATACAGAAGAGGACCTTGTCAGCCGTGCTCCCGTCGTAGTTGTCATGGGACACGTTGACCATGGTAAGACCTCTATTCTTGACGCTATCAGACACGCAAACGTTACCTCGGGCGAGGCGGGCGGTATCACCCAGCATATCGGTGCATATACCGTTTCTGTTGACGGTCAGCCCGTAACCTTCCTTGACACCCCCGGACACGAGGCGTTTACAGCAATGCGAGCAAGAGGCGCCCAGGCGACCGATATTGCAATACTTGTCGTTGCCGCAGACGACGGCATTATGCCTCAGACTATCGAAGCAATCAACCACGCAAAGGCGGCAGGGCTGGACATAGTTGTCGCTATTAACAAAATGGATAAGCCCACCGCTAACCCCGACCTCGTTAAGCAGGAGCTTACAAGATACGAGCTTATTCCCGAGGAATGGGGCGGCGACGTAATATGTGTTCCCGTTTCCGCTCTTACCAAGAAGGGCATTGATAACCTTCTGGAAAGCGTACTTATGGTCGCTGAAATGAAGGAGCTTAAGGCTAACCCGAACCGCCGAGCAAAGGGTATCGTCATCGAAGCGAAGCTCGACAAGGGCCGCGGTCCCGTTGCAACGATCCTTGTACAGAACGGCACGCTCAAGGCAGGCGACACCGTCATTGCCGGAACTGCAGTTGGCCGTGTAAGAGCCATGAAGGACGATAAGGGCAATGACGTTAAGACTGCAGGCCCGTCTATCCCCGTCGAAATCATCGGTCTTGCAGAGGTTCCTACTGCGGGAGACGAGTTTAACGCCGTTGAAGACGAAAGAATGGCAAGAGAGCTTGCCGATAAGCGTAAGGCAAAGATCAAGGAAGATGAGTTCAAGGCAAACTCAAAGGTCAGCCTTGACGATCTCTTCGCTCAGATCTCCGACGGAGCTAAGGAGCTTAACGTTATCGTTAAAGCCGACGTTGTCGGTTCCGCAGAGGCTGTTAAGTCCTCCCTTGAAAAGCTATCAAATGAGGAAGTCAAGGTTCGCGTAATTCATTCTGCAGTCGGCGGAATTACCGAAAACGACGTAACTCTCGCTTCCGCCTCAAACGCTATCGTTGTCGGATTTAACGTTCGTCCCGACCGTGTTGCACTTGATTCGGCAGAACGTCAGAAGGTCGACGTTCGTACCTACCGTATAATCTACGAGTGCATCGAGGAGATAAGCGCAGCTATGAAGGGACTTCTTGCACCTGTATACAAGGAAGAGCTTCTCGGTCACGCCGAGGTTCGCCAGACAATTCGTGTTCCCAACGTCGGTACAATCGCCGGATGCTACATTCTCGACGGTAAGATCACGAGAAAGGCACAGATCAGAGTTCTCCGCGACAGCGTAGTTATATTTGAAGATAAGATCTCCTCTCTGCGTCGCTTCAAGGACGACGTTAAGGAGGTTGCCGACGGCTATGAATGCGGTGTTGGTCTTGAAAAGTTCAACGATATTAAGGAAGGCGATATCTTCGAGGCATTCGAAATGGTTGAGCAGGTACAGAAATAATTTATATGATATGACAAATTACTCAAAGGAGGTTGCCGGAATGAAGGATAATACTTTTCTACCCGTTACGCGCGAAGAAATGACCGAACGCGGTTGGGACAGACCTGATTTTGTCTACGTCAGCGGAGACGCATACGTCGATCACCCGTCCTTCGGGCCGGCAATTATTTCGAGAGTGCTTGAAAATGCCGGATACAGAGTTGCAATGCTCCCTCAGCCCGATTATAAAAGCGCCGACGATTTTAAGCGTTTCGGTAAACCTCGGCTAGGATTTCTTGTCAGCGCCGGCAACATCGACTCTATGGTCGCACACTATACGGTTTCAAAAAAGAAGCGTAATTACGATTATTATTCTCCCGGCGGAAAAATGGGTAACCGTCCCGACCGCGCGGTTATCGTATACTGTAACCGCATAAGAGAAGCGTACGGCGACGTCCCCATAATAATCGGCGGCCTTGAAGCATCTCTTCGCCGCTTTGCACATTACGATTATTGGGACAATAAGGTAAGACGTAGCATACTCGTCGACAGCCGTGCAGATATTCTGACCTATGGAATGGGAGAGAACATTCTTCTGCGAATCGCATCGCTTCTTGACAAGGGCGTTCCCGTAAAGAAAATACACGACGTCAGGGGAACTGTATATATAACGTCTATTGACGACAAGGTTCATTTCCCGCGTGTAGACACCTTTACCTATGACGAGCTTAAGACGGATAAAAGAAAATATGCGGAAGCATACAAAACACAATATCTCAATCAGGACAGCATCTCAGGAAAAGCCGTAACGGAGATATACGACAGCAAAATGCTTGTTCAGAACCCGCCTATGCCGCCGCTTGAAAGGGAAGAGCTTGACAAAGTTTACTCACTTCCGTTCACAAGGACCTATCACCCGATGTACGAAAAGGACGGCGGTGTGCCCGGAATAGAAGAGGTCAGATTTTCAATAGCACATAATCGCGGCTGCTTTGGCGGATGTAATTTTTGTGCACTTACCTTTCATCAGGGAAGGACTGTTCGCTCACGGAGCATTCAGTCCTGTGTAAAGGAAGCAGAACAGATTACATCAATGCCCGATTTCAAGGGCTATATCCACGACGTGGGCGGTCCGACCGCGAACTTCAGAGGCCCGTCGTGTGAAAAGCAGTTAACGGACGGCGTTTGCTTAAACCGCAAATGTCTTGCACCGACGCCTTGTAAAAATCTCAAGGCGGACCACGCGGAATACATTGAGCTTCTAAAAGCTATTGAGCGCGTAAAAGGCGTTAAAAAGGTCTTTATACGCTCCGGAATACGTTATGACTATATGCTTGAAGACAAGAATCAGGCGTTCTTTAAGAAGCTTGTAACCGATCACGTCAGCGGTCAGCTAAAGGTTGCGCCCGAGCATATATGCGACAACGTGCTCGCGATGATGGGTAAACCAAAGGTTGCCGTTTACGAGCGCTTTAAGAAGCAGTACTTCAAATACAGCGAGGAATGCGGAAAAGAACAGTACATCGTTCCTTATCTTATGTCGAGCCACCCCGGAAGTGACTTGAATTCCGCACTTGAGATAGCCTTGTATTTGAAGAAAAACGGTATTCGTCCCGAGCAGGTACAGGATTTCTACCCGACACCCGGAACGGTATCTACCGTAATGTATTACACAGGAATCAATCCGCTTAACGGCAAAAAAGTGTATTGCACTACCGACTACAAGGAAAAACAGCTCCAAAGAGCGCTATTGCAATATAACAGAAAAGAAAACCACGATCTCGTCCGTGAGGCAATACGTCTTTGCGGAAGAGAGGAGCTTATAGGGTCCGGCAAGGACTGCCTTGTACCCTCAGCTTTACCCAAAAGGTCGAATTATATCATAAATAAGCGAAACAATGCAAATAATAAATTTGATAATAGAAAGAAGTTAAATAAGACCGGAAGGAACGGTAAGAAGAAGTGAACAATCGCGAAATACGATTCAGAGAGTCGTTCAGGGGATATAACCGAGACGACGTCAAGGCATATATTGAACAGCTCAATATAATTTTCTCAAGAAAGGAAGCAGATCTGCGCGCGTACATCTCAGATCTTGAGAATAAGGTAAACGCTCTCTCAGAGAAGCCGTCAAATTCCCATACTGACGCAGAATACGATGAGCTTACCTTGAAGCTTGAGAAAGCCGAAAACGAGATTAAGCGCATCAGTGACGAGAGGGCAGCGAATGACGAGGAAGAGAAGAGCAAGCTTTACGATTCAATGAGCGCGCAGGTTGGAAATATCATTATTTCTGCCAACGCAAACGCAGATAAGATCGTTTCAGAAGCCAGGGAAGAAGCTTCTCGTATAAGAAGCGAAGCGGATATCTATGCAAGCAGCGTTAAGGCAGAAGCAGACAAGGCAAAAGATGAGATCGTCAGCAATATCAACAGTAAGGTCAAAGACTTCGCACTTGAATGTGTAACGCAGTACGGAACGATTATCGGCGAAACAAACGTTAAGCTCGAAAATATTGCGGACAGTCTAAAAACACGTTCCGAGGATCTTCTCTCAATCCTCGAGAACAAAACGAAAGAGATCGAAACAAAGCTGACTCTTCATAATCAGTAATGACATAAGGAAGTAGTTATGAAATACCGCGGCGAATCGTTTTCAAATCTTGGCAGCAAGATAAAAGCTATAAGAAACGAGCTCGGAATGACTCAGAAGGAGCTTTCCGAGGGTATCGTTACGCGCAATATGCTCAGCCGTATTGAAAACGGCGAAGCGCTTCCGTCGCTCCAAACTGTCTCTGCCATAGCTGAGCGCCTGTCAGTACCCGTCGGATATCTTATTGACGACCGAGATGATGGCACAAAGCTAAGGAATGAGCGTCTTCTTTCAATGATAAAGAAAGAATATTCTCTCGGTAATTACGAGTTGTGTCTTCAGTATCTAAGCGGACTTGAACACTATCCAGAGGAAAAGGACCTGTACACGACCTGCTCTATGTATCTGCTCGGCGTTGACAAGATGAATAAGTGTGAGCCGATCAAGGAAGCGCAGAAGCTGATTTCAGACGCACTTAAGAGGGAAGTACTTCTTGAGAAGTATATGATAAACGAGGGGAAAGCATATCGTGCACTTCTTGACGGCTTTGCTTTCTCGCCCGAAAGCGGAAATGAGACGCAATTTATTTCAAGAGTGTCTTCGTATGCTATCGCGTCTTGCGACATTGCAAATTTCTCAAGATTCATCGAAATGCTTGATAAATGCGATACTGAAGCACTTATCTGTGCTTCTAAAATAATAATGTATGAAAACAAAGCATATAACGCTTTGACTGAAGGAATTTTGAAGATCAAGCAAAAAGATTACCGCTCTGCATATTTAAGGTTGATCGACTCAAATTCAGAAATTTTGCCCTCTCCGATACGTTGTTATTTGCTTACTCTTCTTGAGAAAACATCAGTTTCTCTTGGCGAATATGAGAATGCCTATACCTATATGGAAGAAAGAAAGACGCTTGTCGCAAGACTTCTGAAAAAAGTTTGAAAATCTTCAAAATTACTATTGACAAAACGGTTTGAATCTGCTATAATATCATCCGTTGATGGGGATTTGTGTAATGGCAGCACGACAGACTCTGACTCTGTTTGTGAGGGTCCAACTCCTTCATCCCCAGCCAGAAAACGACAGATCCCTATCGGAATCTCTCGTTTTTAACTGTAAACGAAAACCACCAGCAGTGCTGGTGGTTCCAAAAAGCTTTAGCTATGAGTAGAAAAAGAATCCTCCTTCGTTTATAATAGGAAGTGGGTTTGCCAACCACGACCAAAAAACGAAGGAGGAATCAAGTAATGAGACT
>JAZSHF010000078.1:0-9368 GCA_045533115.1 Eubacteriales bacterium
CATACCGAGAGGAAATCGTCGCCAATGAACTGCTCTATACTTAAAGCAACGAAAGAAAATATTTTCCAAGTAACTGATTCTCGTATTAAATCCCTTGTCTGTGCATATACTATTATCGGGTGGAAATCCCGTAAGCAAAATGAAATATTTTTTTCGATAAAAGGTATAGCATTTTTCTTAAAAGTATGGTATAATACAAACAAGGAAAACGGGCTGGTCGTAAGACCCGGGTCCACCTGCGGCGGGGATGTTCCCCGCCATTTTGTTTTGGATGGAGTGTGAATGATGAACGAACTAAGTATATTCGTTGACGAGTCGGGCGATTTCGGTTCATACGAGCCGCACGCACCATTTTATTTGTTTACACTCGTATTCCATGATCAAAGCAATTCCATCGAGGATCAGATCAGTCATTTGGAACACGGACTCACAGATGTTGGATTTGACATGAAGCATTGTTTCCACGCAGGCCCTATTATCCCCGCGAAGATGTATAAGAAACGCTACAAGGAGATGAAGTGATATGGCTACCGAAGATATCAAAAAGGCAATTGCCGAATTGATGCGCGAGCTTCAAAAGGGCGAGGATAGCGCAAAAGAAAAAGGATATATCGATATATCCGATGTTGAAAAGATCATAAAAATGAAGTAATGATAATAGATCGCTATCCTTCGAGGGTAGCGATTTTCTTTTTATCCTTTAACCATTGTACCAAAGCAGAAAAGAGCGACCGAGAAACCGAGGTAAACCACGGTCGACTCGGTTGATATCGTTCCTGCCAAGTTGCATACACATACGCCGATCATCACACCCGTAGCGAGGATTCGGATAAACTCTTTACGAACGGTAGATAAAAAAGTAGTTTTCGGTACACATTCCTTTTTTTCCGGCGTTATTGGTGTTTCGACCGGTAAACCAAGCAGGTCGATAAGCTTCTCCAAATGCTCGTCACAAGGCTTTGATAGTCCCCGTTCCCACTTGGAAACAGCCTTTCCTGATATACCGAGCATCGCCCCAAGCTCCGATTGTGTCAGACCGCGTTCTTTTCTTTTCTGCGATATTAATACGCATATATTATCCATGTAAACCTCCGTAAACTGTTTGGTTGATTATAGTATTAACAATAATTATTTGTTTTTTATTACAGACCTTGAAATAAAGCAAAATTTATGTTATAATATGGTAGATAGATCAACTGTTTGCATCAAATTGAATTTTGTGAGGTGGAGTCTGTATGAAACGAAAAAACATGACGCGCTTATTTACGGCACTTCTGATCGTGAGTCTTATATTTTCTGTGTTGCCCATGGCGGTGTCCGCACAGGAAACAAAGCTGATCACCACGAGGGCAGAGTTTGAAAAGGCACTCAGGGACGCAAAGGACGGCGATACGCTTCTCGTCGGAGATATCGACTTTGAGCTTCCTTATACGGGCGCGGTTAATACGGTTGAAAGGATCACGATCGATAAAAGCGTTACGGTCAAAAACGGAAAGACTGACGGAAACGCCGTCTTTTGGGGCGCGAGCTTTATACTGAGTGGCACGAAGATCGGCGGCAACCGCTCGTCGTTTGTTTTTGAAGGTATCATCTTCGACGAGAGACTTGACACAGGCACGCTGACAGATGAGGATTGGAAGCTTTCCTACGATAGTTTGGGCGAGGAATTATCCCCGTATCCACTGAAGAATCAGTATGCCGTTGAGTGCAATGGTAACGGGGTTGCAAGCTTCAAAAATTGCGAATTCAAGAATTATATGCATACGTACGGTCCCGCCATCCGCGCGTTTTATGGGGATTATACGCTGACTCCCTCTATTGAAGCGGAACACGGCGACAACGTGCCGTATCGGTTGGAACTGAATCTGGAGGGATGCAGCTTTTCGTCCAACGCCTCACTGTACGGCGGCGGTGCAGTCTACGTTGAAGCAACCGGCAAGAACGTAACGCTTAACGTGAAGGATTGCAGCTTTAAGGAAAACAAATCAGGCTTTGTTCAAAATGCGGTCGGCGGCGGAGCGGTATACGTGAAAAATACCGTTGCAACCTTTGAGGGATGCGTTTTCGAGAAGAACGACGCAAATTATTATTACGGCGGTGAAAGATTTTGGGCGGATAAGCTGAGCGGCGGTGCAATCGGATGTGACGACGACTCCTCTCTTACCGTTCGTAATTGTATGATTATCGGAAACAAGGCATCGTTTGGCGGAGCAATCGGCATTCTTATATCAAGCGCGGATATTGAGGACTGCTATATAAACGAAAACAAAGCAATTCCCGAAACCGAGAGTGCGTCAGGCAATCTCGGATTATGCAGTGAGCAGGGACTTGGCGGCGCGATATATCTCAACGGCGCAACGAACGTAACCATAAGCAACACCGAGATTCGCAAAAATTACGCAGAAAACGCAATGGGTGCGATCTACACGGATTATAATCCTTCTTTGGATTATAGCACGCGCTCGGTTGAGCTGCTGTTCTGCACGATAGAGGGCAATACCTGCAAAATGAATATGTCCGACTATATGGGATACGGTGAGGACAGATGGCTTTGGTTTTCGTGGTACACCGATTTCTTTGATATAAGCTATCTCGAATATTACGGAAATCTGGTTGTTGACTGTATATACGAAACGCACCTGCCCAAAACGGAGCAACCCACCGAGGAGAACGGATACAACTATTTTGGCAGTACAGCCCCGTCAGAATGGTACAACGAGGAGGGGCGTCTCGTACGTGCTTCCACGGTTCCTACCGATTTTATCAAGGAGAAGTTGGGCGATAGAAATTATTACGGCATATTTACAGTAGGCGCGAACAATTACGACGTAACGTTCCGATTCTTGGCGGACGGCGAGTGCAAGCTTACGGTAACCATCCCTTCCGGCGTGATACCTACACTGCCCGAGCTGTTAAAATCGGGATACACGCTGACCTCTTGGACACTTGGTGAAGAAACGAACTATGATCAGGGCAGTCCTTTAGTGGTTGGCAATGAAACCGAAAGTGTGGACATTTATGCAGTATATACCCCAAATACCTATAAGATAACCTTCGACTTTGGCTATAATAAGACCGAAGCAGAGCAGACCTTTGGCGAAGCACTTTCTCTCCCTGAGGTTATTGAACGTGCGGGGTATACCTTTGTCGGATGGTTCACGCTTGCAAATGGTGAAGGTGAACAGCTCACCGACGGCGCGAGCTTTATGACCGACGAGAACGTAACCTACTATGCTTTTTACGAACCGATAGCAGTCACGCTTCCATCCGAGTTTCCCACCGCTTTCGTGATCGTTATCTCCGCCGTTGTCCTCTTGATAGTAGGCGGCGCGGTTTGGTTCTTCATTCTCCGCAGAAGAAAAGAAAACGAGCCGATCCCCGTTACTCCCACGGATGCGCCCGTACCGAGTGCCATATCTACGGTGACAGCCAAGATCGTTAAGACGAGATACACCGACGAGGAGATCGAAAAGATAGTTGCCGCTACCGCTGAAACTCAGCTGTTGACCAACCGCGAGCTCGAAGTTTTCTGCGAGTTGCTCAAGGGTAAAAAACAGAGCGAGATCGGTTATTACCTTGGAATAAGCATCTCCACAGTCAAGGACAACGCGGGAAGGATCTACGGTAAGCTTGGCGTTGCAAACAAGGACGAGCTTTTCATTAAAATCGATAGCAAGCTTCGAAAGTCATAAAAAAGCAATAAAATATTCAAAAAATACACAGTACCTACCGCTTTACCCCCCTGCGGTAGGTACTTTTTTTGCGTTTTTTTGGTATAATTAAGTCATAAAAGCGGTCATCCGTTAAAGGATAGCGTCAGGCCGTGTTTATATATCCCGTGAAAGGAGGCAGCAATGTTAGAACCTGTAACAAAAAAATATCAGGATGATTCGAATCTCGAATCATTCAAATTCACGTTTTTTTGCGATCTATGCGCAAAGCCTGTCAAGGCAGTCAGCTACAGCTTCAAGCCGCCGTTTAAACCCAAGCTTTTTATAAGTGCCTCCGAACGGCGTGCGCGGGAGCTTTTGTGGCTAAGCGATCATGGGGACGCATACGAAAGAGCAAACAAAGAGGTTCTCATCTTTTTTAACCTCTGTCCCGTCTGCGGCAGACGGGTCTGCGATGATTGCTTCGCAGACGAGCAGGGAATATGCATCGAGTGCCTTAAGCTCAAAAACGAAAAGGAGGAAAAGAGTTGAGTTTTCTTGAAAGAGCAATAAAGCGCGGAATCAGCCGCGGCGTGAGTCAGGCTGTCGGTAAGGCAGTGCGCACAGCGGTCGAACCCAAGGCGACCGAGCTTGCAAATAAGACAGCTGCAAGGCTTGATTCGGCATCAAATAATCAAACAGTTCAAAGCACCCCCGGCGGATTCGAGGGTGCAATGGCAAATCTTGAGCGCGCAGCGCAAGGATATGTGACAGAGGTGAGCAAAAATATGAAGATATGCCCATCCTGCGAAACGGCGGCAACTGCGGACAACAAATTCTGTCCCCGTTGTGGTACAAGGTTGCCCGATCAGACACTTGCCGAAAGCGCTGTCTGCACAAGTTGCGGTAAGCAGAATGATCTCGGAATGAAATTTTGCAGTGCGTGCGGCACTAAACTTCCCTCTGCGATAGCCGAGGAACAAAGAGCTGCTGCACAATTTGCAGGCGTTATGGCAGAGTGGGATGCAAAGCTTCCCGCTTATCCTAAATGGAATCTCGGCGGAAGCGACCCTTGCATTGAGCAGGACGACGGTTATCTGTGGTTTTGCGTTACTTTCCCGAATAACTATTTGGCGCAGAAGGCAGTGGAAGATTACCGAGCACTTTTGCGAGCTGAAGGATTCCGCCCTGCCGGGCAGTATCCTTCGGAGGAAATACTTTATAAAAAAATAGGAGATGTTTGCTACCGTGCAGACACGGAGCATTGCTTCGAGGGAGGCGCGGAGTCCCCAACTATCTATTTTTCGGTCGGCGAGCCTGTGGGCGGTTTCGATTATGTAAAAACCGAGCCTACTCAAGCATTTAATTTTAAAAGTTTATTCAGATAATAACGGAGGTTACTTTTTATGAAAGCAGGAAAATTATTCACTAAAACACTGCCTTTTTGTTGGGCAAAGCTCTTGCTCGGCGGAGCTATGGTGCTGATCCTCGGCATTATTCTTGCACTTTGTCTTGGAATCGGCTATCTTTTCGGTGACGGAGGTATTGTTGTAGGATTTCTTATCTGGTGCGGAGCTGTCGGAGTTGTTCGTTTTGCAGTGATGCACTATCTCGGATATATGGTCAAGGCAGGGCATATTTCCGTCATTGCCGAAGCGGCTGTCACGGGTGAGGTTCCCGCAAATCAGGTAAAATACGGCATAGGCAACGTCAAGGAGCGATTTGTCACCTCAAACGTATTTTTTGCGGTAGATAAGCTGGTCAGCGGTGCTGTAAAGCAGATCCAGCGAGGTATTGGCAAGGTTGCGGATTTCCTGGATTTTATACCCGGTATGGATAAGGTTGCGGACCTTGCAAAATTCTTCGTCGAGCTCTCTTTGGGATACGTGGACGAATGCTGTCTTGGCTATACATTCTACAAGAAAGAACAGGGTGCATTTGAAAGCGCATGTGACGGTGTTGTAGTTTATGCACAGAATATCAAAAAACTGCTTGGAAACGCGGCAAAGACGATGCTCAAGGTTATCCTTGCCGTCATTCTGACCGTAATTGTCATCTTTATCCCGATCGGTCTGCTTTTCAGAGTATTTGATTGGAGCGGACTGCTTGCATTCCTTATCTCATGCCTGCTTACATGGGTGGTCAAGTTTGCGTTCCTTGACAGCTTTATACTCTGCCAGACTATGGCGGGTTATATGGAAGCGGCACAGACGACCGAGATCACTTTTGATCTTTATGAAAAGCTTTGCGGACTTTCGGGCAAATTCAAGGAACTCTTCAATAAGGGAAAGGAAGAAAACCCCGAGATGGCTTATGCGGGAGCTGCGGCAGCTGCTGCTCCTGCTGTCGAATACGTTCAGCCTCAGACTGTAACCACCTCACCGCCTCCCACTCCGACGGCAAATGCAGAGAGCCCCGTCTTCTGCGGTCAGTGCGGCACCAAAAATGCTCCCACAGCGGCATTCTGTACCTCCTGCGGAGCAAAACTCAAATAAGAAAGGAAGTAAAAAACTATGAAAAGACTTTTTGCGCTTTTACTCGCGGCTATTATGCTGCTCTCGCTTACGTCCTGCGATCTCGAATCGATACTCACGGGCGGCAACGAGGGTGTAACAATGGATTACGACTATGAGAAAATGGAAGAAAACCTCAAGAAGATGAGGGAAGAGGACGGTATTTACATAGAAATGAGCATCGTAAATATCGAAACAGGCGAAACTCCCACCGCCGAAAAGATCATCTATGCCGAAACCCCCACCGCTTTTTATTATTGCGGCGACGGCGATGAGCTTATCGTTGATTTCTCGGACGATACCAAAGCAGTTACATACACCAAACAGGAGGATGGTAAGTGGCTGATGACAGAGACCGTCTATGAAGAAGCAGGCATCACCCGAGAGCAGATGGAAGAAAGCTGTTCCTACTACACGATCGCGCTTTTCGGCTACCTCGGGAATTATAAAATGTTCGAGGGCGCACCTATGAAGAAGACGAGCGAAAAGGTGGCGGGCAGAGAATGTGATCAATTCTCCTACTCTATCGGACTTTTCGGATACGGTATGGAATATACCTTCTGCATAGATATTGAAACCGGTATGTGCCTTTCCTGGAAGCTCGGCGCTTCTGCAGGTGCCGAGGGCTCGGGAAGTACAGAATTTACCTGCAAGAAATTTGAAACTCCCTATAAGATCGATATTCCCTCTGGCGCTGATATCGTGACCTCCGAAAATGAAGGCGCAGAGGAAGAGTGGCAGGGTAAGTAACAGCGGTTTGAATTGGAGAAAAATACAATGAGAAAAATATTGACGTTTTTAATAGTGGCGTTTATGTTGTTTTTGATGGTCTCTTGTGATCTCGGAGGCGGTAAAGATTCCGAGGACTTCGGTGAGGCACAGGAAGGTTTTGAAAACATCGAGGATTCAGACAACAAGGAAACTATAGAGAAAAATATCAAAGATGTTTTCGGTGTAAAGATCACGCTTCCCGAAGCCGAGGACTACGCGGGCGCAACCATTGGCGGCTCGAGCATGTCGATGTATATGGTTACGATGACCGAGCCCAAGGTGAATGCGGAGGAATTCTTTGCGGATATCGCTTCGGCTTTTTCCTCCTGGGAAGCCAATGAGGATACACTTACCTACTCTCGCACGACGGATAAGGTTCTTTACGGCGCCGTTATTGCCATGGAGGGCGACCTGCTTACGATCGCCTTTTCAATGACCGATAACGAGCTGATAGAGGGAATGACGTCGGGTCCTACCGAATTTATAAAGGAGATCGAAAAGTATTCCGGCGTAAAGCTCGAATTTCCTTCGTTCGTTACCTCGGTGGGACTTCCCTCGCTTTCAAATGACGGCGCAAAGGCTCAGTACGGCGGAATGCTCCTCAACGGAAGTGCAAATCTCAATGAAGAAAACTTTCTGGCGCTTGCAGATGCTCTTAGCTCCCAACTGTCGGGTTATACGATGGTCGAGGGCGAGGCAGAAAGCTGGGGACCCGAGGCGGTGCTCCAATGGATCGACAACAGTGATGAGAGCAGATATTTCGAGCTTGAGCTTTATGACCTTGACGGTATGCAGTACGTTGAATTTGCTTACCATTACACAGACAGAAGCCTTCTTCCCGCTTGGCCGAGCGATCAGATAGACGCCTTCTTCGGCAAGGCGATCGCTCTTCCCGCTTACAGCGGCAACTACAAAGAGCTTGAAGTCTCGGAATATAAAAACGAGCAGCCGGGCGAATATTCGGAATATCTCGATCACATCGCGGTATATATGACCTGGACCGAGGAAGAGGAGCTTGATCCTTGGCTTGCATCGATCGAGAGCGCAGGCTATGCGAAGACCGCGGGCGACTATACAGATGAATACATCTATGTAAAGGATCTCGGAAACGGGCTCTATGCAAACGTTTCCGCGGAATACGACAGCTACGGCGGACGGCTTACGATCACGGTTGAAAAGGAAGAGCTCACGGGGCTTGAATGGCCTGCAGAGCACATAAAGACACAATACGGTGCTGAGTTTGCCGCGCTGCTTCCCGCAATAGCGGAAGCCCCCCGCCGTGTCTTTGACGTCGAGAACAACTACATTTACATCAGAAATAACCTTGATACCGAAGCGGTTGAGACTTGGTGCGCCGCAATGCGCGCCGCAGGCTTTGAGGAAACTACCAAGACATCAGAAAGAGCTAAGTACTCGATGATCTTCGATAACTACGATCAGGTAGAAGTCTCGCTTTCGTTTGGCGAGAATTACGGAACCTTTTACGTTGATTATGAAAAATACGAGGGACCGGGCTTTACGCTTCCGACAAACGCCTATATTGAATATACGTACGCATATTCATCAAATCCCGACAGCAAAGTTACCTATAAGGTAACCAAGATCGGCGAGGATTACTATTTTGATTCCGGCGCATTGTCGAAGACCTATTTCAAGTACGATGCATCCGCAAAGACCTGGACGAGATATAACGGTATGAACTTAGGCGACTCGATCATGTGGATAAAGGCGGATAAAGTACTTGACAGATATGGCGTAGATAAGGCTTTGAAGAGTTCTATGAACAATCTCTTTTATACAAAGTCGAACTATATGGTGGAAGATCAGTCAACGACAAAGACGATAGCCGGCTCGCAGTGTATCAAAATAACCTCCACTCAGAGCACGGCCGAATACTGGCTGAGCCGCGATACGGGATTGCTCTTTGCACAGAACGCGTTTACCCTTATCGAGGTCGTTAAATACGATACCTCGGTCAAGAGTTTGGCGGATGCAGGAATAACTGCGGATATGTTACCGAATGAATAATACGGAGGTGTTATTATGCCAAAGAAATGTGATCAATGCGGTGCGGATATAGCACCCGGTGCGGCGTTCTGCACCAACTGCGGATCAAAAGCACCCGAGGAAGTGGTCGTTGTCCGGCAACCTGAAGAAGAGCCCGTAAAAGAAACTGTCAAAGAGGACGTATGTATGAAGTGCGGAAGCGTACTTGCTGATGGCGCGGCTTTCTGCACATCTTGCGGAACTCCGAGAGGGGCGGCTCCGACCGAATCTCCCGTTTCCCAGCCTCAGCCTCAGCCTCAACCTCAGCCTCAGCCTCAACCTGAGCCTGGACAACCTGGACCTGGTGGAAATGGTGGTGGACAAAGAGTTCTTGAAGAAGACCCTTCTCGTGTTTTGCCAGGCGAAAGCAATCCAAACAACTAAGTCG
>JAZSHF010000023.1:0-3575 GCA_045533115.1 Eubacteriales bacterium
CTTGCGAGATCAAGGTTGTAACCGGTAATGGAATTAACTGCTGCATCGAGAGACTCGTACTTAGAAACGTCTACGCCGTAAACGTTACAAAGAACCTGCTTTGCCTCGTCGGAATTTCTGAATACGCCGCCGTTAGCAACGTCGTAGTAGTGCATCGAGTTGAAGAGACCGAAGCCCTTGAGGGATGCGGTGGTACACTTTGCAGCGTAGTCTGCACGGTCGATAGAAAGGGAAAGTGCCTTTCTGAAGTCAACAAGGGAAAGGATTTCCTTGTCGATATTGGTCTGGTTGTTTGCAGTCTCGTTGGCCTTGAGCATTTCAGTGCTGGACTGGAGCTGGAGAGAACCAACGTAGTCGTCGGGAGTAAAGTATGCGTACTCAGAGTTCTTGTAGTCCTGAGCGATGGAAACGTCGATGCCGATACCGTCTACTTCACCTGCCTGGAACTTAAGCCATGCGGTGTTCCATTCCTTGATGATCTCGCAAACGATACGGTCGGTCTTATAAAGACCCTTGTTTTCTTCTACGCCGTAGCCATACCAGTTCTCGTTCTTCTCGAGGATGTATGCCTTACCGGACTGGAAGAAGGTGAGCTTGTAGGGACCCCAAGAAGCGGTGGTCTTTACGGAGCTGTTATACTTAGAGGTCCAGAGGGTCGAGCCCTTAACGGGAGCAACCTTGTTTGCCTCATACTTTGCCTTGTGAACGAGGGGAAGAGATGCGAAGTTGTAAGCTGCCTTGTAGGTGAGGTTGCCCTCTTCGTCGATAAGGTCAAGTGCCTTCTCGAGAACTACAACGATCTCATACTCGTTGTCGCCAACGAAGATACCAACCTTATCCCAAGCAACTTCGGGATACTTGCTGTCGGTCAGGAAGAAGTGAAGCTCTTCGTTCGGCTCGGTCTGCCACCAGCCGATAAGCGCTTCCCAAGCAGCATTCATCTCAGCGTCTGCCTTGATTTCAGCGAAGGTCTTGCCTTCCATCTTAGCTGCAACCTCTGCGGTGAATGCAGTGTCAGGGAGTTCGTTCGCAATAATGTAAGCTGCGCACTTTACTGCGTCATAGCTTGCAGGGAAGCCCATGTAAGTTCTCATAGCGCACTCTTCGAGAACGGTCTTCTCGTTAACGGTAGCACCGGGAGCTGCAAGGGTGAATACCAGGGAAGCATCAAGATCGGCGGAATAGGTTTCGGTAGTAGGAGCGCCGAGACCTGCCTGGCCCTGCTTTGCGTAACCCTTAGCATTGGCGATGATGGTAGCGCCTACATAGAAGGAGTCTGCACGGTAGTTCTGGAAGAGAGGGTTAAGCTGCTCCTGCATGGAGTAAACGAAATCCTCTGCCTTGATAGGCGTGCCGTCGTCCCACTTGAGGTCGTTACGGAGAGTGATAGCGTAAGCCATGTACTTGTCGCCCTGGATGTTCCAAGCTTCCTTGTACTTTGCGGTTACGTCTTCGAGCTTAGTTGCTGCTTCGTAAACGATTTCAAACTGACCGGGGACGATCTTGCCGTCTGCGTCGTACTTGTAATCGAAGCCGAAGAAGCTGGAACCGATGTAGGACATGATATTAGTATCATTTTCGTCCTGATAGGTAAGCTCATTCCAGTTGGAGGGCGAGAGAGACAGATAAGTGTTATAGGTATATTCGCCGGCATTGGTGAAGATAAGCTGGATGCCATCTTCCTTCGGAGCACACGAAGTGAAAGCCGCACAAATCATAACTACGAGAAGCAGTCCCGCCACAATGCGTTTTGCCATAGTTTTCATTGTTTTTTCTACCTTTCAGTATAGATTTTTCATCATTATACCACGCGAAACTTTGCCAGTCAAGTGAATTTTCAAAAAAAGTTAATAAATATGAAGGTTTTTTGAGACAAAATTGCAAAATTGCACAAAAAATGAATATTTTTTTGTATAAATGGATAAAAAATATGGGGGTTTCACGGAGCACGATTTCATTTTGAAACGCCGAGAAGACAAAAGCACCCTCACGGGTGCTTTTTACTTATCATCTGTACTTTGCAACGATCGCTTTCATCTCATCCGTCTTGTTTTCCATATCGTAAACAAGCTTGAGCTTAGCACGAAATTTTCCTTGATCGTATTGCGATCGGTTACGCCCAAAGCTCCTTGGGATAAATGCCGTCCTCGACCATTGCCTTGATAGCGTTCACAACCTTTTCCTTATCCTCGCGATAGGTCATTCCGTGCCAGACCGCAGAGGTGTCGTACACACGAACAGCCTTTTTGCCGTCCTTTACCATCTTGCCAATGACAAGAGGAATGTAGAATTCGTCCTTTTCGATGTTCGCGGTCGCAAGGAACTGCGCAAACTGCTCTTCAAGCTCAGGGTAAATATCGGGGTGAATTCCCCACATATTCATAGATACGGTCGTATCGGGATCGAGATCGGTATCCTTGGTAATTCCGGAACGCTCGGTAATATCTGCAAGGTAACCGTCCTTGACGGAACAGACACCGCGCGTAACCGATCCGTTATCCGACAGCGTATTCTTAAGACGGTAGCCGATCATACAGTACTCGTCCTTGTTCTTAAGTCCCTCATAAGCCTTCACGAATGCGTCTCGTCCGTAGAAGTCGTCGGCATTGATAATGACGAAGGGGGTGTCAACTATGTTCTTGGTAGCGAGGATCGCGTCACCTGTTCCATAGGGCTTCTTTCTGTGCGACGGGACGGTCTGATATGCATATTCGACCTCAATGTTGCGCGCAATCCTGTCGCCCGCGATCTCCTTGAAGTCTTTTTCGATCTCTTCCTTAATGATAAAGACAACCTTGTCAAAGCCGGCTCTCTTTGCATCGTAAACGGAATAATCGAGGAGAACCTCGCCCGCCGTTCCTACGGACTCAAGCTGCTTGCAGCCGCCGAATCGGCTTCCCATTCCCGCAGCCATTACAACGAGTGTTGCGTTTGCCATTATATTTTCCTCCAAAATGCGTAATAAGAGGCAGTCCCCTGCCTCTTATCATTATACATCATCGTAAATTTTTTTGCAATAGTATTTTTTATGATTTTCGAGCCGTTTCGTATGATTTCGAACACAGCTTTGAAAATGTGACGCCGATCAACCCTCAAGCTGACGCGATAAAAAGCCCGCCGCGGTCTGTATGAGCTTGCTTTCGACCTCATCGCCGCGGCGCTCATTCTCGTCCTTTACGACCGAGATGACGCATCCCGTCACATCGCCCTCGGTTATTATCGGCATAGCGCAGGAAATATAGTAGTTACTGTCCTCGTCGGTCACCGATATGCGGCGTTCGCCGCTTTGAAGCCGATAAAGCCCCCTGCCCTCAAGCAGCTTTTCGACGCCCGACGAAATCTTCTTGTCGCCGAACTCGCGTCTCGGCACTCCCGCTGACGCAATAACGCCGTCACGGTCGGTCACGACGACGCCGAGATTGCAGGTCTTATGAAGCGTCTCCGCGTATTGCGACGCAAAGCTCCCGAGCTCCCCCATCGGCGAGTATTTCTTGAAAATAACCTCGCCCTCTCGGTCGGTGTATATTTCAAGAGGGTCGCCTTCACGGATACGCAATGTTCTTCTGATTTCTTTC
>JAZSHF010000009.1:0-12268 GCA_045533115.1 Eubacteriales bacterium
GTTGGTTGGTGTGTTTCTTCCCTGCTCTCTGTGCGATTCTTCTCTGTCGTCTGAGCATTTTTAAGCGTATTTACCACCCCAAAACAAGACCACATATCAATCATTCGGCACTCGGATTTGACCACATCTTTGACCATAAACAGATCCGGAGTACACGGAGTGAGGAGTGCACGAGAGTATGAAAAAGCCGTTTTTGCGTAGCAGAAAGGGCTAGAAAAAGCAAAAACGGCTAGAAAAAGATATATCAATCAGTTGGGGTCATAGAGACCACAAGTTCAAGTTTTGAACAGTTGTGCCACACCCCAAAACCTTGTGAAAAATCACTATTAATTTTTCAAATTGCCTTAAAGTGACTCCCCAATGTTTAAGTGTCAAATTCTTTTTTGATAACCTCTGCAAAGTATCGATAAGGGAGATGATACTCTGTCTTTCCGTTTTCTTTCGTTGAAAATGGATAATCATTGACATCTCTATTGATTTCTTTGGTATGCAAAATTCCATTTCTGATATATTCGTAAAATCGCTGTCCATCCCAAGCCCAATCGCTTTGAATGTGATTCAATTTCGTTATGATGCTTCTGTTTGTTATTCTGTCATAATAAACAAAGGGTGATGAGGCAAAATACTTTTCGAGTGCTTTTTTCATGTCTTTATCGGATTCGTAAATAGCAAACAGATATTGTGCTACCATATCCGGTGCATGCTCTACGTCAGCCATCTTAATGTCCACAAGAAAAATTACGAGACGGGTTTTGAAATGAATAACTTGCAGACACTTTCTCCTATCAAAATGGAACAATTTACAACCCCATTCATACATGGGATCACCTTGTTCTTTTTCAATGACAGCCTTTACAAACGGACGCATAGGTTCAGACATTTGTTCAGGGGTCTTTAGTTTGTATCTTTCCAGTGTTTCTTTCGTTGCGTAAAATATCATATTGCCATGCTCCCCATCTTTATTTTGTTGCCCATCTTCCGTTTTTCTTACTACCAACACGCTCTATTATTCCCTTTTCTTGCAAAGCTTTCATAGTGCTATTTACAGTTCTAAGGGATTTATCAATCTTTTCGCTTATTTCTGCAAGCGTTATTTGAGGATTATCTTTGATCAGGTCAATGATTGCTTTTTCACGATCGGTGACGTCCCCAGGCCGCTCTTCTACCTCTTTGTATGCTATATGCATCTCACGATTAGAAAGCACATGATCTTCACCAAGCAAAAAATTTCTTAAAAACAGTTCAAGATAATAGGTCGTTTCTGTTACGTTCTTTTCACGATTATTATAATTAGCTCTTACAAGGGCGTTTCTGAAATACCACGAGTTCTCTGCAAAGATGTCATTTGTCACGTTGAAGCCGAGCTTAGAGAGATATTTGATAAGAAATACTGCTGTTGTTCTTGTGTTTCCTTCACCGAAAATATGGATCTGCCAAAGGTTTGAAATAAATCTTGCGATGTGCCTGACTACATCTTCTGTAGCAAGACCGGTGTAATCAAAGTTTTTCTCAAGGTTAAAATCATAGTCTAGAGTTTCTCTAAGGCTATATGCATTCCCGTATATGACAGTATCTCCGTCCAGTACCCATTCTTGCTTTGAAATATTGTAATCTCTGATTCTGCCTGCATGAGAATAAATACCCTCAAAGAGGCGCTTGTGAATAGTCATAAGTTCAATTGGAGAGAAGACAAATGACTTCTCAGAAATGATTTGAGCAATACGAACTGATACCTTGTCTGCCTCTTCCGTTCTTTCTGCATGAAATCTATTCTCTTTGTAATATGAACTGATGAGTTGATGAGCATCATCAAAGGATATAACACCATTGATGTTCTGCTCCGCAGTTTTGATTAGATATTCAGAGGGCTGAAGTCCATCAACCTGTTGAAGACCTATTGCCGTTTTCCACGCATAAGTTTTATAGTATTTTGCCGGTTCTTTTTCTTTGGAATACTCTTCAAAAAGTTCATCTTTCACAATGGCTTTCCTCCTATCAATTATCCTCTCCTATTATACCACAAAAATAAATAAAGTGCAATATTAAAATGCAATTTTTATGTGTTTTTGCACTTTATTTTGCACTTTAAATTAATCATCTTGCATTTTTATCATGCGATATTCCTGCTACGCAATTTGAGCCTTCACGCTACGCATGGTGCTACGCAAAATGGCTTTTGAATCGTTTGGGGGTTAAGTTGACGCTTTGAAAATCTATTAGAATTGCACGAAATGCCAAGTTATATTGACAAAACGGTCATTACCTACCACCGATAAAGGCCACAAGTTCAATATTTGACCGCGCTTGGGGTAGTACAGACCCCAAGGTCAAGAATTGACCAGCTGCGCCGCACCTGAAACCTTAATATTAGTTATTATTTTGCCACTAAACAAAGTTCGTAAGAATCAACTCCTTCTCGCACAAACAACTCAGGGGTTGGATCTTCGTCTATGCCTTCCAATAACATGAGTTTATTAACTGCACGGGAAGGTTGAAAGGAAGCAAGGTAGAGCTTGATTACATTGCTCCTTTTGCGTCGGTTGCTTCGAGGTGAAATAAGAACCTGCCATGGATATTAAGCAGATCGACAAAAATTTTGATACGAGCTTCACACCTCCCGAGGATATAGAATGATTCCCTTGGATTTCTACGTATGGCAGAATGCGTATATCCGTTGCCCGAAAGATTGCTGAATGGAGATAAATAATACCCTATGCTCGGGAATCAGTAACGTGCTTCTGAATGTGCTCGTTATGCGCCTGGCTATAACCGACCTGTCCCCAAGATCAATAAAAAAAGAGGAATATCGTCCTAACGGACGATATTCCTCTTTTTTATTCATCGTTAAATTTCACGAATCGGTTGTTACCGAATTTCCAATTCTTTCAAATCAAAGCCACTCGTAAGAACTTGCATATCCGAGCCTGCCAAACGCTTCCCATTCAAGGTAACGTTTTCTATCACAATATCTCTGTATTCCGAGCCTTCTACCAAACGATCGACCTGTATGCACACGCATGAATTTTCCTTTTCAGCCAAAACCCGCTCGTCCGCATAAACGCTGATATCCTTAAATACGATATCGTGAACGGATGCGTATTCTTTTTGTCCCGGATTCAAGCCGATATCCGTCATCTTCGAAAAAAGGTCCTTATACATTGCCATTTCGCGGAAGCGCTTGTTGCTAATGCCAACTATCGATGCGATTTCCAAGGAATGATGGGCATCGTATTTTTGTTCGTCAGATGCTTGATAAACGGAGCCGGTATAAAAGCCTTCCAACTCCACACGTATATTCTCAAAGGTGATATGATGCACCTCGGCGCAATCCCCGTTTTGGATATCACAGGCAACCGACCCCGCGCGCAAAAGATCGCAATTCCTGAAAACGATATTCTTATACTCTTTGCACATCGTTTCGAGGCCGATCTCGCAGGTTCTGCCCCAATCGCACCAAAGAACACAATTTTCAAAAAGCATATCCTCATTAGAGGTATCGACGTAACGGTCAATCCCCTTCACCGTGATCGTATCGTCAAAAGAATGAACAAAGGAATTTTTAACCGTGATCCTTTGGCTGTTCACAATATCAATGCCGTCGGTATTGTAACGCCATTGTCCGAAAACGTTGATGCTGTTAATATCTACGTCAAAGCAATGGAACAAATTCACGCACCAAATGGCGGAATTGGTAAACCCCACGCCTTCGATCCTGACGTTTTTGCAATCGTATAATTTCACGTTTCCGTTCGTATACGGTTCATAGCAATGCTGGCTAAAACGCTCGGAACCGCTATCGTCAAATATACCGTTGCCGTAAATATGCAAATTCTCGGCATCTTCCGCAAAAATGCAGCCGAATACAAGTGCATCCTTGTCTACGTAAATACTCTCGTTCGATTTCAGCGTGATCTTGCCCGGAAAATGCACGCCGCGGCCGAAATAATAGGTCACCTTTTCGGGTGCTTCACAAAGAACGGGCTTATTATTAAAGATATACAGAAGTCCGTGATAATCGTCCAAGCTCCAGCACGTATCCGCCGTTTTCCTTGAGCGTGAACAGGATTCTGCCGTTTGATCTTTCCGCTTTTACGCCCTTTGAATACGGCTTGACCATGATACGGTCATAAGCTGTTTTGGTCAGAGGCTCTACTTCGACCGTCAGAGCCTCCTCCGATACCAGATTCACGTAAGAAACAATCTCTGTCTGCTCTATCTGCCTTTAATGACCCGGCCACCAGGTATTAAAGAGATACGCCGAAATACGGCAGGTGTAAACGGGAATTTCTTCGTGATTGATATATACCTTATAGTCCTTCGATTTCGGTATTCCAATAGAACTGCCTGAATGTATCCACTCATGCTTAAAATTAGAATACGAAAACATAAAACAACCTAACTTTTCTTTTATTTTACAAGCTTAAGAGTATGGATCTCAAACGCGTGGAAATCAAGTGCTACCTCTCCGTCAACGATGGGAAGCTCGGAAATTTCCTTCTCCATAAGGTTGGTAAGATATACCTTCTTAAAGTCATTGGCAATTCTGATCTTTGCAGTTGCGCCTCCACCGAAGGACTCATACAGTCTCACGATCACATCGTTTGAATCCTCAGCAGGCTTCACGGTTTCAACGATCACCGCGGGATTGTCGCAGCTGACGAGCGAGAAGCTTTCGGGTAGTGTTCCCTCGCTTTTTTCAATATTCATTGCCACAAGAGGAATATTCAGAGCATATGCCTCTTTAATCGTTCCTGCCTTGCGGAAATCGCCCTCGTGCGGGAAGATTGAGCAGGTAAATTCATGCTCTCCGACGTCCGCGTTGGGTGCGGGGTAATCGGGACACTTGAGGCAAGTAAGCTTGATCGTGCTTCCCTCTGCGGAATAACCGTATTTGCAATCGTTCAAAATAGATACGCCGTAACCGTATTCGGAAATGTCAACCCACTTATGACCGCAAACTTCAAATCTTGCCTGATCCCAGCTCGTGTTCTTATGCGTGGGGCGCTGCGTGTGGCCGAACTGAATATCGTACGTTGCGCTCGTGGCATGGATGTTCACCGGGAATGCAAGCTTCAGGAATTGATGCTTTTCATGCCAATCGATATGGTGAACGAGATCGATTCTCGCAGAATCCGAATAGAGCCACATCGTCTGCTTGATTTCGGAATTCTGATACTTTCTCGTAATCACAAAGCCCGCTCTTTCGCCGTCGAATACGGGAAGGATATCCGCATCGGAATCAAGCTTATATTCCTTCGTAAACGAATAGGAATCGATATCCCATGCATCGTAATTCAGGGGATAATCCTCATAGGTTGAGAATTCGTTCATGCACGTGCCGGGCAAAACCACCTCGCGCTTTGCCGTCTTGTCGTAAAGCGAAGTAATTCTTCCCGCATTGTCAAGCGTAAGCTTGTAGAAACGGTTCTCCGCCGTATGATCCGAAACGCTAACCGCGCAAACCGCCTCCGAAGGCTGAATAACCGCATAGCCGAAGGCGGGGATTTCGCTCTTCGTGCTCACCGTCTTACCGTCAAGGAGGATTTCGCCGCGACGCGCAAATCCTGCGGGATTATAAACGAGAACGCCGCCCTTCGTGTTGATCTTGTCGGCAAGAGACGCCAGCTTTCTTTCGCTTTCACTTCTCGCATAGCCGAGAATTCTTGCATAATCTTCCTCGGCAAATTCATAAACCTTTTCAATGCTGGAGCCGGGGAGGATATCATGGAACTGGTTATGTAGCAGATCGCGCCAAGCCAATCCGAGCTTTTCTCTGTCAAAGTCGCCGCCGAAATAGAGATCGGTGGAGAAAAGAGCCTCTGCCGCGCCAAGCGCAAGCTCGGATTTGCGGTTTCCTTTCTTGGTTGCCGCCTGCGACGTATAAGTACCTCTATGATATTCAAGATAAAGCTCGCCAACCCACTTGGGCATTTTCTTGATCTTTTTCGCATTCTCAAAGAATTCACCCGAAAGCGTATCGAGATAGGGGCGAAGGTGAGTGAATTTCGCAACGGGAAGTCCGGGAAGGCCCTTTGCAAGTCTTCTGCCGCGTTCAAGCATCTCGCGGGTAGGTCCGCCGCCGCCGTCGCCGAAGCCATAGGTGCAAAGCGCGTTCGAAGAATATTCCTTATCCTGGAATCTTTCCCACGTGCCCTTGGTAAACGCAGGGGTGATATCGCCGACGTACGTCGTGTACTTTTCGGGCGCCTGACCCTTGCGGTACGGCTGGCCCGTGATAAACGTGGAAAGGATCTCCGTACCGTCGATACCCTGCCATACGAATGCATCGTGAGGCATTGTGTTGGTGTCGTTCCAACTGATTTTCGAGGTAACGAAATAGTCAACGTCGCTCTTTTTCAGAATCTGAGGCATTGCCGCGCTGTAACCGAACACGTCGGGCAGGAAGCAAACGCGGTTTTCGCGACCGAACTCTCGGTCGAAAAATCTCTTTCCGTAAAGGAGCTGACGGACAAGGCTCTCGCCGCTCGTAAGGTTACAGTCGCACTCAAGATAAAGTGCGCCTTCCACCTCCCAGCGTCCCTCTTTAATAAGGGCTTTGACCTCTTCGTATTTTTCGGGAGCTTCCTCCTTGAGATAGCGGTAAAGCTCGGGCTGAGAGAGCATAAACTTATACTCGGGATACTCTTTCATCAGCGTAACGGCAGTAGATGCGCTGCGCTGAATCTTCTCTCTCGTCTGACGTCTGTCCCAA
This sequence comes from Eubacteriales bacterium, assembly GCA_045533115.1. Taxonomy (GTDB): domain Bacteria; phylum Bacillota; class Clostridia; order Oscillospirales; family CAG-272; genus Colimorpha_A. The sequence goes on from JAZSHF010000009.1 coordinate 6,713, forward strand.
AGCCATTCAACGTCAATATGGGTATGCCCGACGTAGTTCACGATCGGCTTATCCTCGGTAGAGCAAAGCTTTTCGTAATATTCCTTTTCCATGATTTCGAGTGCCTTTTCAACACTCTCATAGTATTCGGGTGAGCCAAGGGCGCGGAAGTCGAGTGCATCCGATGCCATGGAAAGTGCTTTCAACGTCTCGGAGTATTCCTTCGAATCTTCTCTGTAAACGTCGCGGCAAGCATCGTGCGGAACGACCATATCGTAGTAGAGCTTTTCAGCTCTCTTGTTGGTCTTGATCACTTCGTATATCACGGGGAAATGTGATTCCTGCTTGCCCGAATAGAGATAACAGTAGGTATCGTAGCTCTTATCTGCATCAAGCGGCACGAGGAAATGGTTAATATCAAGGCCATGTACCATCTTACCGTCAATGTAGAATATAAGCTGAGGGTTCATCGCATCCCATCCGGACAGACCCGTTCTTATTTTTAAGAAATACGCGCAGTCTTTTTCTTGTTTCGGAGTTTGGAATGAAGCCTTTATCCAAAATCTCTTATCAAGTCCGTCAACGCACGCAAACGGAAGATACTCACCCTCGGGCGGCTCGTTTGAATCCTTGAAATCAAAAACCTCAAGGGCGCGAAGATTATCAATTTTCTCCACAACAGTCGTACAAGACGCTTCGAGAACGTCAAGCGTTCTTTTCACTTTTGCAATGTTTAATTCCATAACAACTCTCCTTCAGGCTCACATATAGCCTAAGTTTTTCTCTATTATTATTTTAGCACAAACACACTTGACAATCAATCTCTAATATGATATTATAATAACAGCATTGTGATATTTTTCGCGTGAGGGGGTATTTTTCTATCGCCATGAAAATTTTAACGCCAGAAAAATGCATTGATATTGTCACCGGCATCTCCTACCGTATAGTCAACAGTAAAACCGAAAGCTTCACGGATCATAGCCATAATTTCTCCGAAATTTTCGTTATGCTGAGCGGATTTGCCAAGCATTCCGCAAATGGAAAATCAGCTCACTTGAAAAAAGGCGACATCGTTTTTATAAGGCCGTCCGATATCCATAAATTTTCAGAGCTTCACGGCGAAACCTTCACCTTTTGCAATCTCACCTTCACCAACGAAACGAGAGATCAGCTTTTCGATTTTCTGGGCGATGGTTTTCCCTCCATAGAGCTTCTTTCCTCATCCATTCCTCCGTTTTCGAGAATGACAGAGCGAGAAGTATCTCGCTTCGAAACCAAGCTCGCACATCTAAGTGCCATCCCGCAAGACAATGCTTCGGAAAGAAAAACTGCCCTGAGAATTTTGCTTATAGATCTGTTCACAGTTCAGTTTTCAAACTTCCGCGTGTGTGACGACGGCATCCCGGGTTGGCTTGACGAATTATGCCAGAAAATGCGCTCGGATGCCAATTTCGTTGAAGGAAGCGAAAAAATGATCGAACTCTCGGGCCGCTCGCGCGAGCATCTTTCACGCTCTATGAAAAAGTATATGAGCATGACCATTAGCGAATTTGTCAACGACCTGCGTCTGAACTATATCGCGAATATGTTAAGAAACTCAAACAAAAAGATTTCGGTAATCGTTTTTGACAGCGGTTTTAATACCCTCAGCCTTGCGGGCACCCTCTTCGTTAAAAAATACGGAATGAATATGCGGCAATACCGTAGCTTCGGCGATATCGCTATCCAAAAAGCGCATTAAACGAGATTTGTTCAAAAAACATTCATTGATCTTAAGAAACAAACCGACATTACTCTTATCAAAGGGTGTCGGTTTTGTTTGTTCTTCTTTGCCGAAATCGACTCGGCGTTAAAGAAAAATTCTTTTTGAAGCGTCTTTCGAAATTTGTGTAATCGTTAAAGCCTGCCTCTTGCGCAACGTCAAGAATCGGCAAATCGGTGAAAAGGAGCAGATTTTTCGCATATGAAAAACGGAGATTATCCAAATATGCGCCAAAGCTGACCCCCATTTCCTTTTTGAAAAGACAGGAAAAATAGGAAGGTGTAAGCCCTATTCGCTCGGCGATATCAGCAAGCGCGATCTTATGTTTAAAGCGTTCCGTGATCAGTTGCAACGCTTGTTGCATATAGCCTGTGCGCACCTGCTCGCCGCATTCCTTCGTTGCCATTCTATCAAGCTTTTTGCAAAGGCAGGTGAGCAAAAGCCCCGCATAACGAACGTCCTGCTCATAGATTTCCACCAATTCGGAAAGCAACAGATAGATCATTTCCGTATCCTTGCCCTCCGACCTTATAAAAGGACACTTTGACGTGAAGATCGGAAAGGAGATCGCGCCGTCGCTCGCACTTTCACAGCAGAACATCACGTTGAATATTTCTGCATTCACCGATTTTATCGTGTGCGTATTGATCGGCGTCAAAAAGAAAACGCTTCCCCTGCAAAAAGGATATTCCCGACCGTCAACCTCGCACACGCCGCTTCCCGAAATCACAAACTCAATTTCAAAAAAATCGTGCATATGGGCAGATACAACGGGTGACAGCCACTTTCGTGAGGCGGCAATAAAATCGTTCGGTATGTGCTCGTGTTTGGTATGGAAATGCATGAGAATCTCTCCTTGTGCTTTGATCTTAACAAAAATCATATAATAAGCAATATTTTTTATAAAAAAAACAATTGAACGCAAGTTCTTTTTTATGTATAATAAAAATGTAAGCTTCCCGATCGGACGAACGGCAAAAGCCTTCCTGTCCGAAAACGAAATGCTACATCAATTTTGCCAAAACGTAAACGGCATGCTGCTTGAAAGGAGAATAAAATGGAACTGAATTTGAAAAATCTTCATTTATCCGTGGACTTTCAAAGAGGCTTTATCACCTCTCTGATGATCAACGGTCGAGAGCGCCTGACGGCCACCGCGCCGCTCTTTCGAATTTGCTTACGAAAGAAGGATGGTAGCACCCTTACGCTCATGCCCAACGATGCCCGTACGTGCATTGAAAAAGAGGACGGCGCACTCTATACCGATTTTTCGCCGGCCAGCCTATCCGTTCGCATTACCCTAAAAGAGGAAAACGGCGAAGCCGCATGGCGCATTTCAGCAACCCCCTCGGACGATTTCTTTACGGAATGGGTGGATTTTCCGCCGATCACGTTACCTGCTCTCCAAAACAATAATCCGGAGGGGGGCGGCGGTCAGATATTGTTCCCCTTCAATGAAGGCGTATTGATCTCCGATATCGAACGCCGTGAAATTTCCGATTTCTTTTATACCGAGCCTCAATATCCGTCGCAAGGAAGCTTTGCCGTATTCCCCAATATGGTATTCGCGCAAATGCTTGCCTATATTTTTACGGATGCAGCTCTTTATCTTGGCGCGCACGACCGCAAAAGAGGCGTGAAGGACGTGAATTTCCATAAGGCAGAGGGCGGCGTTACGTTGAGATTCCGCCTCTTCTGCGGAACGGATTTCGGCGAAACCTTCGCCCCTGACTATCCCATCGTTTTTGCCGTAACCGAGGGCAAATGGGAAGCAGCGGCAGAGCGCTACCGCGCGTGGTTTGAAAGTGATCTTCCCGAAAACGTGAAAAAGATTGCCGAAAACGAAGCATTGCCCGAATGGTACGCCGATTCGCCCTTGATCGTTTCTTATCCCGTGCGCGGCGTGCACGATATGGACAAAATGAAGCCGAACAGCTTGTTCCCTTATACGAACGCTTTGCCGCTTCTCGACGAGATCAAAAAAGCCGTTGACAACCGCTTGCTCGTCCTTTTGATGCACTGGGAAGGCACAGCTCCCTGGGCGCCGCCCTTCGTATGGCCTCCCTACGGCGGCGAAGAAAACTTTAACGAATTTTTGAAAAAGCTTCATGAAAAAGGCGATCTGCTCGGTGTATACTGCTCGGGATTCGGCTATACGATCCAAAGTAATTTGATTGCGGAATACAACAATGAAGAAGAATACGCCGCACGTGAATATAGCAAAGGAATGTGCGCAGGACCTGACGGAAAAGTTTCGATCAGCAAAATCTGCACAGGTCAGCGTTCGGGCTATGATATTTGTCCCGCATCCGAGGTTGGCAAAGCGCTTCTGGAGCAAGCCTATACCCCCCTGCTCAGAACCGACGTTGACTACGTACAGATTCTTGACCAGAACCACGGCGGTGGGCAGTATTTCTGCTATAGCCGCGAGCACGGCCACGCCCCCGGTCCCGGTACGTGGATGACGGAAAATATGCAATCCGTGCTATCTTCTTGGAACAAACTCGCAGGCAAAACGCTTCTCGGCTGCGAATCTGCGGCGGCTGAGCCTTTTATCGGAAACCTTCTGTACAGTGACAATCGCTTCGAATTAAATTATCAGATTGGTGTGCCCGTACCGCTATATGCCTATATGTACCACGAATACATCCGTAATTTCATGGGCAATCAGGTGAGCTGTGTGCTTGATAATGATGCGGATACGTTAAGATACCGTATCGCGTATTCCTTCTGTGCCGGAGACAGTATGACGCTTGTATTAACGCCTTCGGGAGAATTCATGTCTCATTGGGGTCTGAAGAATTTTTCGCATTTGCCTAACCGCGAATTGGTGCTCCGCCTGATACGCAACCTTACGGAATTCTACAAAAAAGACGTCAAAAAATTCCTTTATAACGGTCGCATGATCGCCTCTCCCGAGGTCAAATGCGATAGTGTGAAGATCGGCGTCTGCTATCCGGAAGACGTCTTCGAATCAGTTTCTGTGCTTTATTCCGCTTGGGAGGCCGCAGACGGCAGCCGCGCGTTGATCCTTGTCAATCCTGATGCCGAAGAGACTTCTTGCACGGTTGACGGAAAAACGGTCACTATCCCGCCGTTATCGGGCGTTGCCATTACGCTTTGATTTGGCATTTTCCCCCGATACTCTTCCCTTTTATACTTATACTTTCTTATACTTTGAAAGCCGCCGTTTCGACGGCGGCTTTTTGGATTCAGTTATACCTAATTAAGAACAGAAGACCGTCGAATTTAGAGCCGAAATATTGAATCGAACGAACGTCGGCGCACAAAGGTACGCCGGGGCGAACGAGTGATGATAGAACAAAAAAGATATAAAAATCGAAGGTTGTTGACCTTGATTTTTTCTTGACACTCTAAAACCAAGAAGAATACCATTTGAAGGAACGGTATTCTTCTTTTTTATTCGGTTCTGCCCAAATGCGACGGTCTATTCTTGAATTAGTTTGCAAGAACACCCATCAGAGACATATTAGGCGCGACAAAATCGGGAATTCGCCAGAAGACCAAGCTGTTTGCAGGCAGTGTGAAGTCGCCATTTTCATAGTCGGTGAAGATCGGTATGAGCTTGGAAAAATTGACGTTATGGTCGATTGTGGCAGTATCCTCTCCGACGGTAGGAATAGAGAGAGCGCCGTTCTTGCAGCCGTAAGACACGTTATTCTTATAAACGTTGTAAAGCGGTGTTCTGACGTAAAGCTCGTCATCCTCTGCAGGCGAGAGCTTGTTCGAAGGATCCCAATTTTCGGTGCGGTTCATTTGAGCAATGACGCGATCAACCACTTCGGTATAAG
>JAZSHF010000063.1:0-3158 GCA_045533115.1 Eubacteriales bacterium
AAGATTTGTTCCCGAGAGATTCTCCAAGAATTATTTCAACTGGATGAACAACATCCTTGACTGGTGCATATCCCGTCAGCTCTGGTGGGGACATAGAATTCCCGCCTTCTATTGTGATGAGTGCGGACATATGGAGGTTTCCAAAGTCGATATCGACACTTGTCCCAAGTGCGGCGGCAAGGTAAGACAGGAGGAAGACGTTCTTGACACCTGGTTCTCCTCTGCCCTCTGGCCCTTCTCTACCCTCGGCTGGCCCGAAAACACCGACGACCTCAAGAGATATTACCCGACCGACGTTCTCGTTACGGGCTACGATATTATCACTTTCTGGGTATCGAGAATGATATTCTCCGGCCTTGAGCACATGAACGAAAAGCCCTTCTCTACCGTATTCATTCACGGTCTTGTCCGCGACGCGCAGGGCAGAAAGATGTCGAAGTCACTCGGAAACGGTATCGATCCCCTTGAAATTATCGAAAAATACGGCGCAGACGCGCTCAGATTCGCGCTCGCGACCGGTAACTCTCCCGGAAACGATATGCGCTTCTCCGACGAGAAGATCGAGTCTGCCCGAAACTTTGCAAACAAGCTCTGGAACGCTTCGCGTTTCGTTCGTATGAACCTCACGATCGACAAGATCGGGCTTCCGAGCGAGGACAAGCTCTCGCTTGAAGATAAGTGGATACTCAACGAGTACAACAACCTCGTAAACAGCGTCGTTTATAACCTCGACAAGTTCGAGATCGGCGTTGCCCTCGGTGCTATTTACTCCTTCACATGGGACATCTTCTGCGACTGGTACATCGAGATCGCAAAGTCCCGTCTTAACGAAAAGGACACCGAAGCAAACCTCACCTGCCAGAACGTAATCGCATACGTTCTCTACGGTACCCTTAAGCTTCTGCATCCCTTTATGCCCTTCATCACGGAAGAAATTTTCGCATCGCTTCCTCACGAGTGCGACAGCATAATGATTTCCGCATATCCGAAGTATGACGAAGCGCTTAATTTCCCGACCGACGCCGAGAAGATGAACAAGATCATCGACGCGATCAAGGCAATAAGAGCACGCAGAAGCGAAATGAACGTTCCGCCCTCAAAGAAGGCAACGGTTTATATCGCAACGAAGTATAACGACATCTTCGGTGCTAACAGCGAGCCGTTCTTTATGCGTCTTGCATCCGCTTCCTCTGTCGTTGTTGCGGAAGCGTTTAGTGAAAACGACATAAGCGCCGATAACGCAGTTCAGATCGTTACCGATTCGGCGTCTATATTCCTTCCCCTTTCCGACATTATAGATTTCGAAAAGGAAAGAGCACGTCTTGAGGGCGAAAAGACGAAGGTTGAAAGCGAGATCGAAAGAATCGAAAAGAAGCTGTCGAACGAGGGCTTCGTTTCGAAGGCGCCTGCCGCTGTCGTTGAAGGCGAAAAGGCAAAGATGTCTAAATACCGCGAGACTCTCGACGGTATAATCTCTGCGCTTAACGCTCTTCCGAGGTAAGATATGAAGCGTTACGAAATAAGCAACTACCGCTGGATGAATAACGGCTACGAGCCGAAGGCGTGGGCGGAGCTTCACCTAACCGATGAAACTCTTTATATCAAGCTTACCGCCTGTGAAAAAGACCCCTGCGCGCGCTTTGCGTACGGCCCCGACGCTCACGTTTATTGGGACAGCTGTCTTGAATGTTTCCTTTCCTTCAACGGAAGCCCCTATTATATAAACCTTGAGGTAAACTCGATAGGCGGATATTATTCCGCCTATCGTACCTGTATGGAAAACTGTCAGCTTATAGACGTTTTCACAGAGGACGGTAAACCGAAGCCGACCGTACTTGACGATATGTGGTACGTCGAGGTAACGCTTGATATGAAGAAGGTCAAGGAGCTTTTCGGTATCGAGAAGCTCGAAAGCTTGCGCGGCAATTTCTACAAGTGCGGCGACGAAACCGCGTTCCCACATTTCGGTATGTGGAGTGTGGTTGAGAATGACGCGCCTGCATTCCATAAGCCCGAATTTTTCGGTGATATCGACATTGCGGAGATAAGCTGATATGGAACAAAGTAAGATCGACAGAATAAACGAGCTCGCAAGAAAGTCCAAGACCGAAGAGCTTACACCTGAAGAAAAAGCCGAGCAGAAAAAGCTCCGCGAGGAGTACATTCTCGATTTCCGCGCAGGAATGCGCGGTATACTCGATAATACCTATATACAGTATCCCGACGGAACAAAAGTCAAGGTCGAGAAAAAGAAATAACCAAAAATGACGAGCGTAATGCTCGTCATTTTTGGTTTCGGTGATTTATTGCTTTTTAGTTTTCTTTTTCTTTGCTTGCATCCTTCATCATCTGATTTCTGGTATTAAACGCGGCAAGCTTGGCGCTTATTCCCGTATTTCGAGTAATTTGTGCTATGCAGTTAAGTACAGCCAAAGTCAATTTATAAGACAGGAACATTATAAACATGATAATTCCACATGCCAAAAGCTGCCCTATAAAATATCCCATACTGAACTTTTCAGTTGGCTCCGACCAAGAATACTCTCCTTCTACGAGAATATGCGAATTAGCATAAGCATTAACAAAGAACACAATACCCAATATAACAAACAACACTATAAAGCATATTTTGAAAATCCTTGTCCATTTTTTCAAATTAGTCGTTGCAGTTGTTTCAGTAAAGCACTCGCCATAAGCTCCCGGAGACATATTGTTACCATTCGAATAATCATTCAAATATCCGAAATAGTATGTAGAATAAGTTTCTTGTTGGCTTGGTGTTCCCGCGAAATTATTGTTGGGTTTTTTATAGTATTCTTCCCACTCGTCCATTTTTCTGTCCTCCTAAAATAAAAAAGTGCGCCAACCGAGGTCAGCGCACCGAAAAACGCAAACTCCGATTGTCGCGAAACAAACTTCAACAGAAAAAGGGGTTACCTTGTACTATTTCAAAGGGGAGCTTGCGCTTTTACCAAATTCCACCTTTGAAATAGTATGTCAAAAAAAGGTATAATTATCCCATAAAGATAAAAATCCCCTGTTCCGTTTATTAAGTTTGTTTCGCAATTTCATTATATCACACATAAAGACAAATTGCAACAGTCATGACCACCGGCCGTGCCGGTGGCATGCACTGCCCCCTTAGGGCATAAGACCGG
>JAZSHF010000066.1:0-20344 GCA_045533115.1 Eubacteriales bacterium
CGCCCGTCCGTTCGAGGTACGTTATGCGGGCGACCATTGGTCGCCCCTACAAGAGCGTTTTGGAGTTTGTACAAAATCGAAAAGGGATTCCAAAGGGGAAAACGTTTGAAAATTTGCCTTCGCAAATTTTCATCGGTTGTCCCCTTGGCGTGGTTCTTTTGTAACTTTTCTTGCACGAGCAAGAAAAGTTAGTAATAACACCTCATCCGACTTCGCTGCGCTCAGCCACCTTCTCCCGCTGGAGAAGGTAAGGTGACGCTCAATATAATCCTAATAAACTCTAAATTGCCTTGACAAATCAAAACAAAAGAGTTACAATATTACTGTATGTAAAAAATACTCTAATGGAGGCAATTCAATGGATCAGAACAAAATCAAAGAACTGAAGCTCAAAAGTGCAGAGATAAAGCTTGGCGCACTTGAAGGCGTGTTCAACGCAGCATCAGGACATCCGGGCGGATCGCTCTCGATTTCCGACATTCTCGCTTACCTCTACTTCGAAGCAATGAACGTAGACGTAAACAACCCCAAGTGGGACGACCGTGACCGTTTCGTCCTCTCAAAAGGACATACCGCGCCCGGTCTTTACGCAGCACTCGCGCTCAAGGGCTTTATTCCGAGAGAAGACCTTAAAACTCTCCGCCAGGCAGACAGCTACCTTCAGGGTCACCCCGATATGAAGCATACTCCCGGCGTCGATATGACCTCAGGCTCGCTCGGTCTCGGAATTTCCGCCGCTTGCGGAATGGCACTTTCTGCAAAGATCAGAAATAAGAATTACTACACCTACGCTATCCTCGGCGACGGCGAGTGCGAGGAAGGACAGGTTTGGGAAGCGGCTATGTTCGCAGCTCATAAGAAGCTCGATAACCTCTGCATCTTCGTTGACTTCAACGGTCTCCAGATCGACGGACCCGTAACCGAAGTAGTTGACCCCACTCCTATCGACAAGAAATTTGAGGCGTTCAACTGGAACGTTATCGTCATCGACGGTCACGATTTCGAGCAGATCGACGCGGCTGTCAAGGCAGCTCACGCTTGCGAGGGCAAGCCCACCGCAATCATCGCGAAGTGTGTCAAGGGTAAGGGCGTTTCCTTTATGGAAAACAACGTCAAGTGGCACGGCTCGGCGCCTAACGCTGAACAGTACGAGCAGGCAGTGAACGAGATCAACGCCTACATCGCATCTATATAAGGAGGAAACGAAAATGGCAGATAAGATAGCAACAAGAGAATCCTACGGCAACGCGCTCGTAGAATTCGGAGCGAAATACGATAACCTCGTTGTCCTCGACGCAGACCTTGCAGAGGCAACAAAAACTATCAAGTTCAAAAAAGCGTTCCCCGAAAGATTTTTTGACTGCGGTATCGCTGAAGGCAATATGGTCGCAGTTGCGGCAGGACTTGCGACAACCGGTATGGTTCCGTTCGTCAGCACCTTCGCAATGTTTGCGGCAGGCAGAGCTTTCGAGCAGATCAGAAACGCCGTCGGTTATCCTCATCTTAACGTAAAGATCGGCGCTACTCACGCAGGCATCACCGTCGGTGAGGACGGCGCAACTCACCAGTGCCTTGAAGACCTCGGCACTATGCGTACCATTCCCGGTATGACGATAATCAACCCCTGTGACGACGTTGAAGCACGTGCGGCAGTTCAGGCGGCTATCGAGTTCGACGGCCCCTGCTACCTCCGCTTCGGACGCTATGCAGTTCCGGTAATCAACGGCGAGGACTATAAGTTCGAGCTCGGTAAGGGTGTCACCCTTGCTGACGGTAAGGACGTTACCATTATCGCAACCGGTATCACCGTTGCTATGGCTCTTGAAGCAAAGGAGCTTCTCAAAGCAGACGGAATTGATGCAAGAGTTATCAATATCCACACCATCAAGCCCCTCGATACCGAGCTTGTAGTTAAGGCAGCTAAGGAAACCGGCGCTATCGTTACCGCAGAGGAGCACAATATCATCGGCGGTCTCGGCTCGGCAGTTTGTGAAGCAGTTTGCGAAGCAGCTCCCGTACCGGTTGTCCGCGTTGGTACAAACGATACCTTCGGCCGCTCCGGTAAGGTTCCGCCCCTGCTTGAAATGTACGGTCTTACCGCGCAGAATATCGCGGCACAGGCAAAGAAGGCAGTTTCTCTTAAATAAAACCGGTTAAAAGGGAACCCCTCGGGGTTCCTTTTTTACTTTGTTGCTTGATTTACAAAATATTCACATAATATCTTAAATTCGTTCTTGACATACGGGCAAAATAGTGTTATATTATTATTGTAGATTAGCACTCAAAGTGCTTGAGTGCTAAAATGCCAAAAAGCGGAAAGGGAGTGAAGAAAGGGTGCAAGGCGGCGGTTCCGAGCTTAACGAACGAAAAAAGCTGATTTTGAAAGCAATAATCGAAGCTCACGTCAAGGAAGGCGAGCCGGTCGGATCGAAATATCTGACGCAAAATAAGCAGATCGCCCTTTCGTCTGCTACCATTCGTAATGAAATGGCAGAGCTTGAATCGCTCGGCTATCTCGAGCAGCCATACACCTCGGCGGGACGCGTTCCGTCGGAAAGCGGGTACCGCTTTTACGTAAATTCGCTGATGCAGAAGTACCGTATGTCGCAAAATGAGCTTGCGAGAATGAACGCTCTTGCTAAGAGCCGTCTTGCCGAGATTGACAGACTGCTCGAAAGCGCAACGCGTCTTGCGGCGGGACTTACGAATTATACCTCGATAGCGATTAAGCCGAAGCAAAGCGCGGCGGTGATAACCCGTTTCAAAACGGTGCTTCTTGATAAACACCTGTTTATGCTCGTTATGATAGACGGAGCGGGGAATATCAAGACGCGTCAGATGTCGGTCGGCGAGCCGATAAGCGAAGAGGTGCTCGGTATTCTTGAAGATGCGCTTAATCTCAAGGTCGCAAATAAACGCCTTGACGAAATAACCGTGTCGCTCGTTATGGAGATCGAACGCAATTACGGCGTTGGCGAAGGAGTCGTATCCTCGGTGATTAAGACCGTGTGCGAAACTCTTGGTGAGCCAGAGGGCGGAGACCTTAAAATGGCAGGTGTTAATCATCTGCTCGAATATCCCGAATTCAGCGACGCGAGAGAGTTCAAGGAGCTTCTCGGGGTGCTTGAGGAAAAACGCGATATTCTGAAGCTCGTTTCCGACAGTGAGCTTGACGAGGACGGCCCTCAGGTGCTTATCGGCTCCGAAAACGTCCTTGAGGAAATGAAAAACTCGACGATGGTTTTCCAAAAGATAAAGTCGAACGGAAAGGTCGTCGGTGCGATCGGAATTATCGGACCGCGAAGAATGGATTATTCAAAGGTCATCTCGACCGTCGAATATATAGCACAAAATATTTCTCTTATGCTGAACAGCTCGCTCTCGCTTCCCGAGACGTTCGGCGAGGACGAAAAATAGCGAAAGGATAAAGACCGGTGGAAGAAAAGCAGAACGAAATAAATGAAGAAACGGTTTCGGCTGAACAGCCGGAGCAAAAGCCGAAGGAAAAGAAGGAAAGTAAAAAGGAAGTCAAAAAGCTGACCGAGGAAAACGAAAAGCTTAATGCGTCGCTGAACGAGCTTAACGACAGATACACAAGAATGCTCGCGGAATACGACAATTTCCGCAAGCGCGCGCAAAAGGAAAGAGAAAGCGTTTACTTTGAAGCGACATCAGACATAATAAACGCGATGCTTCCGATAAAGGACAGCCTTGAAATGGCACTCAAATTCGCCGACGAAAGCCAGCTGTCGCAGGGCGTTACGATGACGCTCAATAAATTCGGCGAGATCCTCACAAAGCTCGGCGTCGAGGAATTCGGTGAGCGCGGTGAGGAGTTTGATCCAAACCTGCATAACGGCGTTCTTCACTGTGAGGACGACGAGCTCGGAGAGCAAATAATTGCCGAAGTTCTCCAAAAAGGATATAAAAAAGGCGAAAAAATCATAAGATACGCTATGGTAAAGGTAGCGAACTAATAAGTTAATTTCAGGAGGAAATTATTATGGAAAAGATCATAGGCATTGACCTTGGTACAACAAATTCCTGCGTAGCAGTTTACGAGGGCGGCGAGCCCATCGTTATCCCCAATCCCGAAGGAGCGAGAACGACTCCCTCTGTCGTTGCTGTCACAAAGACGGGCGAAAGAGTAGTCGGACAGGTCGCAAAGCGTCAGTCGATTACCAATCCCGACAAGACCGTTGCGTCGATCAAGCGTCACATGGGTACCGATTATAAGGTAGCTATCGACGGCAAGTCCTACACTCCCCAGGAAATTTCCGCGATGGTTCTTCAGAAGCTTAAGGCGGACGCCGAGGCATATCTCGGAATGAAGGTAAATAAAGCGGTCATCACCGTTCCCGCGTACTTCTCCGACGCACAGAGACAGGCAACCAAGGACGCAGGTAAGATCGCAGGCCTTGAGGTTATGAGAATCATCAACGAGCCGACGGCGGCAGCTCTCGCTTACGGTATGGATAAGGAAGAGGATCAGAAGATCATGGTATTCGACCTCGGCGGCGGTACCTTCGACGTATCTATCCTTGAAATTTCCGACGGAGTCTTTGAGGTTCTTGCTACAAACGGTGATACTCTACTCGGCGGCGATGACTTCGACCAAAGAGTTATCGACTGGATGGCAGACAAGTTCCGCGCGGAAAACGGAGTTGACCTCCGCAACGATAAGACCGTTCTTCAGCGTCTTAAGGACGCGGCTGAAAAGGCGAAGATCGAGCTTTCCGGTATGGCAAGCTCGAACATCAATCTCCCCTTCATCACCGCGACCGCAGAAGGACCCCTCCACTTTGATGCTACCCTCACGAGAGCTGAGTTCGACCGTATAACTGCTGACCTCGTTGAAAGATGTATGGTTCCGACCAAGAAGGCTCTCTCCGACGCAGGCATCAGCGTTTCGCAGATAGATAAGGTGCTTCTCGTAGGCGGATCGACTCGTATCCCCGCAGTTCAGGAAGCAGTCAAGAAGTTCATCGGCAAGGAGCCCTTCAAGGGCATCAACCCCGACGAATGCGTAGCGGTCGGTGCGGCTATTCAGGCAGGCGTCCTCGGCGGCGACGTTAAGGATCTTCTCCTTCTCGACGTTACTCCCCTTTCCCTCGGTATCGAGACACTCGGCGGAGTTTGCACCAAGATAATTGACAGGAACACCACGATTCCCGTAAAGAAGAGCCAGGTATTCTCGACTGCGGCTGACGGTCAGACCTCGGTTGAGATCCATATTCTTCAGGGCGAAAGAGAAATGGCGTCGGGTAATACTACCCTCGGCCGCTTCCACCTCGACGGTATCCCCTCTGCACCCAGAGGCGTTCCGCAGATCGAGGTCACCTTTGACATCGACGCTAACGGTATCGTAAACGTTTCGGCACAGGATAAGGGAACCGGTAAGGAGCAGCATATCACTATCACATCCTCGTCCAATATGAGCAAGGAAGATATCGACCGCGCAGTCCGCGAGGCAGAGCAGTTTGCCGATGAGGACAGAAAGCTCAAGGAAGCGGTTGAAATTAAGAACAAGGCAGATTCGCTCGTATTCCAGAGCGAGAAGACGCTCAGCGAGATCGGCGATAAGCTCCCCGAAGCAGACAAGGAAGAGGTTAAGACCGCTCTTGAAAAGCTCAAGGAGACCGTAAAGGGAACCGATACCGATGCTATTAAGGCGGACACCGAGGCGCTCGAGCAGGCGTTCTACCGCCTCTCCGAGAAGCTCTATAAGGCACAGGGCGGCGATCCTAACGCGCAGGGTTATGACCCCAATATGGGACAGCAGGGCGCGCAGGGAGATAACGGTCAGGGCTACTACAACGCCGATTACGAAGACAAGACCGGAAACTAAAATAATTCAGAACCGACAGCCGAGACGGAAATCCGTCTCGGCTGTAAACGAGGTTTATAATGGCAGATAAAAGAGACTATTACGAGGTGCTGGGGCTCGGCAAAAGCGCGTCGGACGATGAAATCAAAAAGGCATACCGCAAGCTCGCAAAGAAGTACCACCCCGATATGAACCCCGGCGACAAGGCGGCTGAGGAGAGCTTCAAGGAAGTAAACGAGGCGTACGCAGTTCTTTCCGATCCCGAGAAAAAGAGCAAGTACGACCAGTTCGGTCATTCGGCGTTCGATCCTTCAATGGGCGGCAGCGGCTTTGGCGGAGCGGGCTTCGGCGGCTTCGATTTCGGTGATATCTTCAGCTCGATGTTCGGCGGCGGCTTTGGCGGCGGAGGCTCGGGCAGAAGAAACGGACCGGTTCGCGGCGACGACCTTGAATACCGCCTGACCTTGACCTTTGACGAGGCATACTTCGGCTGTAAAAAGGATATTTCATACGGCAGAGTAGAGAAATGCTCCGACTGTGAAGGAAGCGGTGCAAGCAAGGGTACAAGCCCCGAGACCTGCCCGAGATGCGGGGGCAGAGGTCAGGTAAATACGACGCAGAGAACTCCGTTTGGCGTTTTCCAAAGCACGACGACCTGTGACACCTGCCGCGGAAGCGGAAAGATCGTCAAGAGCCCCTGTAAAAACTGTAACGGAAAGGGCTACGTCAAGCTTCAGAAGAAGCTTACCGTAACGATTCCCGCGGGAATCGACAACGGAGAAACTCTTCGCGTATCGGGACAGGGTAACGACGGCCGTAACGGCGGAGGAGCAGGTGACCTTTACGTTACCGTGAACGTCCGTCCTCATCAGATATTCGAGCGAGAGGGAACGACGCTCTATTGCGAGATCCCTATAACCTTCGTTGAGGCGGCGCTCGGTGCGGAAATTGATGTTCCGACTATGACGGGAAGCGTTAAATTCAACATACCCGAGGGAACCCAGACGGGAACGAGATTCACCGTCAAGGGCGAGGGAGTCACCTCGCTTCGCGGCGGAAGAAAGGGCGACCTCGTCTTTGAAACGACCGTTGAGGTTCCTAAAAATCTGAGCGAAAAGCAAAAGGACGCGCTCCGCGCGTTTGCCACCGAGAGCGGGCAGAAAAATTATCAGAAGAAGCAGTCCTTCTTCAAGAAATTTAAGAAATAAGCAGAGCCGAGAGGAAAAAAGCCCCTCGGCAAACTGCGTTAAGGAAACGTTATGAATAACTGGACACAAATAAGAGTAGCGTGCGGGATAAAGGACCTTGATACCGTTTGCGCGGTAATGAGTATGGTCGATAACGGACTTATGATCGAGGATGCAAACGAGGTCGACCATCTTGACCATTGCTACGGCGAGCTTATTGACGAATCGATGAAAAACGCCGACAGAACGGTTGGCGCGGTCAGCGTATATATCCCCGACGAGAGAAATCCCGCCGAGTGTGTATCCTTTATCAAGGAGCATCTGACTGGAATCGAATATGAGATCACTCTTTCGGGAATGAAGGAGGAGGACTGGGCAAACTCCTGGAAGCAGTATTATAAGCCCGTCCGAATCGGAAAAAGACTTATCGTCGTTCCGAGCTGGGAGAAATTTGACCCTGCCGAAAGCGATATAGTTCTCAGAATGGATCCCGGAATGGCGTTCGGCACGGGAACACACGAAACGACACGCCTCTGCTCGGCACTTATGGAAGACTATATGAAGGCGGGCGACCGCGTGCTCGATATAGGTACGGGAAGCGGTATACTTGCGATTGCCGCGTCAAAGCTCGGCGCAAGTAAGGTCTATGCATACGATATTGACCCCGTTGCGATAAGAGTAGCCGAGGAAAATTGCCTCGAAAACGGCTGTGAGAATATCGAGTGCGGAATTTCGGACCTTCTCCGTCAGGTAAATACCGATGAAAAGTACGATTTCGTCAGTGCGAATATAGTTGCTGACATTCTCGTCCGACTTGCACCCGATATCGCGCGCTATATTAAGGACGGCGGACTTATCGCCGTTTCGGGAATAATAGATACTCAGGAGGAGAGAGTCCTGAATGCTCTTGTAAAGGGCGGACTTACTCATATAAAGACGGTAAAGGAAAACGACTGGAACGCTATGCTTTTCATAAAGGAAGGAAAGGTCTGATATGAATACACAGCATTTTAAGTACGCCCTTGAGGTTGAGAAAACAGGCTCGATAACACAGGCGGCGGAAAATCTCTTTATGGGACAGCCGAACCTTTCAAAATCGATAAAGGAGCTTGAGGATAACCTCGGCATCGAGATTTTCAAGCGCACATCGCGCGGCGTAGTTCCGACCGATAAGGGACAGGAGTTTTTACGCTACGCGAAGAATATCCTGTCGCAGATAGAGGAAATGCAGAATATTTGCCGCGATAAGGACCCCGATATGCAGAGCTTCAACGTCTGCGTTCCGCGCGGAAGCTACGCATCGGTTGCGGCAAGAGAATTCGTTGCTTCTCTTGACGACGGCAAGCCGATCGACGTAAATCTCGGAGAAACGACCTCTATCGACGGCGTAAATATGGTCTCCGACGGCATATTTAACCTCGGAGTTATTCGTTATCAGACCCAATTCGAGCCCTATTTTGCCGATTTTTGCCGCGATAAGGGGTTGAAATGCGAAACGGTGTGGGAATTCGAAAGCCTTGCGCTTATGTCGGAGAGACACCCGCTTGCGATGAGGGGAAAGCTATCTCTTTCCGATTTTGCGCCATACGTTGAGATCACCCACGGCGACTGTAACGTGCCGTATATAAACGTGGCACAGACCGAAAACCTCTCGCTCAACCTTTCAAGTAAAAAGGTCGTGAATCTCTATAAGGGTACAAGCCCCTTTCTTATGCTCGCGACGATGACATCGTCCTTTATGTGGGTATCGCCGATGCCCGAAAGCATACTTGCCCGCTACGGTCTCGTTCAAAAGGTGTGCGACGCACCCGCACACAAGTATAAGGACGTTATGATAACCCGAGAGGGAACGAAGCTTTCCGAGCTTGACAGACGATTTATCGACAAGCTTTATGAACTGAAAAATAAGGTCGCATTTGGAAAATAATATAATTAAGCCAATTCATTTTTATGAAAAAAGCAGATGTCAAGTATATTTTGCATCTGCTTTTTTATATATAGAAATTCCGATGATAAATGGCAAAAAAAGACCAAATTCAAACGATTTACAAGAAAATTCAACCTGATGTGAATATTCACACCTCTTTACATAAATTGCAAGCCGAAATGTGTTAAATGACACAAAATTACATATAAAATATTTCGATAAAAACATTGGTATTCCTTAAAAGTGCTTGAATTCATATAATTCCTATGATATACTAAAACGGTAATATAGTGATATTGAATGGGTTTTATTCAATGGGAAGAAAAGCGACGATAATCGGCGCGGGATACGGTAATGCTTAAAATAAAGCTTTCCGAGTTTTCCGACGAATATTAAGAAGGAAAATGCTATGGAAATGGTAAATATATATCTCTACGGCAAAAAATACGAGGTGCCGTCAAATCTTACGATAATGAGCGCGATGGAATATGCGGGCTATCAGCTCGTTCGCGGTGTCGGATGCCGTTGCGGCGTTTGCGGCGCCTGCGTCACAATTTACCGCACAAATGGCGACCGCAAGCTTAAGACCTGCCTTGCCTGTCAGACGAAGGTTGAAAACAATATGTATATTGCGGCTCTTCCGTTCTTCCCCATCGTGAAGCAACCGTACGACATCGAAAAGATAAAGCCGACCGAGCAGATAATGATGCAGCTTTATCCCGAAATTTACGCTTGTATCGGCTGTAACGCCTGCACAAAGGCGTGCGTTCAGGGACTTAACGTAATGCAGTATATCGCTTACGCACAGCGCGGCGACTACCAAAAGTGTGCCGAGGAATCCTTCGATTGCGAAATGTGCGGAGTTTGCTCATCTCGTTGCCCCGCCGGAATTACACACAGTCAAGTCGGACTTCTTTCACGCCGTCTTACCGGCAAGTATCTTTCTCCCGAAACCGAGCATCTCCTTTCACGCGTATCCGAGATTGAAAACGGCGACTGCGAGGCGGCGCTTCGGGACATTATGAAGAAGACTGCGGAAGAGCTTAAGGAAATGTATAACAACCGTGATTTTGAGGAGTAGGGAGACGGTGCGATGTATACGAATGAAATGCTCGAATCAATAAAAAAAGTCGAAGCGACCCGTGAAGAGCGAGTAAAAAATGTGCAAAGCGGTATTCATCCCCGCCGAATGACCGCCGAGGAGAGGGAACAGGTGCTTCTCGAAAATCACCCCGACCACATCAAGGAACAGTTTGATACCTTGAAAATCGGCCCCAACAAGGGCGAAAAGGTTCCCCTTGAGCTTGCCGAGATTCTTCAGGCAAATCCGAGAATAAACCCGGCGGATATTGACCTCAGCAAGGTCGATTACGACGTCGACGTTCTGATAATAGGCGGTGGCGGAGCGGGCTCGGCGGCGGCAATAATGGCAAAAGAGAACGGTGCCGACGTTATGATCGTAACGAAGCTTCGCCACGGCGACTCAAATACGATGATGGCGCAGGGCGGTATTCAGGCGGCGGATAAGCCGAACGATTCTCCCGCACAGCACTATCTTGACGTTATGGGCGGCGGACATTTCAAAAACGTTCCCGAGCTTGTCTATAAGCTCGTAAACGACGCGCCTATCTGTATCAAGTGGCTGAACGACCTCGGCGTTATGTTCGATAAGGAGCTCGACGGCACGATGGTAACGACGCACGGCGGCGGCACGTCGCGTAAGCGTATGCACGCCTGCAAGGACTATTCGGGTGCCGAGATAATGAGAGTCCTCCGCGACGAGGTTCAAAACAGAAGTATTCCCGTCGTCGACTTCACCTCGGCTATTGAGATTATCAAGGATAAGGACGGCAGAGCTGCAGGCGCCGTTCTTATGAATATGGAAACTAAGGATATTCTTATCGCACGAGCAAAGACGGTAATTATCGCAACGGGCGGTGCGGGAAGAATGCACTATCAGGGCTTCCCGACGTCAAACCACTACGGAGCGACGGCAGACGGACTCGTCCTCGCATACCGTGCGGGCGCTCCGCTTCTTTACGCCCATACTCTACAGTACCACCCGACGGGTGCGGCATATCCCTCGCAGATATTCGGCGCGCTCGTGACTGAAAAGGTTCGTTCGATCGGCGCACAGCTTGTCAACTGTGACGGCGAACCCTTTATGTACTCGCTTGAAACGCGTGACGTCTGTGCGTCTGGCGTTATCCGTGAGTGCAGAAAAGGCAAGGGTGTTGACACCTTTAACGGCGGAAAGGGCGTGTGGCTCGATTCTCCGATGATAGAGCTGCTCCACGGAGAGGGAACCATCGAAAAGAGAGTACCGGCTATGATGCGTATGTACCTCAAATACGGCATAGATATGCGAAAGCAGCCGATACTTATTTACCCGACGCTCCACTATCAGAACGGCGGAATCAGGATTTCGGACAACGGAATGTCCGAGGTCGAAAATCTTTACGCCGCAGGCGAAGCGGTGGGGGGAATCCACGGCGAAAACCGACTTATGGGCAACTCACTCCTCGACATTATTGTCTTTGGACGCAACGCGGGAATCAACGCCGCAAACGAGGCAAAGAGGATAGGTGCTCCCGAAGGGCTGACGCTCAGTCATGTTAGCTCCTTTATGAAAGAAATGTCGGAAGCAGGGATCATAACCGATAAGGTATCCCCGAAGCTTCTGCCGAGATACACCCACGGAAATCCCGTTTTTGAGGAACCGAATGCATAACCGATTAAATAAAGGATAAAGGTGAAAAAATGATAACTGATCTTCTTGAAGCATTAACCATATTCTGCTTCGGTCTTTCCTGGCCGATCTCGATCCGTAAGTCGTACATAGCGCGTACCGCAAAGGGAAAAAGTCTGTTTTTTGAGGTCTTTCTTCTTCTCGGTTACGTCTGCGGTATCGTTCGCAAAACGATACAGACGCTTGACCCTGCTGTAAGCCACGACTTTCTTTTCGTCTTGAGCTTCTTCTTTTACGTTCTCAATTTCGTAATGATTTCAATAGATGTTTGCCTCTATTTCCGCAATTCCCGCCTTGATAAGCTTCGCGAGGCAGAATCCGTCTGAGAAAATTTCAAGTTCTCATTGACAAAAACAAATTTATTGTATATAATGTAAAATGCAAGATTTGAAAGCCAAACTTGCATTTTGCAGGAGGAAGATATGGACTCTATCCAGCAAGTCTCCCGAAACACTCTTCAGCGTTTGCCAAGATATCTGAACTATCTCAAATCGCTCGATCCCTGCGGGAACGTGTCGTCAACCGATATAGCAAAGGCACTTGGGCTCAACGACGTTCAGGTTCGAAAGGATCTTTCGTCAGTCAGCTCGGGCGGCAAGCCGAAGGTTGGATATAACGTTGCCGCTTTGTCAAGCGATTTGAAGGAATTTCTCGGCTATAATGCAATTAAGGGAGCAATAATCGTCGGCGCGGGAAATCTCGGACGTGCGCTTATGTCATACCGCGGCTTCTCGGAATACGGGCTTACGATCATAGCGGGCTTCGACAGCAATCCCGCGCTTGTCGGCTACCGTATTGACGATAAGGAGATCCTTTCCATTGACTCTCTTCCGCGGTATTGCTATGAAAACGGAGTCGAGATAGGGGTAATAACAACGCCCGCCAAGCACGCACAGGCGGTAAGCGACCTTCTCGTTTCGGCGGGAATAAAGGCAATATGGAATTTCGCACCGGCACACATCAGCGTTCCTAACGGAGTCCTCGTGCAAAATGAAAATATGGCTTGTTCTCTTGCACTTCTATCAAAGCATCTGAACGAGATGCTCGGTGAATAAAGGGGAAAATTATTATGCAATATCAAAATATGACGAAGGAAGAGCTTGAAACGCTCATATCGCAGCTTGAAGCGGAATACCGCTCCTTCAAGGCAAAGGAGCTTACTCTCAATATGGCGAGAGGAAAGCCGGCGGTCGAGCAGCTCGACCTTTCTATGGGGATGATGGACATTTTGTCATCGGACAGCGACCTCACCTGCGAGGACGGAACCGACTGCCGTAACTACGGGGTACTCGACGGTCTCCCCGAGGCAAAGCAGCTTCTCGGTGATATGATGGAGGTTCCTGCCGATAACATAATCATATACGGAAACTCGTCGCTCAACGTGATGTACGATACAGTTTCCCGTTCAATGACGCACGGTGTCCTCGGCTCAACGCCTTGGTGCAAGCTCGATAAGGTAAAATTTCTTTGTCCCGTTCCGGGTTACGACAGACATTTTGCGATAACGCAGTATTTCGGAATCGAAATGATAACCGTACCGATGACGAAGGACGGCCCCGATATGGATATCGTCGAAAAGCTCGTATCGGAGGACGATTCGATAAAGGGTATCTGGTGCGTTCCGAAGTACTCTAACCCTCAGGGCTATTCCTATTCCGACGAAACGGTCCGCCGCTTTGCCCGCCTGAAGCCGAAGGCAAAGGACTTCCGTATCTATTGGGATAACGCGTATACGATACATCACCTTTACGACGACGATCAGGACTATCTTCTCGAGATCCTTGACGAATGCCGCAAGGCGGGAAATCCCGATATGGCGTATAAATTCGCGTCAACGTCTAAGATTTCCTTCCCCGGATCGGGAATTGCCGCTATCGCCGCGTCGCATAACAACCTCGACGACATCCGCCGTCAGCTCGGTATGCAGACGATAGGACACGATAAGGTAAATCAGCTCCGACACGTTCGTTTCTTTAAGAACATCGAGGGAATGAACGAGCATATGCGCCGCCACGCCGACATTCTTCGTCCGAAGTTCGAAAAGGTGCTTGAGATCCTCGAAGAAGAGCTTGGAGGTCTCGGAATTGGCGATTGGACGAAGCCGAAGGGCGGATATTTCATCTCCTTCGATTCGCTTCCGGGATGTGCAAAGGCAATAGTTGCACGCGCAAAAAAGGCGGGCGTGATAATGACGGGCGCAGGTGCAACCTACCCATACGGTATTGACCCGCAGGACGCGAATATCCGTATTGCACCCTCTTATCCGTCGCTAAATGACCTTGAAACCGCAACTAAACTCTTTGCTCTCTGCGTGAAGATCGAAAGCGCAAATAAAATTCTTTCGCAAAAATAAGTTAATCACCTCAACTGCAACGCAGTTGAGGTGATTTCATAAATTCAGAAAACAACAGACACTGCCTGTACAATATCGTGCGGGCAGTGTCTGTTTTTATTACTATTTCGGCTCAAACAACCTTTTGATCAACTCGAGCCCTTTTTCCGACGGCCTGTACCTATCGGAAAAAGCCAAATTCAACCTTCTTCTTTTACACGCGGTAATTGACGCCGAAAAATAATTCGTCATCGTTTCAGGCGATATCGGCTCACCTTCGCGCGTATCGAGGTATCGTATTATCGCCTCGGGCATAAGTAGCTCGGCGGCAAAGGCATCTGCCTCGCGCTCGTTTATTTTCGAAATCTCCTTGTGACCGAGCAGAATATGCCCAAGCTCGTGAGCAATAGTCCAGTTGCGTCTGCCCTCGTTCTTTATCTTGTCATCGTAGAGGATAAGGTTCATTCCCGAGAGCTTGAGTGTTATTCCCTCGGTGCTCGTTGGAAGGAAAGCACCCGTTTTCCTTTCATAAGAAGAAAACGTGTCGATAACTGCCGCGCCGCATGTCGTTATCTTTCGCAGGTCGAGAAACGAAAGGGCAAATTCGCCGCTTATGCGTTGCGAAAGCAGAAGCAACAGCGCCTTATCTTCAATCAGTTTCTTTCTTGCTTCTGTCATTACTGCGTAGATAAATGTTCAAATTCGACTTAAAGCTGTTGACGAGCGCGTCGTGATCCTCGACCGAAATATCGCGCGCGGCACGTAGAAGCACGAGAAGCTCCTTTTCAATATCGGTCTCGTCGTCCTCGCGTCCCGTCAGATATTCAAGCGACACACCGAAGTAGTCGGCAATGCGGAGCATATTTTCAAGACTCGGATCGCGAACGCCCGATTTCCATTCATAAACAATGGACTTCGGCACTTCGATCTCCTTCGCGAGCGTCACGGCATTAATGCCTCTGCTTTTCAGCAGCTCGTTAAAACGTTCTGTAAACATAATTTCTCCAAAGTTCCGAAATTTCGGAAAAACACTTGACAAATCCGAAATGTTGGAATATAATAGTGTTACACAAGTTAATTATAAACAGATTTCGGAAATTTGTCAACTACTTTTCCGAAAAAACATAAATCGGGAGGTAGCTATGAACAAGAAGAACGCAATGGATTTTTTGAAGCAGTACGATATACTTCAAAAATCCTGCCAAATTATAGACGAACAAATGTTCGAAACGGCATCGTTTTTGCGCGAGCTGAAAAGGGAAGAGAACGCTCCGAGCGGGGATCAGAGCAAAAAAGGTGTTGAACGAGCCGACAAATACCATTCAAAATTATTAAACGAGTATAGATGCTTGTCAATGAGAAAAAGGCTGCTCATTCATCGCATCAAGCTTATCGAAAGCGTTGTGAACTCACTGCCTAAAAATGAGCGAAAGGTGATTGAACGTTTTTTCTTATCGCCGAGCAAGCGTTACGCCGCAGAGGAGCTTATGGAGGAGCTTGAGTTTGAGAAAACGCAGATATACCGCATAAGAGCGCGCGGGCTTGAAATGATCGCAGAGGTCATAAGCAATATTCCGCTATGCGATGAAACGTGCGAGGACACATGATAACACCGTACCGAATATCATAACAGCGATCGCGCAGGGCAGGGTGTAACGTGACCTCGTCGCGCCCGCGCCAGACATATACAGTGCGGTAACGTAAAACACCGTGTCGGACGAGCCGCTGATAACTGACGCGCATATACCGATAAAGCTGTCAGGACCGTGCTTTTCAAAAACATCGGTGAGAAGCGCTGTGGCGCCGCTTCCCGATAACGGACGAACGATGAGAAGCGGTGCAAGCTCGCTCGGTACGCCGACCTTGGTAAGAATGGGCGAAAGAAGCTTTGCAAGCAGATCGGAAGCACCGCTTGCCGTAAACATTGATACGGCAGTTAGCAGTAAAACGAGTGTCGGAATGAGCGAAAAAGCGCCGTTTAAGCCCTCTTTAGCGCCCGAAATGAAGCTGTTTTGTACCTCTTTTTTTGAGAAAATGCAGAAAATCGAAAACGCAGAGAGTATGAGCGGTAGAATCAAGGATGAGAAATTCAACGTTTTCCTCCCGCTAAAATTCTTGACAGGACAATGCTCAAAATACATAACGTGAACGAGCAAACGATAACGGCAGGAACGATTGACGTCGGGGTATTGCTTCCCGCAGCGGCGCGGAGCGCAACGACTGTAGTTGGGAAAATGCAGGGCGGGGCGCAGCCGATCAGGGTAAATGTGATAAGGTCGTCACCCGCGCGTCCGTCCGGCTCACATCCGAGCTTTTTCGTTGCATTTAGCGCAAGCGGAGTTGCGGCGTTTCCGATTCCGAGAATGTTTGCTGCGAGTGCGGTTGATATTTCATTCGTTCCCTCACCGTTTTTCGTAGTTTTCGGGAAAACGAGCCGTAAAATCGGAGAGAGCAACCGTGAAAACGCCTTGAGAATACCGCCGTTTTCCGCGACCTTCATTATCCCGCACCAAAGACACATCATGGGCAGAAGCGAAAACGCGACGGTGACCGCCTTTGCTCCGCCCGAAATTGCCGCCTCGGTCAATGCTCCGACGTTGCCCGTGAAGAACGCGCAAACGACCGATATGATAATTATTACACCCGAAATCTTTATTGCCATTGCTTGCTCCTATTGACAATTTTAATAGAATATGGTAGAATAAGGGAAATAATGACGGAAAAGGACGAATGTTATGAAATCAACAGGAATTGTGAGACCGATAGACGATCTGGGAAGAATAGTTCTCCCGAAGGAGCTTCGTAAAAATATGGATCTTGAAAATAAGGGTGCATCTGTCGAAATATTCGTAGAGGAAGATAAGATCGTCCTCAAAAAATATAACCCGTCCTGCGTTTTCTGCGGTAACGCGTCCGACGTCGTCTACCTCAAAGGTAAGCTCGTTTGCCGCAAGTGCGTAAAGGAACTTTCTACGCTTTAATTCTATTTGATAAATCGAATAAATATGAAAAGAGCAACGGTAAACCGTTGCTCTTTTACTATTACGGATATGAAGTTGCCGCCATATTGAAGAGATCCCAGAACTCCTCGACTGTGTTATCCTTAAACTTGAAATTCTTTTTGAGCAGCTCGGGGGTGAGATCGGAGAGGAGCATTGCCTCGTAGGTTCGGGTGCCATTCACCATTTCGCACTGAACGGTCGTCGGAATCATCGTAGCGTCCTCGACGCGCGTGACGCCCTTTTCCTTGACGATCGTAAGAGATGCCATTCCGCCGACGTTACCCTTCATAGTCGATTGATTGGAAATGAAGTTTCCGAGGGAATAATAGCAGACGGAGGTGTTACCGTTACCGGCCTTGACGGTCATCAGCGGCTGAACCGCGTGCGGATGATGTCCGATTATTATATCGGCACCGCATTCGGTGAAGAACTTTGCCCAGCTTGTCTGCTTACTGTTCGGGGTGTATGCATATTCGGTTCCCCAATGGGCAACCACTATCGTAATATCGGCATTTTTCTCAGCCCAGCCGAGCATTTGCCTATAATAGTCCTTGTCGTTCATATCGTTCATACGCCACCAAACGCTGTTTGGACGGTTGGAGCCGTATGAACAGTTGTATATTGCGATCTTAATGCCGTTTTTCTCTATTATCTTCGTTTTATAGTAGCTGTCAACGCTGTCGTGAATACCGATGGCGGTTGCCTCGGGGTGCTTTGAGAAGTAGTCGAGAGTATCTATTATCGGCTGCTCGCCGCGGTCCCAAGTGTGATTGGTCGCAAGTGAGAAAACGTCGAAGCCCGCCTTGATAGCGGCGTCGCCGAAGGCTGTCGGGGTCGCGAACAGAGGATAACCGGAATATTTGCTTGAATCGTAGGTGAAGCAGCTTTCCTGATTTATTATCGCAATATCAGCCGCGCTTATAGTGTCCTTTATGCGGTTATAGAATTTATCGTGTCCGAACTTCTTTCCAGCCGTGATGAGGTAGCCGTGAATGAGGTTGTCGCCGACGGCAAGGAGCGTAACGGTGCTTTTCGTTTCGGTAGGCTCCGTCGTTATCTCCTCCGTCGTGATTTCCTCGGTCGTCGTTTCACCATCCGTCGTGTCGGGGGCGGTTGTGTCAGCATCAGTCGTTGTGTCCGTGGTCGACGTGCCTGCGGTAGTATCGGTACCGCCCTTACCTCCGCCTACGCAGGCGGGGAGCAGGAACGAAAATATCATTATAAAAGCAAGAAGCAAAGATATCCTTTTTTTCATCGTGCTATTCTCCTTTCGGTACTGAAATTATAACATGGGTGACGAAAGCTTGTCAAGACGGCGGACTACATTTAGGATTGAGTATTGACCGATTTGCGAGATTGTGTTAAAATAATTACGTAAATAAATTTTACGGAGATAATATGAAAATAACGATAGAACAGATAAAAAACAACCCGTCGATAAAGAGCTACATCAAAAAGGCGGACGAATCGCTTTCCGCCCTCGGTTATACCGAGCACAGCTTCGCTCACGTAACGAGAGTGTCGTCTTACGCGAAGAAGATACTTTTGACGCTCGGCTACAGCGAGAGGGAAGCGGAGCTTGCCGAGATCGCGGGGTATATTCACGATATCGGTAACATAATAAACCGCGTTGAGCACGCTCAAAGCGGTGCAATAATGGCGTTCCGTATCCTTGATAAAATGGACGCCGATCCCGACGACGTCGCGACGGTCATAACCGCAATAGGTAATCACGACGAAGGAACCGCATTTCCCGTAAACGCGGTCACGGCGGCGCTGATCCTTGCCGACAAGAGCGACGTTCGTGCAAGCCGCGTCAGAAACTCCGACGTTCAGAGCTTTGATATTCACGACCGAGTAAACTACGCCGTCAAGCGCTCCGAGCTTGAAATAGTGAACGGAGAGATAATACTTGACCTCGATATTGATATTTCGATTTCGCCCGTTATGGACTATTTTGAAATATTCCTTAATAGAATGTTACTTTGCAGAAAGGCGGCGGAAAAGCTGAATTGCCGCTTTGCGCTTAATATTAACGGACAAAAAATGATATGAAGATTATAGCATTACTTTTAGCACTGATAACGGCGTTTTCGCTTTTTGCCTGTAACAAGGGCGGAGATAACGGCTCGCAAGCAACGACTCCCGAGCCGACAGTCCCCGAAACGACAAAGCCCGAGGAAACGACGGCAGGGGAGACCACGACGGAGGAAATAACAACGGAGGGAACGACGACCGAGCCGTACGAGCCGATATACGAGGACGGCGGATTCACTTACGTTATTGACGTCAGGAAGTATTTGCAGTATATTGATCCCAAAAACGATTCGGAATATCTCATAATCGCGAACCGAAAGCACCCACTCGGAAAGAATTACGTACCGAAAAATCTGACCTACGTAGCCAATGGGCAATCGTGGCTTCTCCGCCGCGCGGCTAAGGAGGCGTTCGAGGCGATGCGCCTTGAAATGCAGGCGCTCGGAGTTTACGATACCTATAACAGAAGCACCTACCGTTCATATTCCTTTCAAAGCACGCTGTACAATCAGTATCTTGAAAGAGATATGAAGAAATATCCCTATCTGAGCCGCGAGCAGGTAATGGCGATAGTTGACACCTATTCCGCTCGCCCCGGAACCTCAGATCATCAGACGGGACTGACCATAGACTTCAATCCCCTGAACGAGTCCTTTGCAAATCTCAAAGCGTATAAGTATATGAAGGACAACGCGCATAAGTTCGGATTTATTCTCCGATACCCGAAGGGCAAGGAGAATATCACCGGCTACAAGTACGAGCCGTGGCATTGGCGCTTCGTCGGCCGAGATGCTGCAACCTATATTTACGAGCACGGAATAACGCTTGAGGAATATATGGCAGAGAAAAATGGAACGGTACTTGAAACCTTCCCGCCGACAACTGCTATCCCGTCGCCGCCCGAAACGACGCTTCCTGATGAGACAACCTCCGACGTAACGACCACTCCGGACGAGCTGCCCGATGAAACTACGCCCGTTACGACCTCTCCCGAGACGTCTGAGGGCGAAACGACGACTGTGGATACAACAACGGAAGTAGTAACGACTACCGAAGAAATAACGACTACCGAAGAAATAACTACGACGGAAGAAATAACGACTACCGAAGGAATAACTACGACGGAAGAAATAACGACAGAGACCGTTACATCCTCCCCCGACGAATTACCAGACCACGAGTTTACTTAATACGTTAAATAAAAGAAAAACGGAGTATCACCGAATCGGTGATACTCCGTTAAATTATGCCTTGAATCAGATCTCAGCGAAATACTTGATGGT
>JAZSHF010000069.1:0-35182 GCA_045533115.1 Eubacteriales bacterium
ACTAACGACCTTACTCAGATGACCTACGGCTTCTCCCGTGACGATGCAGGTAAGTTCCTCAACGCTTACTACGACGCTAAGATCTTCGAGAACGATCCTTTCGCTAAGCTTGACACCACCGGTGTTGGCAAGCTTATGAACATGGCTGTTACCCTCGGCCGTCCCGTTAATCCCAACCTCCACGTTGGTATCTGCGGCGAGCACGGAGGTGACCCCACATCCGTTGAGTTCTGCCACTCCATCGGCCTTGACTACGTATCCTGCTCTCCCTTCAGAGTACCGATCGCACGTCTTGCTGCCGCACAGGCTGCTATCAAGTCTAAGTAATCAGATTTATAAAGTTATGAAAAGGCAAACCGCCTTATAATACAATTGGCAAAACAAAATACGACCTTGTAGAAGAAATTCTATCAGGCCGTATTTTGTACACCAAAACCACGCAACTATTGAAGTTGTCAATAAAAGTAGACACAAAAACCACAAATTTTCAAAACCCTTGTTCGATTCTAAATTGAGCAGGGGTTTTGGTGTACAAAAAGAAAACCGAGCCGTATGGCTCGGTTTTCTTTGGAGCGGGTGATGGGAATCGAACCCACGCAGCCAGCTTGGAAGGCTGGAATTCTACCATTGAACAACACCCGCATTTATCGTACTCGAACATTATAGCACAAACAATTTACTTTGTCAACCGTAATTTCAAATTTTTTCAAAAAAAATTGTAGACATTTTGTTCTTGATTTAGACATTTATTTGTGTTATACTGTAAAAAAATGCAGGAGAATAGAATGAGCGTTATTTTAGGAATCGACGTTGGCGGAAGCACAACGAAGATCGTCGGCTTCGATCACAATAAAAATTTGATATCCCCTATGTTCGTCAAGGCAAACGATCCTCTCACTTCCCTATACGGTGCCTTTGGTAAGTTTACCGATACAAACGGTATAGCACTTTCCGATATTGAGAAGATTACCGTTACGGGCGTTGGCTCGAGTTTCATTAACAAGCCGCTTTACGGAGTCGAATGTGAGCATATTTCCGAATTTGAATGTATTGGTCTTGGCGGTCTGTATCTGTCAAAGCTTCAAAGAGCCGTTGTAGTCAGCATGGGAACCGGTACGGCTATAGTGCGCGCAGAAAAAGGATTGGTTCCCACATATCTCGGCGGAACGGGTGTCGGCGGAGGTACGCTTGTCGGTCTTTCCAGGAAGCTTATCGGCGTCAGCAATATCGATGCCATAGTTGAGCTTGCCGGGGACGGTAACCTTTCAAACGTCGATCTTGTCGTTTCGGATATTACAAGAAAAGACCTTCCCGGTATGTCAAGCAACCTTACTGCGGCCAACTTCGGAAAGCTCTCCGACCTTGCAACGAAAAACGATCTCGCGCTCGGTCTTATCAATATGATATTTGAAAGCGTTGCGATGCTTGCGCTATTCGCTTCCCGGGCAAACGGAATCGAAAATATCGTGATGACCGGAAATCTCACCACTCTCCCTCAAGCTAAAACGATATTTGATTCACTTACGGGTATATTTAACGTAAACTATATCGTTCCTGAGCTGTCAAACTTCTCGACGGTAATCGGGGCGGCATTATCTGTAATCAAATGAAGAACAAAATCAAGCTGGATATTACAACACTGATCGTCCTGATTTTGTCGCTGTCTGTCATCTTAATTACCATTGCAGCTTCCATCGTATCAAATAAGAGGACAGGCGGAAAAGGCGGTGACGAGACAACTCCTGCACTTACCTTTCCCAACATATCGGACGTACCGCAAAGAGAGGACATAAAGGTCACACATACCGAAAGAACGCTTGATGACTCCTTTGAAGAGGACGGAATTGAGTATATTTACTCAACGGTACTATACCCGGTTTTTGAGGGCGGAAACAGTGAAGCTACCGCAAAAATCAACGAGGCATTATATACCTTTGCAACCGAGCGAGCAACTATAAAATCATTCGAAATAACTAACGCAAAGGATGCATATCAGCGAGCCGAGCAGGACGCAATGGGCTTTATTGAATTTGAATTCATAACCCGTGCCGAATCGGTTTACGTTAAGAACGGGTATGTATCTATAATGTTCAGAAGAGTACGCACGGTCGGAATAAGCGAGCCTAAGGAAGATCTTACGACGTTTTGTTTCGACCTCTTGACGGGAAACGAGGTTGACATATCGGCTTTTCTTAATGTTGACGAGACAAAGGCAAGAACAGTCGTTCTTGACATTTTTACGCAGCACATCAAGATAAACCCTAAGCTGTATTATAACGATGCACTTGAAACGTTACCCGATATAATTGAGCTTAATGCATTTTATCTGACCGAAAACGGTCTAATTCTTTACTTTAACCCTGACGTTATAACCCCGAGCGTTATGGGAATATGCGACTTTACTGTTCCCTACGACAAGATCGGACATTAAATAGAGGCAGAGAAATCTCTGCCTCTTATTTCTTTATAAATTCGTTTACAATTTCGAAAAGCTCTTCCTTCGTATTTGCAAAATTCAGGCGGTGACGGGCGCTTGATGCACCCTTTGCGTTCTTTATGTAGTATGAAAGATGACGGCGTGCTTCCATAACACCCGTATGTTCGCCCTTATCCGCGATCATTTCTTCTATCTGAAGCATTGCGTCCTTAAGGCGTACATCAATATCGGGATAAACGTAGTGTTTTCCCTCAAGCTTGGCTATTATCTCTTCAAAAAGCCAGGGGGTACCCATCGTGCCTCTTGCAAGCATCAAACCGTCACATTTTGTTATGTCAAGCATTCTAACAGCGTCATCTGCAGTATAGATTCCGCCGTTTGCAATCACAGGAACGTCGACAGCCGCTTTTACGGCAGCTATTTCGCTGATATTGACTTCCGGGCAGTACATCTGCTCGCGAGTCCTTCCGTGTACCGTGATAGCGTCAGCACCGTTTTCGGCAGCTATCCGTGCAACCTCGACAGCGTTTATACTTGTCGAATCCCAGCCAAGACGTATCTTGACGGTAAGAGGCTTGTCTGTTTCGTCACGCAGACGCCTGACTATCCTGCCGATCAGCTTCGGATCCTTCATCAATGCTGAGCCCTCACCGTTATTAACGATCTTTTTCATAGGGCAACCCATATTGACGTCGATTCCCAAAGGGGAGATCCGATCTTCCCTCTTTTGATATATTTTACTTATTGCTTCCGCCATAATTTCCGGCTCGTGACCGAATATCTGAACGAAGCTGTTTTCTTCTCCTCGCTTAAGTGATGCAAGCTCAAACGAGCCTGCATCGTTATAATGAAGAGCTTTGGCAGATACCATTTCAGTCACAACAAGCTCCGCACCGTGCCGACGGCAGATGTTTCTATATGCTCTGTCGGTTACACCTGCCATCGGTGCAAGCATCAGCCCGTGCTTAAGCGAAAGAGACCTGATCTTCAGCGACATATTACAGCTCCTCGCCGTTATGAGCCTTGTATCCCTCTCCGAATATCTCAGATGCGTTGGATACTATTATAAATGAAGCAGGGTCAACCTGACAAACAAGACGCTTTGCGCGGTGGAATAACTGTTTTTTTACTACACAAAAAATTATTTTTGTTTCCTTGCCCGTGTAAGCACCTGCTCCGTTTGCAAAGGTAACGCCGGCATCTATGTCGGTAAGAAGCGCGTGTGCGATCTTATCGGGATCTGAGCTCATAATTATCAGTAGCTTTGCCTCGTCGCTGCCGTACAAAACCTTATCAATTATAAAGGTCGTAAGGAAGAGCGAAATTCCTGCGTAAAGAGCATTTTCAAGATGCTTTGTCGCGAACACCGAGGCGGTTATTATTAGTGAGTCGACGATCAGAAAAATGGTGCCGGTCTTAAAGCCCGGGGCGAATCTTCTCGTCAGCTTTGCAATAATATCAGTCCCGCCCGTTGATCCCCCTGCGCGGAAAATGAGTCCGATACCTATTCCGCAAAGTACCGCGCCTGCTATTGCCGCAAGAAGCTTATCACCGGTTACCGGCGTGTACTGCGGAATTATCTTCGGCCAAAGGTCAATAAGGACAGACGATACCGCAATCGAGCAAATGGTTTTAACAAGAAACCATCTGCCTACAACGAAAAATCCCGCAATAAGGAGCGGTATATTGAGAATAACTATCATCATACCCGTCGGCAGACCGCTCAATTTATTGATAATAATAGCGACACCGCTCATTCCGCCGGGTGCAAGAGCGTTAGGCGACAAAAAGAGAGCGATTCCAAGAGAATATATAACACATGCAAAAAGCATTATTGCCCAATCAAGCAGTTTCTTTGCTTTAGTATCCTTCATTGACATAATCTCCGTAATTATTCTTTCTACAATATTATACCGCAATTTGTACAAAAAATCAACTTAAATTTGTACATCTCTTCCACACAAGATATTGTGGTTTCATATTGACAATATCAATATTTTGTGATATTATTGATTTGCTCGCGTTTGGAGGTGATACAATGACCATTGCGGGTTTTCAAAAATTGACCTTGCTTGACTTTCCCGGAAAAACGGCTTGTACCGTCTTTACACCGGGTTGCAATCTTCGTTGTCCTTTTTGCCATAACGCCGATCTTGTTATAACGCAGGAAAATACCGCCCGCTTCTCAGAAGACGAGATTTTGTCGTACCTCAGAAAGAGAAAGGGGCTGATCGACGGTATATGTATTACCGGCGGAGAGCCGATGCTTATGAATGACCTGCCCGAATTTTGCAAAAAGATCAGGGATATAGGAATTTCGATCAAGCTTGATACAAACGGCTTCTTTCCTGCTAAGCTTAAAAGAATCGTGAACGAGCGACTTTGCGACTACGTTGCTATGGATGTTAAAAACGCCCTTAAGAAGTATCCACTAACAGTCGGTATTCCAGATATTGACGTAACGCCGTTTATTGAAAGTATCGATTTTTTGAAATCTTCATCTATTCCTCACGAGTTCAGGACGACTGTATGTAAGCCGCTCCATAACGAGAGCGACATACTTGATATTGCTTCTATGATTGGTATAAACGAACGATATTATTTGCAAAGCTTCGTTGATTCGGGGCACCTTATCGGAAACGGAATTTCGGCATATTCTCCAAGTGAAATGAAGGATATGTTAATTAAGGTGAAAGAATTTGTGCCAAATGCCGATATTCGCGGTATCTGAATCTAAATTGCACAAATTTTGTACGACATAATTTGTCATCTTGCCTATTGACCAACACTAAATATTGTGTTATCATTATTATCCACCCCATTATTTTGTGTCAAATTATTCATTTTTATGAAAGGAAATATATATGTACAACGTTAGAAAAAGAAATGGAAAAGTAATTCCCTTCGAGCTTTCAAAGATCAGCTCCGCAATCAAGCTCGCGTTTGATGCACTCGAAAAGCAGTACAATCAGGATATTATTGACTTCCTCGCGCTCAAGGTCACAGCGGCTTTCGAGCCTAAGATCAAAAACGATCTTATCTCTGTTGAGGATATTCAGGACTGCGTTGAAAACGTGCTTATTCAGGCAGGATATTCCGACGTTGCTAAGGCATACATTCTCTATCGCCGTCAGCACGAAAAGATCCGTAATATGAAGAACACGATCGTCGACTACAAGGACATCGTTGACCAGTATCTCGGAATGGGCGACTGGAGAGTTAAGGAGAACTCGACCGTTACCTACTCCGTCGGCGGACTTATACTATCGAACTCGGGCGCTATCACCGCGAACTACTGGCTCTCCGAGATCTACGACGACGAGATAGCTAATGCTCACCGTAACGGCGATATTCATCTTCACGACCTCTCGATGCTTACCGGTTACTGCGCGGGTTGGTCACTCAAGCAGCTAATCAAGGAAGGACTTGGCGGGGTTCCCGGCAAGATCACCTCTGCTCCCGCTTCTCACCTTGCTACCCTCTGCAACCAGATGGTAAATTTCCTCGGCATCATGCAGAACGAATGGGCAGGCGCACAGGCATTCTCCTCCTTCGATACATACCTTGCTCCTTTCGTTAAAAAGGACAACCTCAACTACGATCAGGTAAAGAAATGCATCGAATCCTTCGTATACGGCGTAAACACGCCTTCGCGTTGGGGTACTCAGGCACCCTTCTCTAACATTACCCTTGACTGGGTAGTTCCTGCTGACCTTGCAGAGCAGAACTGCATAATCGGCGGTAAAGAGGTCGACTTCAAGTACAAGGACTGTAAGAAGGAAATGGATATGATCAACAAGGCGTTCATCGAGATCATGATCGAGGGTGACGCTAACGGCCGCGGATTCCAGTATCCTATTCCTACCTATTCTATCACCGCTGACTTTGACTGGTCCGAAACCGAGAACAACAAGCTTCTCTTCGAGATGACCTCCAAGTACGGCACTCCCTACTTCTCGAACTACGTTAACTCCGATATGGAACCCTCCGACGTCCGTTCGATGTGCTGCCGTCTCCGTCTTGACCTCCGCGAGCTTCGCAAGAAGTCGGGCGGCTTCTTCGGATCGGGAGAAAGCACGGGCTCTGTCGGTGTTGTAACCATCAACCTCCCAAGAATTGCTTATCTTGCTAAGGACGAAGGCGACTTCTTCGCTCGTCTTAACAGAATGATGGACATCTCGGCACGTTCTCTTAAAATCAAGAGAACAGTTATCACCAAGCTTCTCAATGAAGGACTTTATCCATATACAAAGCGATACCTCGGAACATTTGATAACCACTTCTCGACTATCGGTATGATCGGCATGAACGAGGTTGGCCTTAACGCTAACTGGCTCCGCAAGGACCTCACGAACGCTGAGACACAGGAATTTGCAAAGAAGGTTCTGAATCATATGCGTGAGCGTCTCTCTGACTATCAGGAAGAGTACGGCGATCTTTACAACCTTGAGGCAACTCCTGCCGAGTCGACTACCTTCCGTCTTGCTAAGCACGACAGAAAGCACTACCCCGACATCATTACCGCCGCAAAGGACGGAGATACTCCTTATTACACCAATTCCTCTCATCTTCCCGTTGGCTATACCGAGGATATATTTACTGCCCTTGACGTTCAGGACGAGCTTCAGACTCTTTACACCTCGGGAACCGTATTCCACGCGTTCCTCGGCGAGAAGCTCCCCGACTGGAAGGCGGCTGCTTCCATCGTCCGCAAGATTGCCGAAAACTACAAGCTTCCCTATTATACCCTCTCTCCTACGTATTCCGTATGTACTAAGCACGGCTACATTGTCGGTGAGCATTATAACTGCCCCGAGTGCGGTGCAACAACCGAGGTCTACAGCCGTATCACCGGTTACTACCGTCCCGTTCAGAACTTCAACGACGGTAAGGCACAGGAATACAAGGACAGAAAAGAATATAATATCGCGACCTCCGTTCTTAAGAGAGACGGCGTAAAGAAAGAATGTGCTTGCGAGACCACTTCAACGTCGGGCACCGCAGATAAGATCTATCTCTTTGCAACTCAGACCTGTCCCAACTGTAAGGTTGCGATCCCCCTCCTTGACAAGGCGGGTGTTCCCTATGAGAAGCTTTACGTAAACGAAAACGAGGAGCTTGCAAGAAGCTTTGATCTTCGTCAGGCACCCACACTCGTTATCGTTAACGGCGAAAACGCTACAAAATATGCAGGCGTTCCCGCTATCAAAAAGTATCTCGAAACACTTAAATAATATCTTCGTCAAGGGTCTGTCATAGACCCTTGACACATTTAGGAGCAAATTATGTACGATATAATTGTTATCGGCGGAGGACCCGCAGGACTTACGGCGGCAATTTACGGCCGCAGACAGAACAAGAGCGTTCTCGTCCTTGAAAAGAACTCCTTTGGCGGGCAAACGGTATATTCACCTAAAATCGAGAATTATCCCGGATTTACCGAAATGAGCGGAATTGAATTCTCTGACAGGCTTGTAGATCAAGCACTTTATCAGGGCGCCGACCTTGAGCCCGCCGAGGCGCTTTCAATATCCGTTGACAATGGAATTAAGACTGTTCATACAGACAGCGGCGATTATCAGAGTAAAGCCGTAATTCTCGCATGCGGAGCAAAGCACCGCCTTCTCGGCCTAGAAAACGAAGAGGAGCTTATCGGAAACGGAATATCCTTTTGCGCACTTTGCGACGGAGCCTTCTACAAGGACAAAGAAGTGGCGGTCATCGGCGGTGGAAACAGCGCGCTTCAGGAGGCTGTACTCTTAAGTCAAAGCTGCAAAAAGGTTACCGTTATTCAAAATCTCGCATTCCTTACGGGAGAAACCAAGCTCGCCGATATTTTGAACGCTAAGGATAATGTTGAGATCATCTATAATACTGTCGTAACGGAGCTTATTGCTGACGGTAAGCTTTCGGGAATAAAGCTAAAAAACACCGAAACGGAAAAAGAAATTGAGCTCGATATCGACGGTATGTTCGTTGCAATCGGACTCGTTCCCGACACAGGTGTTATAAAGGGCTTGACGGCTCTTGACGATCGCGGATATATTATTTCGGGTGAAGACACTATTACGAATATTGACGGAATTTTCGCGGCAGGTGACTGCAGAACGAAGACCGTAAGACAAATCGCGACAGCGATTGCAGACGGAGCATCCGCGGCTTTAGGCGCATGCAAATATATAGAAAACAACTGATAAAGGTCCCTGACATTTACTGTCGGGGATTTTTCGTTATAGGACAAGTGAGAGCTCAAATATATTTGAATATCAAGTAATCAGGAGTTTAATATGATATTCAATCTACTTTCTAAGGTCTTATGCCTATTTCTCCGAGTTTCAAACGGAAATACCTTTCCTCCTCCGCTTCCGTCAGATGAAGAGGAGCGTCTATTCAACGAACTGACGCAAGGAAATATAAAGGCTCGTGAGCGTCTGATCGAACACAATCTAAGGTTAGTTGCACACATTGTTAAAAAATATTTTTCCTCTGCAAAAAATCAAGACGACCTCGTATCCATCGGAAGCATCGGTCTTATTAAAGCTATTGACTCATTTAACATCAAAAACGGCACGAAATTCGCAACTTACGCCTCAAAATGCGTTCAAAACGAAATACTTATGTACTTCCGCGCCCAGAAGAAGCTCTCCTGTGAGGTTTCAATTAACGAAACGATTGATACTGATAAGGACGGAAACCCTTTAACTTTTTCGGATATAATCTGCACCGACGACACGATAGTGGACGACATTGAAACAAAGATTTATTCAAAAAAGGCAATTGAAATAATCAAAACCGCGCTAACACCGAGAGAACGGCGAATAATTGTTCTCAGATACGGTCTTAACAATCAAAAGCCGAAAACGCAAAATCAAATTGCGCAGATGCTCGGCATATCAAGGTCATACGTCAGTAGAATCGAAAAGGCGGGTATTGAAAAGATCAGAGCAGAGTTCAAAAGATACGGATTCGGAAATTATGTGTAATAAAAAATACAAAACGGACATATCTATTTACAAAAAAGCGAAGGCGGTATAATATATGTCTTTTAATAATGTGGGCCTAAACGGTCTTAATCTCGACTCCTCAGTCATTAACCGTCCGATAGGAACGGTAGTTCTTTCGGGGAGCGTTTCAAGCGATCTTATAATTCCCGAAAACGTCTCGGACAGCGAGAAGATACTGAAAACCGACTGTGAGATAAAAATTGACGAAGTTATTGCGGAAAACAATGCAGTTACCGTTCGAGGATCGGTATTCTACACGGTTCTTCTTTTGGGCGATGACGGGATGATTGCGAGCGTTGATACAAGCGAGGGATTTGAGTTAAAAGAATTTCTTGAA
Source organism: Eubacteriales bacterium (assembly GCA_045533115.1). Lineage (GTDB taxonomy): Bacteria > Bacillota > Clostridia > Oscillospirales > CAG-272 > Colimorpha_A. Next base: position 9,779 of record JAZSHF010000069.1, read on the forward strand.
TTTCCGAATCAGTCAGGCATTCTCATTTATAAGGGAAGCGACTGTCAGTCCGCCGGCCGTCTGGTCAATCCTAGAAAGCTCAACGTTTCCTCCGACTTGACCGTGAACGTTTACGTAATGTATGAACAGAACGCACTCCCGATAATTAAAGGAACGGAAACTCTCGATGATGAACTCTCCCTCAAGAAAAGAACGGGATCGGTATGTTATACCGACACTTATTCACTATCCGATAACGAAATTCCGGTAAGTCACGACGTTCATCTTGACGGCAATTTCCCGCCAATGTCTGAAATTCTGTACAGAAACATTAAGATCTGCCCGTCGGAAATCTTGACTGTCAGCAACAGCGTGACCGTTAAATCAAAAGCGATAATGTCGGTTGTCTACAAAAGCGAAGAAGGAAACATATTCGCAATTGAAAAGCCTTTCATTCTTGAAAGAACGCTCGAAGCAGATAATGCAGATTCTTATGAATGGTCGGGAATTGTCAATGCAAATGACGTAACCGCCGAAACAGCAATCGACGGCTACGGAGAAGCAAAGCTTATCGAGCTTGATTTTACCTATGACGTTCTTCTAAACGGAATAAGGAACGTCACGGTTGAAACGGTAATAGATGCTTATTCAACAGCAAATGACTGTCAAACGAGCGTCATACATGGCGAAAGCTCTGTTTATAAACGATCGTATGGATCATCCCTTTCAGTTAATGCTTCAATCGATAGATCAGAGATAGATGCAGATAGTGTTCGTAGTGTAATGCTTGGCTCAGTCAAGGTCAAGGATATTACAAGCAATTATTCCGACGAAAAGAAGCGTCTTATGATCGAGGCAAACGCTCTTGTTTCGGCTGTGTGCGAGGATAACATTACATCAGAGACTGATCCGAGATTTTCGTCGGTATCATTTGAGTATCCCTTCAAATGCGAGCTTGACGTCGGTGAGAAGCTTGACAGCACAAATTACGATATTTCCGTTTCTGTATCCGACCTGCGCTTCCGCTGTGACACAACCAAAATTTATTGTGATTTCGAAAACGATATTCGAGTTTCAGTCAGTGAAGCCGTTCCCTACTCATATCTGGACGAAATAATCATAGACAAAAAGTGCCCCATCGCGAAGTCTTATGCACCTATTACTCTTTGTTATCCGAGCGGCGGTGAATCACTTTGGGATATTGCGAAATACTACAAGGTCGCAGTTGAGGACATTGCGCTCTCAAACAACCTCGAAAGCGATGACATTTCAGACAGGAAGGTGCTTCTGATCCCGTCGTACAGAAAATCTGCTCCTGCATATACAAAGGCAAACTAATCTATTGATTTTATCCTTCAAATATGCTACAATACCTAAAAACACATAAGAAGGATGAAACAATGAACAATCCAAAGATCAAGATTACAGTAACCGATTACGGAACGATGATTGCAGAGCTTTACCCCGATAAGGCGCCGATCACAGTTGAGAATTTTCTGAAGCTCATCAAAGAGAATTTCTACTCCGGTCTCATTTTTCACCGTGTAATTCCGGGATTTATGATCCAGGGCGGCGGATACAAGCCCGATTTCTCAGAGACCGATGCCGACAGTATCCGCGGTGAGTTTGCCTCAAACGGCTGTGCTACCAACGATATCAAGCACACGCGCGGTGTTCTCTCGATGGCGCGTACTATGGCACCCAATTCCGCATCCTCGCAGTTCTTCATTATGCACAAGGATGCGCCGCATCTTGACAGACAGTACGCGGCATTCGGTAAGGTAACCGAGGGAATCGAGATTGTTGATAAAATCGCAGCTGTAAGAACAGGAAATTACGGATATTTCTCCGACGTTCCCGTGACCCCCGTTGTTATTGAAAAGATAGAGATCATATAAATAAAAGCCGAGAAAAATCTCGGCTTTTATTTATGAAAAGATATACTTCCCTATCCTGAACAGCGTCTGACGTTTTTTAAGAGTTATATCGCGGCTTTCCGTCGTTGAGTAGTATAAAGCGTCAGGGCAAGGTGAAAATCCGTTGATGGCGTCGTCGTACGCCATGAGAGAGCTTTGGGTCGGCTCTCTATCATAATCAAGATCGTGAGCAAGGATAAATTCGGGATCTGAGAATACGATCTCTGCAGGTGTGTTCGGAAATGCGGGATCATTGCATCTTTCAATAATCACCGAACAAAACGCCACCTTGCACAAGTACGGAGCGTTACCGCAAACGGCGTCACAAGCTAACGAGATAAATCTGCGTTTTTCGTTTGCTATTACCGATTCGTTTCCTTCTTTATCAATATTAACGTTCACCTCAACTGCATCCTCTGTTTTTATTCCAAAAAAATGCGCGTAGATACCGAGGGTGCAAAACATAACCAGTATCGCGGAAGCACAAAAATTAACGCATAATTTCATATCAGTATTCCTTTTTGAAATATTATTCTCTAAAACAAGGAAATTATACAGATAACAAACGCTTATCCCTTTTTCCGAATCGGTATCACTCGCTGTTCGAAAACGAATAACGAATAATACAACAAAGCTCCGCATTCGTGCGAATGCGGAGCTTTGTTTGCCTTGAACGTGATAAAAGGTCAAAAATCGAGGTAATTGCGAACAAAAAATCTTGTGAAAGCCCTCAAAGAAAAAAGTGAATCCATCATATCCAACCAAATCGGTAGAAGTCGCACTACCGAGTTTTTAGACAACGAAATTGTGCTGACGGATCACACATCGGTTAGTAAATTCAAATATAGCAACATTCAGGGAATAAAAGAAAAAGGCAATGTTGTTATGATATTTATGAATAACAATATGGCTTTGAGGTTGTATAAGGATGAGTTTGTTGATGGCTCATGGGAATCATGCAAAAAGCTAATTTTTGAAAAGAAATAGAAAGTTGACCTTTTATAGATACCGCAAAATCCATGGATTGAGCAGATAATTTATCGTTTCGCATAACATCACCCTCTTTCGATATAACTCTATATCATATTTATCTTCGTTTGTCAAATGATGCATCGCCTGCGGCGATATGATGCATTTGCTTCGCAAATATGATGTTGCTCCACTGCGTTCCGCAATGATGCGATGTTTGCCCAATGTGCCGTCAGGCACACATCATTCGCGCAGCGAACATCATTAGGCGAAGCCGTCATCATTTGCCGCAGGCAAACATCATTCAAAAAAGGAACTTTTGTCTGGTAGACAAAAGTTCCTTTTTTGTTGGCTGGGATAGCTGGACTCGAACCAGCGATGCAGGAGTCAAAGTCCTGTGCCTTGACCGACTTGGCGATATCCCAATGACTTTGATATTATAGCATATTGAATTAGAAATGTCAATATTTTTTCATTCAAAAAAGGACGGCGATGCCGTCCTTTTGAGTATTAGTCGTTCTCAATACGAACGTTGAGTCGATTATAAGGAACCTCAATATCCGCTGCCTCGAACACACTCTTAACATTCTCAAGAATGTCAAAGTAAACAGTCCAATAATCGGAGCTCTTCACCCAGACTCTTGCGGTTATGGTAACCTTGCTTTCGCCGTTTTCGGAAACACGCACGAAGGGCGCGGGATCCTTAAGGGAAAGCTCATGGGCCTCGATAACACGGGAAACGAGGGTCTTAGCCTTTTCTACGTCGGTAGTATAAGTAACGTTAAACGTCCAGTCAACACGGCGGATATCCTTTTCGGAATAATTAACGATAGTTCCGGCTGAAAGCGCACCGTTAGGAACGTATACAACCTTGTTATCGGGAGTGCAAAGACGGGTATTTGTAAGGTGAATGTCCTCAACAGTTCCCGAATAGCCCTGCGCCTCGATATAATCGTCGATCTTAAACGGGCGAGTGATTATGATGAGAATACCGCCCGCAAGATTGGAGAGCGCTCCGTTGACCGCAAGACCTACGCACAAGCCGAGAGAAGCAATAAGTGCGGTAAGTCCGCTCGTGTCTATACCAACGTATCCAATAAGGGAAATAACGACAAGACACTTGAGAGCTATCTTGAATATGTATGAAAAAACATTTGTAAGTGTCTTATCAAACTTGCCGCTGTCGCCTGATTTTTCGATCCTTCTTCCGATTTTGTTGATGATCTTGAAAGTGACCGCAATCACAATTAGTGCGATTATAACGCGCACTCCCGCAGTCGCAGCCCAAGTCGCGATAGAATTAAGAAAATCCTTCCACATAGTTTTACTCCTAAATTATTAATTTTTTAGCATTATACCACTTTATTCGTAATTTGTAAAGCGGTATTTCAACAAGTCCTTGCGAATAAGAATCGTTATAAGGTCGTCATACGTCTTATAAACCTGATATACGTCGAGTGCTAAATACTTTTCCAAAAACGTTTTTCCGTTTGAAAAGCGCATATCTATAACGACGTAATCGGTATAGACCGAGTCTTCGGTTCCGATCTTGTGGTAATGTACCTCGTATATCTCCGCGCGGTCTGCTATATGCGGAAGCAGCATAGTTGAAGCGGTAACCGAAGCGTCGGGATCGACAGTATCAAGTATCTTATCCATTTCCCGATAAGTAGAGTTGTTCTTTGCCCACAGCTCAGTATAATTCTTATAAACAGGCACGGATGACACGGTGAAGATCAATGCAGAGGCAATCGCGCAGAACGAAATGGCAAAGTGCTTCCCTTCGATCTTCATATCCGAAACGTTCATAGCAAACAGGTATACCAGAAACGCAATGCTTCCGAAGCTATACTGGAATCCGATTTGGTACTGATAGGGGTAAAGAGGCATCAGATTAACGAGTATAAACGGGAAGATCAGAATATAACGTGATATCTTTTTCGTAATAAGAGGGATAAATCCGAGGGGGACGAGCATTTGCAGAATATAAAGAAGCTTTGACTCAATAGTTTCGCCGTTATCTCCCGCGTATGCAAATTGAGAGAAAATATATGCAGGGTTCTTTATACAGGTCAGAACGATCGGAAAAAGCCCGTCCTTGCCGCCCGTATAATTTGAATATCGGTTGGTCATCGCGCCGTATCCGGTCTTTTCAAGAATCGAAACGGCAACCGAAATATAAACGATAGATGCAACAACCAGAATCGCACCGTGCAAACGCTTCCTTTTCGAAAAAAAGACATAGAGGGCAAATATAGCAACGTATACAGCCGCGTCCTCTTTAACGCAAAGCGTTAAAACCGCGAAAATATACATTGGGATCGGCTTATCAACCTCAAAGAAATAGAACATCCAAAGAAGAAGCGGAGACAAAAAGCAATTTTCGTGTATATCGTAAAAGGTTCCGCTTGAGAGTGCCGGCAGCAAAATATATATGAGCGACGAGCCAATCGACATCGATCTTGAAAGCGAATATTTGCGGCATATAAGATATAGAGGAAATATACCCGAAGCGAGAATTACAGCTTGACCTATCTGTAACGTTTCCGGGGTGGGAAACAGCGCATAGATCGGAAGAAGCAGGTACCAGATCGGCGAAACGTGTACGTCAAAATGCGACATTATCGTGTCACGCTCGCAGGAGACCGTCGGTAGAAGCGTATTCTTCATATTATGAAACATATTTACGAATATTCCAAAATCGAAATTGGGTGCAGAGTATGTTTTATAACGAAGAACACCTATTGTTCCGACGTAAAATACGAAGAACGCAAACATTGCAACAAGGAGAATAGCCGAAACGATATTTGCGGCTTTTCGCTTATTGTTTCCCTTCGGGAGAAACTCGCATATCAGCGGGCTATCGGGCAGCAGAAATTTCGGACGGTTAAGTTTACCGCTATATATCAGCCACGCCATAACCGCCGCAATCGGAATCAGTACAAACATCGCATAGTAATAGTCCGTTTTTTTATCAACGGTAGTAAACGCCGTTCCGCACAATGCAAGTATCAGCGTCCACGCATCACTGTTGAAGCGGCCCGAAAGATAGTCCCAAACCGAGAGCAGAAAGAAGATTGAAAATAACGTCAACACGTATCTCGGAAAGCTCACGTTTGAGGCAAATTCCACACTCGTAAATCCAACACCGCTTGACGTTGGCAGGGTATGAAGCATTATTAAATTCAGCAGCAACCACGATGAGAAGAGTCTAAGAGTGACTCTTTCAAGTGTCAAGTCAAGGCGTTCTATAATATTTTTCAAAGCGTATATCCTTACTTTGCCGTACACCCCGCGTGCGGAGGTATAGTGATTTATATTACTGTTAAAGCCTTTATCAGCAATTTACGCTCTTTTCAGCTTAGCGTAGGTCGCCATAAGCTTTTTAGTACCGCAGTTATCAAATGCTATCTCATACATAACGTCGGTTCCCATCTCTCTTGATGAAAGAACCGTTCCATCTCCGAAAACGGGATGTGCAACCCGTTCTCCAGCCATAAAGCGTTCACGCTTGATGGGCGGCTCTGTTTTTACTGCGGGACGGGAATAAAACTCCTTCGATATCGTTTGCGCTTTAGGTCTGCTTTGAGAAGTAACGCGTTCAATGCCGTCACTGAGTCCTTCGACGCTAACACACTTGCTCGGAAGCTCCTTCAAGAAGCGCGATGGAGGGTTATACTGCGTTCTGCCGTACATAAGACGCTCTTTTGTGTGTATGCAGTATAGCTTTTCCTTAGCGCGGGTGATTGCGACGTAGGCAAGACGTCGTTCTTCCTCAATATCGTCGTCATAGGTAAGATTCTGCATTCCGGGGAATATTCCCTCCTCAAGACCGGGGATAAACACTATAGGAAATTCAAGTCCCTTTGCACTGTGAATAGTCATAAGAGTAACAGCGTTACTCTCGTCATCATATCCGTCAACGTCGGAAAGAAGCGCAACCTCCTCAAGATAATTGCGGAGCGTTGCCTGATCGCCCTTTTCCTTTTCGTAGTCAACGGCACTCGACACAAGCTCGCGAACGTTGTTGAGTCTGTCAGCTTCTTCATCTCCGCCCGATATCAGCATAGCTCTGTAGCCTGTTCTGTCAAGAGTCTTTTCAAAGAGTGACGAAAGCGGCTCTGTTTCAGCAACCTCTCTAAGGTTATCGATTATCGACACGAATTCACCGAGCTTTGAGGCATTTTTACATATCTGAGGATATTTAGATGCCTCGGACATAACGCTGTACATACTGACCCCGTGTACCGAGGCAAGATATTCAATGTCAGCTACGGTTTTATCTCCTATTTTTCGCTTCGGCTCGTTTATGATGCGCTTCAAGCGAAGATTGTCTGCCGTGTTATTTATAACGGCAAGATAAGACATAATATCTTTAATTTCCTTGCGCTCAAAGAATCTCTGTCCGCCGACTACCTTATGAGGCACACCTGAGCGAACGAAGAACTGTTCAAGATTCTGAGACTGCGCGTTCATTCTGTACAGGATCGCAAAATCGCTGTACTTCCTCTTCTCGCGTATAACCATATCCATAATTCGATTTATTATATAACGAGATTCATCGTTCTGGTTCTCGCACTTTTTGACCGTGATCTTTTCTCCCTCGCCCTTTTCGGTACGAAGAGTTTTTTTGTGACGAGAGGAATTGTTTGCAATAACACAGTTTGCAGAGTCAAGAATATTTGACGTCGAACGATAGTTTTCCTCAAGGCGGATAACGGTCGCGTCGGGAAATTCGCGGTCAAATTTAAGAATGTTCTCAATTGTCGCGCCTCGAAATTTGTATATACTCTGGTCGTCATCGCCGACGACCATAAGATTTCTGTATCTTCCGGAAAGAAGCTCGACAAGCTTAAGCTGCGCGTAGTTTGTATCCTGAAACTCGTCTACGCTCACGTATTTGAAGCGGTTTTGGCAATATGAACGAGCGTCGTCGTTCTCGTTAAGAAGACGAACGGTCTGCATAATTATGTCATCAAAATCAAGAGCGGACGCAGCTATAAGCTTTTTCTGATAAAGCGAGTATATAGATGCTATACGGTTATCCTTGAAATCGGAACCGATCTCCGAATAAAAGTCATCGGGAGATTTCAGATTATCCTTCAAGGCGCTTATTTTGTGAAGTACCGTTTTGGGAGCGATCGATTTTTCGTCGATATTCAGCTCTCTCATACAAGTGATAACGAGACGCTTCGAATCATCTGCATCGTAAATGGTAAAATTAGAGGGATATCCGATGCTTTCCCCATATTTACGAAGAAGCCGCACGCAAATTGAGTGAAAGGTTCCCGCCCATATCTCGCCGGCATATTCCTCTCCGAGAGTAAGAGCAAGACGCGCTTTCATTTCGTTTGCCGCCTTGTTTGTAAATGTAATACAAAGCATTGCCCACGGCGGGCACGGCTCGGTTATGAATTCACTTAGCACGTCACTAAGCTCGTCCTTTGAAAGAGACAGTGCACCTTTTAGCTCGTTCAGCCTCGATTCAGTCATATCTGACGGAATGTTATCTGATTTATATGCGTTTCCAAAACGAACAATATGTGCAATTCTGTTTACAAGAACCGTCGTTTTCCCGGTTCCCGCACCCGCAAGAACGAGAAGCGGTCCGTTTACCGTAAAGACTGCCTGCTTCTGTTCTGTATTGAGGTTATCGTAAAAAATCTCAAAAAGCGATCTTTTGAGAGAAAGAAATTCATTTTTGATTTGATTTGCGTTTGTTTCCATAACTCCCTCCGACGCCATTTGATAAGTGGATTTATATCGTAAATTATAACACGAAGAAGGCGCTTTTGTCAAGCAAAAGCGCCTTCTAAAATTAGTTGACATTTAGGTGTATTATGTGTTATAATAACAATATGTGGTTACACCTCGGTCTTAATATCCAGATTTCGTAGAATCGTTTTCTTCCCGCGCCAGGAATAAGCTCTTTGGGAAAACTCATCCTTGCTCATATTTTCGAGCAGCTCTTTCGTTATATAAGGCGTCAGATACTGCTTAAAAAAATCGATAGGTGTAGTCACAACATCTTGGTTCATCGGACATACTTCTCTGCAGACATCACAGCCCCAAAATGAGCCGTTATCAAGAATCAGCTTCTTTTCTGCTTCACTTAGGTCGCCCTTTTTTTGAGTGATATCCGACAGACACCCGTCACTACAAGGACAAGCAGACTTACACGCGCCGCAATGGTCACAGAAATTAACGTCCTTTACGTCGTAGCTGTCAAAAACCGCGTCGGTAAATATCTCACCAATGAAGGTATATGCTCCGTACTTATCGTTTATCAGCTGGAAGAGATCACCTACGACGCCAAGCCCGCATTTCGCTGCGGCATAGGTCTCTCCGATGGGAGAATGATCTGCAAAGCCCTTAAAGGAATATTCGGGATAGCGTTCCGTTAGCTTCGCCTCAAGACGGTTATACAGCTCCTTAAAATACAGGTGATAATCACGGGGAACGGCGTATCTTGAAATATTCCGCTTATCAAATTCCCCCGTATAGTACGGCACAAGCAACACTATTACGCTTTTCGGCTCAAAATCGGTAAACGAGCGTTCGTATAAGCTCTCGTTTATAATTTTGACCTCACTCATTGGCAGTATCCCGAAATATTCAATTTTTTCATCTCTCAACAGTTCGTTTATCAAGTTTTTCATATATACTCATTCTATCACAAAAATTCAATTTTGTAAAGGTACGGTATTAAAATGTCAACAAAGGCCAAAGAATACGGCGATCAAAGTATAGTTTCCCTTAAGGGCGCCGACCGAGTAAGAAAGCGTCCCGGCGTTATATTCGGCTCGGACGGACTTGAGGGCTGCGAGCACAGCGCATTTGAAATCATATCAAACTCCGTCGACGAAGCGCGCGAGGGTTACGGCAAGGTCATCAATATAACTGCATATTCAGACCGCTCTATAGAGGTTGAGGACTTCGGACGCGGTATACCGCTCGATTGGAACGCAAAGGAAAAGAGATATAACTGGGAGCTCGTTTTCTGCGAGCTGTATGCGGGCGGCAAATATAATAACAACGCTGATGCATCATCTTACAAGTATTCTCTCGGTCTTAACGGTCTCGGTGCTTGTGCTACTCAGTACAGCTCCGAATATATGACCGTTAAATCATACAAGGATACAAAGGTCTATTCCATTGATTTCAAAAAAGGTAAGCCCGTTAGCGAGCTTTCGGTGACCGAGCTTCCCCGTAAAGAAAGAAGAACCGGTACTGTAATCCGCTGGCGTCCCGACCTTCAGGTATTTACCGATATTGCGATTCCGAAGGATTACTATCTCGATATGCTCAAGAAGCAGTCGGTCGTCAACCCCGGAATTACCTTCCACTTCCGTTGGCAGGAAGGTAAGACCTTTGAGGAATACGATTTCGTTTACGAAAACGGAATTATCGATTACGTTAGCGAGCTTGCAGGCGAAAATTCCCTAACCGCACCTATAACCTGGTCTACCGAAACAAAGGGTAAGGATCGTGACGATAAGGACGAGTACACTCTTAAGGTCGACGTAGCATTCTGCTTCTCCAATACGGTAAGCGAAATCGAGTATTATCATAATTCAAGCTTCCTTGAGCACGGCGGATCACCCGAAAAGGCGGTCAAAAGTGCTTTCGTCGCGGAAATCGACAAGTACCTAAAGGCGAACGGAAAATATCTTAAGAACGAAGCAAAGATCACGTTCTCCGACGTCGAGGACTGTCTCGTATTCGTGTCAAACAGCTTCTCAACTCAGACATCTTACGAAAATCAGACGAAGAAGTCGATAACAAACACGTTCATAGCGGAAGCTATGACACAGTTTCTGCGTCACAACCTTGAGATATATTTTATTGAAAAGCCGCTTGAGGCAGAAAAAGTAGCATCTCAGGTTCTTATAAACAAGCGAAGCCGCGAAAGAGCTGAGACTACCCGTCTTGATATCAAGAAGAAATTAAGCGGCTCAATGGACGTTGCAAACAGAGTTGAAAAATTCGTGAACTGCCGCTCAAAGGATCCCGATATCCGCGAGCTGTACATCGTTGAGGGTAACTCGGCACTTTCGTCCTGTAAGACGGGACGCGCTGCGGAATTTCAGGCGATAATCCCCGTTCGCGGAAAGACGCTTAATTGCCTTAAGGCTCCCTACGACAAGATCTTCAAGAGTGAAATTATAACCGATCTTCTTAAAGTTATAGGTTGCGGAGTTGAAATTAAGGGCAAGGTAAAGGGTGATATCGTTCCCTTTTCTCCCGAGTCGCTTCGTTGGAGCAAGATAATCATCTGCACCGATGCCGACAAGGACGGCTTCCAGATAAGAACTCTTATTTTGACGATGTTCTACAGATTGCTTCCAACGCTTATCAAGATGGGTAAGATATATATTGCTGAATCGCCCCTCTACGAGATCAACGTAAAAAACGATACATTCTTTGCCTATAACGAGGCAGAAAAGATCAAGATCATCGACAGCATCGGCGATCAGAAATATACCCTTCAGAGATCAAAGGGACTTGGCGAAAACGAGCCGGAAATGATGTGGCAGACAACGATGAATCCCGCAACCCGCCGCCTTATTCAGGTGACGGAAGCCGATGCGGAAGCAACCGCAATTATGTTCGACACTCTTCTTGGTGACGACCTTGCGGCAAGAAAGGCGTTCATTACCGAAAACGGAGAGAAATATCTTTCCGATCTCGACATTGACGACGATTGATTCAGGAGCAAAATATGATCGAGTTTATTCTCGGCGGAGCAGGAAGCGGAAAGAGTGCGCTGATAACCGAGCGCATTCTATCCGACCTGCGTTCTGACAAAAAGGTCATGCTGATAGTTCCGGAGCAGGCAGCGCTTTCAACCGAAAGCGCGATCACGCTCGAGGCGCAGCGGCAAAAGGTCAGCACACTTAATCTTGAGGTGCTCAATTTCAGCCGCCTTTGTAACCGCGCCTTTCGCCAGTACGGCGGTATATCCTATTCAAGCGTAACCCCCGGTGCTAAGGCACTTATACTATGGGATGCGCTTTTTTCGTCTATCTCAGGTCTCATCCACTACAAGACAGAGGTTGAGGATGCGGATAAGTTCGTTGCTTCACTTTCGTCACTCTTTGCCGAATTCAAGGCATATAACGTCACTCCCGCAATGCTTTCTCGGGCGTCTAAGGAAGCTCTCGAGGACAATGTGAAGCTTTCAAACAAGCTTTCTGATATATGGCTGATCTATTCATCGTATTTATCGCTGTTAAGTCAAAAATGGGACGATCCGTCTGACGACCTTACAAAGCTCGCGAGCATTCTTGAAGAAAATGATATGTTCCGAGATATATCGGTCTATATACACTCCTTCAAGGGCTTCACGCCTCAACAGCTGAGCGTCTTGCGTCACATCTTTATTCAGGCAGAAAACGTAACCGTCACCCTATGTATGAAGGATGATAAAGACTCGTATGCTTTTGAGACCGTCAAGGAAACCAAAAAGGCGCTGATTAAGCTTCTCAGAACCGAGCCGACAATTACACTTCTTGACGGCACGACTGATAAGAGCGACGAGATAGCATTTCTCGAAAATAACCTTTGGAGCACCAATGACGGCATAAGGTTCGAGGGCAAAACCGACCTTGTCAGAAGCGTCATGTGTTCCGACCCGTACGATGAAGCTGAATTTGTAGCATCCGATATATTATCACTTGTGCGGGAGGGGGCAAGATACCGTGATTTCGCGGTCATTGCCCGCGATATTCAGCGTTACAGCGGTATTATTGATGCCGTTTTCAATAAGTTTGGACTTCCCTGCCGCGTCTTTAATGAAATTCCGCTGTCAGAACAGCCTCTCTTCAAGCTGATAATTTCAGCACTTGATATCAGGAACGGAAATTGGTCGACAGACGACGTAATGGTCTATTTGAAAACGGGATTATGTCCCATTACGCCAAGCGAATGTGACACCATCGAAAACTATGTTTCAACCTGGAACATAAGAGGAAGCCAATGGCGCAGCGACAGCGGATGGTTTATGAATCCCGACGGATACACGGACCGTTTGACGGCCGATGGGGCGAAGCTGCTCGACACGGTTAACGAGATTCGCACAAGAATCGTCCGCCCGCTTGAGAAGCTCCATGAATCGCTTGACGGTAAATCAACCGTTGAGGTTATTTGCCGCGCAATTTTTGATTTCTTATCAGACCTTGAGGTCAACAAAAAGATCCTTGACGGCAATGCCGACGATGAGATTCGTCTTTGGAACTGCCTTTGCGACGTCCTTGATACTATGTGCGATACGATCGGAGAGCGTACTGCTGACTCCAAGCTATTTCTCGGTCTGTTTACAACGATTGTATCGCAAAGCAGCGTCGGTGCGCTCCCGTCAACTATTGATGAGATCGCGATCGGCTCGGCAAATCTCATACGCACAGACGGCGTTAAGTACACCTATATTCTCGGTCTTAACGAAAACGTATTCCCTGCGTCAATATCTGAAAACAGCTTCTTTACCGATGCCGATAAGATATATCTTGAAGCATGTGAAGTAAACCTCTCTCCCACGACCGATAAATGCTTGGATGAGGAGCTTTACTATTTCTATACAGCCGTTACAAGTGCAAGCGAACGCGTAACCGTCCTATGCTCATCGAAGGACGTCGACGGAAAAGCACTCAGGCCGTCGGTTGCCTTTAACAGGATCGGTACTATAATGCCCGAAGCTCCCCGCATAAAAACCTCATCGCTTGACCCGTCGCGCCTTGTTTGTACCCCGACGCAGTCATTTGAGCATCTCTATACCCTCACCGCAGAAGTGGGCGAGGCGTTACGCAAAGCTTACGAATTAATTCCCGAATACGGTGCCGTGCTATCTTCAAGAAAACAGCCGCTTCAGGCGGACGATGAGCGGCTCGATAACGAAACAGCCTCAAAAATTTTTAAGGGCGACCTTCATCTGACGCAGTCGCGTCTTGACAGATTCGTTCTTTGCTCCTTCTCATATCAGTGTGCATACGTCTTGAAGCTGAAGGAGCAGACAAGGGCGGAGTTTTCACCTGCTGATACCGGAAACCTCATCCACAGAGTTCTCGAAAAGTTCTTTTCGGGAATACTTACCGAAGGTAAGGTTCCGACAATAACCGACGACGAGCTTGACGAACAAATTAACGTAATCCTTAACGACTATCTAAGCGGAATATTCGGCAAAGAGATGGACGTTAATATATCAAAGCGTTCCTTCCAGCTCTTTATGCGTCTCAAAAGAACGCTTAAGGTGCTTATTCGGAACCTGCTGAACGAATTTTCGGAAAGCGAATTTATACCGTCATTCTTTGAAATGAGGATAGACGACAGCGGTCTTCCCGGAAGTGTCGCCCCTCTTAAGTTCCCGCTCCCCGACGGAAGCACGGCGGCAATTTACGGCATTGTTGACCGTGTTGATACCTGTAAACGCGGTGACGATGTTTACGTTCGCGTTATCGACTACAAAACGGGCAAAAAGGAATTTAATCTCTCAGATATCGCGCTTGGCATTAATCTGCAGATGCTCATATATCTTTTCTCTATCTGGAGCGATACTAACGGCACCTTCAAAAAGACACTGAACGTTGACGGAGAGATTATTCCTACGGGAATTCTATATCTTAAAGCAAAGCTTGATGACGTTAATACAGATACCGACTCTGACCCGTCTGTAATCTATCGGCTCGCGGAAAAATCCCTTAAGAGAAGCGGGCTTGTCATAAACGACGAGGAGATCCTTCGTCTGATGGAAAAGAAGCTGAGCGGTAAGTATATTCCCGTTTCACTTAAGAGCGACGGTAACTTCACCAAATCTTCTCTTAATAATCTCCATACGCTTGAAGAATTCGGGGCGCTACGCCGAAGCATTGAAGATACCGTAACAAGACTTGCAAACGAAATTAAAGGCGGCAAAGCGGACTGTAAGCCGCTAAAAAACAAGCGTAACGACGGCTGCAAATACTGTCCATACGCAGCAGTCTGCAGAAATACTGCCGCATTTGATGCAAAGGAGGATAAACGGTAAGTTCTATGGCTGACAAAAAAACAGTTTGGACTGACGAGCAAATTTGCGCTATAACCGACAAGTCCTCCGACATACTCGTTTCTGCCGCCGCAGGCTCCGGCAAGACCGCGGTTCTTACTGAGCGGCTGATCCGAAAGATAACTGATCCCGTGTCTCCCGTAGATATCAGCAGGATATTGGTCGTTACCTTCACAGAGGACGCCGCAAACGAGCTTAAAACACGTATTCGCGACGCACTAACCGCCGCCATAGCAGAATCACCTTCCAATAAATATCTGCAAAGACAATATCTTATGCTCCCGAGTGCAAAGATATCGACCATACACGGCTTTTGTCTCGACCTGATACGAGGAAACTACGAGCTTCTCGGTCTGTCACCGAAGCTTAGAGTTGCCGACGAGGGACAAAATAACCTGCTTATGCAGCAGGTCGCAGATACTGTCATTGACCGCTATTATGCATCTCTGCCCGGTTATGA
Organism: Eubacteriales bacterium; assembly: GCA_045533115.1. GTDB lineage: Bacteria > Bacillota > Clostridia > Oscillospirales > CAG-272 > Colimorpha_A. The sequence goes on from JAZSHF010000069.1 coordinate 25,140, forward strand.
CGATATTGACGGTTTCGCCGAGTTTGCCGACAATTTCATAACCCTGCAGGATTCCTCGCTTACGGCAAAAATAATTGAAATTTATAAAAAGGTTCAATCCTTTCCTGAGGGCGTCGACTATTTGAAAAAATCTGCTTACAGCTACGAGCTTGAATTCGGCGACGTATCAAATTCCGTTTGGGCCGAGACACTGTTCGCCCACGTTTCTCGTGCATTTAATCATTATTATCACATTTTGAATGAGGCACGCAAGGTCATCTCAGAAGAATATGAAGAGATAGCGGAAAAATACCTTCCCGCAATCGAATCGTCTTGCGACGTAATTTTGAACGTACTGAGTGCAATCAACAAAAGTGACTATTATCTCGTAAGAGACGAGCTGATTGACCCGCCTTTTGAAAAAATACGCTGGAAAAAGGGCTACGAGGATGACGACACCCTCACCTTCTACAAGGCAGTTAACAAGGAATTCCGCGAGGAATTCAACAAGATACGCGATACCTATTTCAAGTTTTCGGCAAAAGCTCTCGCTGAAACAGCAAAAATAAGCAAGGAATATATCACGAAGCTCCACACTCTTATTTCCGCATTCGACCGTAGATTCTCATACGAAAAGCGTAAAAGGGGCATTATTGATTTTAACGATATGGAGCGAATGGCATATTCCCTGCTCGTGCGGCCTGACGGATCATTCACCGAGCTTGCGGATGAGGTCGCATCAAGATTCGATGAGGTTTGCATCGACGAATATCAGGACGTAAATTCACTTCAAGACGGCATTTTTAAGGCGATAACGCGCCAAACACACAGATTTATGGTCGGCGATATGAAACAGAGCATCTACGGCTTCAGGGGTTCTGAGCCGAGCATTTTCGCCGATTATCGCAAGGACGATAGCGTTAAGCTGATATCACTTACGCATAATTTCCGTTCCGATAAACCGGTAATCGACATTTCAAACGAAATCTGCGGAAATCTGTTTACCAAGCTCGCAAAAAATGTACCCTATGATGAGACCGATAAGCTGTTCTTTGCAAACGGTTCGACGGAGGCTCAAGAGCCGGAGATTGTTGTCATTGAGGACAAAAATGTTGAGGACACAGACCTTGATCCTCAAACCGACGACACGATCGAAGAAAATAAGCCGAGCGCCGAAGCAAGGTACGTCGCTATAAGGATCAAGGAGCTCGTTGATAACGGTGTTTCACCATCTGATATTGCAATACTTCTTCGTTCGGCTAAGAAAGATGCAAAGCTTTTCGAGAATGCTCTTTCCGATTATGGAATTGAAAGCAAAAACAGAGAACAAAAGGATCTCTTTTCGAATCCCGAGGTCGTTTTGTTAATGTGTATTCTAAATGTAATTGACAATCCGAGCCGTGACATTTATCTTGCGGGAGCACTGAAAAGCCCGCTTTATAACGTAACCCTATCCGAGCTTGCAGAGATCCGCGGATGTTCAGAGAAGACCTCTCTGTATGATGCGCTTGTTAAATACACCGATGAATTTAACTTCAAAAAAGGCGAGTTCTTCTTACGGAAGCTTAATGAGTACAGAAAGCACGCAAACAAACCCGTTGACCGCTTGATATGGCATATCTATTGCGATAGCGGTCTGCTTGCTTACGCTTCCGACGATGCGCTTTCGCACAAGGGCGGAAAAGCCAATCTTATGAAGCTGTATGAAATTGCGCGCTCCTTTGAGAACGGAACCTTTAAGGGTCTATACAACTTTATACGGTACGTAAACGATATGATGAACTCCGACTCAGGAATTTCCGTGCCCTCTTCGGCTGATGAAAGCGGTGTCGTACAGATAATGACGATACACAAATCAAAGGGATTACAGTTCAAATACGTCTTCATTTGCGGCGCTGCAAAGCGGTTTAACACCCTTGATGAAAGCTCTGATGTTATAATCGACAGAGATATGGGTACGGCAATTAAGCTATCGGACGAAAGCGGACTTGCAACGATCGACACGTTCTACCGCAGAGTTTCCGCTCTTGAGATACGAAGAAAGAGCTTGGAAGAAGAAGTCAGAGTACTGTACGTTGCTCTGACCAGAGCTAAGAGCAAGATAATTGCCGTTGCCACCGTTAGGGACGCAAGCAAGCTCAAGGAGATCAGCCGTTTTTCCAAGTATCTGTCGGTGTCAGACGGCTACGTCTACTCGAAAAAGCCGAACTATATCAGCTGGATGCTTCTGTCACAGACCTCGGTACCCGTAAGGTTTATCAGCGCAGATGATATTATCGAAAATAATATCACTGATGCTGCGGATACAGATGATAAAGACGTAACGCTTGATGAGTCGAGGATTGCGCGGCTGACCGAGGAGTTTAACAAGAGATTTGCATTCAAATATCCATCGTCCGACGCTGCAAGGATCCCAGCTAAGTTATCTGTATCTGAGCTTTACCCAACGATACTTGATGATTTTGACGACAGCGCAAAGATGTCAGAGAACAAGAAGCCGAGAATGAAGGTTCCGCGCTTTATAGACGAAAGCGATTCAAGGGGCGCAAAAATAGGTACGGCAACACATCAGTTTATGCAGTTCTGTGATTTTGACAAGCTGCTTTCTGACGGAATCGACGCTGAGATAAAGCGAATGGCGGATCACGGATTCCTCTCTCCCTCAGTAGCGTCACTCGTAAACAAAAACTCTGTTAAACGCTTTATTGAAAGCGACTTGTACACGTCCCTCAAGAACGCCAAGGAAATCAACCGTGAGCTTCGCTTCAACGTTCATCTTGATGCCTCTGCTTTTACAGAAGATAACACTTCAGCACTTAAGAACGAAAAAGTACTGGTTCAAGGTATTATTGACTGCCTCTACGAAACATTTGACGGTACTACGGTCCTTCTTGACTACAAGACCGACTTCGTTTCAAAGGAAATGACGCTGTCCGATGCTGAAAATATGCTTATTGACAGGCACAAAACACAGCTCTCTTATTATGCCGCCGCTTGTAAAACCGTTCTCGGTCGGAGCGTCGACAAGGTTTTGATTTATTCGTTCGCACTCGGCAAAGCAATAGAAGTCCCATTCGACAAGCTTATAAGGCTATGATAAAAAGCACCGCGAATGCGGTGCTTTTTATCGTTATCGTGCCACAGGCACACTTCATTAGCGTAAGCGTCTTCATAGCCGAAGGCTGCTTAAAGTTCCCGTAAGTGAACGCTTCATTCCACCAAAGAAAAAAGACTTGCTGTGGCAAGTCTTTTTTCTTTGGCTGTTACGAACCATTATTATATCATATTTTACAAAGCAATTCAAGAGCTTTTAGCATTCTCGCATCTCAATCACGGCGTAGGCGTGTATATCATCAATTCCGAAATGAATTGCATATCATAAAGAGGAAGTCTTGTATATCATCATTGCGAAAGTATTATTGATACACGCCTAAAGGCGTGGTGAGATGGAAGAGCTGTAAAACCGTCCTTGATGATATACACGCTAACGCGTGCCGTAAAATTTCATCTAATTATCCGAGCTTGGATTTTTTGTTTATTACCCATCTCCAATACAAAGAGACTTCTTCTTTTGTCATATTATAGTAATCATCAAACCATAGAAAATGACTTCCATGAATTGAACGCATATTTCTATTTAGTACACTATACAAAGAGTTTCTATCTAAGCCATATCTTTTTGCAGCCAACGGGGCGCTATCTATTATATTACCGTCGTCCATACAAATAACTCTTCTTGCGGTAGGGAGTTTGCCTGTGGCGAGTTCGCCTATTGGCGAACCTATCCAATCTTCGAACTGTTCTTTTGTATTACTGCCATGTCCGTATACAGAATGAAATGCGTTATGACATTTTTTGCATAGAGTAATTCCGTTTGTATCCTTCGTTCTTCCTTCAATACACCAATTATAACCATTTAAATGGTGCACTGCTAAACCTCCGCTTTTATCATTGCAAACTTTACATGTATAGTTATCTCTATTTAGAACACGTTTAATGAAATCATGATATTCAGGATAATCTCGCCCCTTAACTCTATCTTCATCACTTAGCTTCGGATTCCAATTATAAGCTAATTCACCGCTGTGCAAAATGCCAGAACAGCTTGCACAATAAACTTGATTGTTGTAGAATTTATGGTCTCTCCAAACCCTATAAAACTCTTTGCCACAATTATCGCAGCTCATATAAATTGAAATGCCACTGCCCTTTGGTAGATCTTCAATACGAACTATTAGTTTAGTTCCCTCGGGAACTTTCATTCTTCCGCGACTATCTTTTCTGCGAGGTATTTCATATCCCAAATCCTCATAATATTTGATTATATTTGAGGTTAATATGATTTCCACCCTATCCTGTAATAGTGGCAAATTCAACGCTCCTTTTAATTCATTATTTTATTATATCATTAGACTATAAATCAAGCAAGGAGTATAATAACTCTAATCGTTCGAATCCATCTTGACGAAGGTTTTATATCCGTCTGCGGAGCAGACACCGAAGTTCTTACCTATTACTTTTTACTTATTACTTCCCATAAATCCTCGTATAAACTTATTTGATGAAAAGTGAAGAAGTAAAAAAGGTAATAAGTAAAAATCCCCGTAACATACATTACGAGGATTTTGGTGGGAGCGGGTGGATTCGGACCACCGAAGTCACTGACAACAGATTTACAGTCTGCCCCCTTTGGCCGCTCGGGAACGCTCCCAAATTGGAGCTGGTGATCGGAGTCGAACCAACAACCTGCTGATTACAAATCAGCTGCTCTGCCATTGAGCCACACCAGCATCTACTGTCGCTACCCGATTACCCGCAACGTTTGATATTATAGCATAAGTATTGTTAATTGTCAATACCTATTTTCAAAAAAATCAGAATATTTTTTTCTTCCTTGAATATAATCTACTAACTGTATTAACTTGGAGGAAATTATGTTTGTCTTTTCAATAAAAGCCTCGACGCTGAAGATATGCGCTGTCGTATGCGCGTCTGTTATTGCTCTTGTCGTACTTCTTACTATGATTCCGGTAAACGAGCCGACTGCGGCGTCGCTGATGTATTCTCCCGTTTCTTCATACAACTTTAATGACGTTAAAACAAACGATGACAGGGTGAATTTCCTTAGGCAATTCGGCTGGGAGGTAGAAAACGAGCCGATCGAAAGCGTTAAAGTCACAATTCCCAATAAATTCGACAAGGTTTTCGTCGGTTATAATCAGCTGCAAAAGCAGCAAGGACTTGACCTCGGAAAATATAAGGGGAAGGAAGTTACGCGTTATACATATAAGATTACAAACTTCGAAGGGTACGACGGAACGGTATATGCAAGCGTCGTCGTCTACCGCTCAAAGGTGATCGGCGGAGACATTTGTTCAGCGGATATTAACGGCTTCGTTATGACACTTGACGGAAAGACAAAATTACCATGACAAAAGCGGCTATGCCGCTTTTTCTCTTGACATTTTTTCCCTCTTAGGATATAATTTGTTCGAGGCGGTGATATAGTGATATTTCATAAAGATATTGAAGAGGTATATAAGGCACAGTTATTCGTCAGATGTGACGACATAGGAATTGCTCACTATTTTTCCCACAAGGACTTCGAGGGACTTAATGCCAATAGATATGAATTCCTATCCTCAAAGGGCAACCGTCTTGTCGGATATTTTTACAGCTATAACGGTTATGATGACGGTAATCTCATCGTGTTCGATCATGGATTTGGCGGCGGACACCGATCTTATATGAAGGAGATCGAGAAGCTCTGCTCCTTTGGCTACCGCGTGTTTACCTACGATCATACTGGGTGTATGGAGTCTGACGGTGAAGACACGGGCGGACTCTGTCAATCCCTCTCTGATCTTAATGACGCAATAAATGCACTCAATTCTGACGATAACGTAAAAACAGACGATATAACCGTTATCGGACACAGCTGGGGCGGCTTCTCTACGCTGAACATTCCCGCCCTACACGACAATATAAAGAAAATCGTCGTATTAAGCGGCTTCGTTTCGGTAAGACGTATGACAGAGCAGAATTTCAGAGGTTTTTTGCACTTGTACGCAAACGACATTATCAGACTTGAAGTACGCTCAAATCCCGAATTTATCTGCTACGACGCTATTGATACATTATTTAATTCAAACGTAAAAGCACTTCTAATCTATTCAGACAACGATCAACTCGTGAGTAAAAAGTATCACTACGATCCCCTTTTCAAAGCACTGAATCATAAGGAAAATATCGAGTTCGTGCTTGAACACGACAAGGGGCACAACCCGAATTATACGCACGAAGCTGTCAAACTCCTTGCTGAATACACAAACGCCGTGCCGAACGCAATCGAAATGTCCCCGAGTGACAAAGAACATTTCCGCGCATCCTTTGACTGGGACAAAATGACCGAGCAGGACGAAGCGGTTTGGCAAAAAATTAAGGAATTCCTTAACAAGTGAGCGTTATTTTACCAAAAGAAATGCAATAATATAAAAAACGGCTTAAAAGGTAATATATGAAAATAGCATTTTTTGATACAAAATCATACGACAAGATTTCCTTTGAAAAGTATTCGGCAGATCATGATCTTGAATTCAAGTATTTTGAAACAAAGCTTAACGAGGATACGGTAGAGCTTGCTAACGGATTTGACGGTGTCTGCATTTTCGTAAACGACACCGTTAATTCTTTCGTGATAGACAAGCTTGCCGAAATGGGGGTTAAGCTGATCGCACTTCGCTGTGCGGGCTTCAACAACGTTGATATGAAATATGCAAAGGGGCGTATACACGTCGTTCGCGTGCCTGCATACTCCCCCTATGCAGTCGCCGAGCATACGATGGCGCTTCTTTTGACCTCGATCAGGAGAATTCATAAGGCGTATATCAGGACGAGGGATTTTAATTTCAGCTTGAATGGTCTGACCGGCTTTGACCTCTATGGAAAAACCGTAGGTATAATCGGAACCGGCAAGATCGGAAGGATATTTATCAACATCTGCCGCGGATTCGGAATGAAGGTGATAGCTTACGATAAGTTTCCCAGTTCCGACATCGCCGACGGCGTGAACGTAAAATACGTTAATCTTGATGAACTATTTGCAAACAGCGATATTATTTCGCTTCACTGCCCCCTTACCGACGATACCTATCATATAATCGACGGAGATGCGATAAGCAGGTGTAAAAAGGGCGTCATTATTCTCAACACATCGCGCGGTGCGCTTGTCGATGCCGAGGCACTTCTTAACGGAATCAAATCCCGAAAGGTCGGTGCCGCCTGCCTTGACGTTTACGAGGAAGAGTCTGACCTGTTCTTCGAGGATAATTCGGGGCACATTTTGGAGGACGATACCCTCGCCCGCCTGATATCTATGCCTAACGTGATCGTTACCTCGCATCAGGCTTTTCTGACCGAGGAAGCGCTTGAAAATATCGCATCAACAACTGTAGACAACATCGGCGCAATGCTTAATCACGGTCAATGCGAAAATGAGCTCTGCTACCGCGGCGGAAATACAGAAGACTGTAAAAACGGAAAATGTTTCTAAAGGAGAATTATTATGAACATTACAAACGACATCAAATATATTGGAGTAAACGACCATAAGATTGATCTCTTCGAGGGACAGTATATTGTTCCTAACGGTATTTCATACAATTCATACGTCATTCTTGACGATAAGATCGCGGTTATGGATACCGTTGACGCCTCATTCACGCACGAATGGCTCGATAATTTGCAAAACGCTCTTGGCAAAAGAAAGCCAGATTACCTCATAATTCAGCACATGGAGCCCGACCACTCTGCAAATATTTTCAATTTCGCAAAGGCATATCCCGAAGCGACAATAGTTTCATCTGCAAAAGCGTTTACTATGATGCAAAATTTCTTCGGCACCGATTTCTCCGACAAACGAATTGTCGTCGGAGAGGGTGACACGCTCTCCCTCGGCAAGCATATACTTACATTCGTAACAGCCCCGATGGTTCACTGGCCCGAGGTTATCGTCACCTACGACAGCACCGATAAGGTTCTCTTCTCTGCCGACGGCTTCGGAAAATTCGGCGCACTTGACGTCGAAGAGGACTGGGCTTGTGAGGCAAGACGCTACTACATCGGTATCGTCGGAAAATACGGCGCTCAGGTTCAGGCGCTACTAAAAAAAGCGGCAACGCTTGACATCGAGAAGATATGTCCCCTTCACGGCCCGATCCTTACCGAAAACCTCGGATATTATCTTGGACTATACAATACCTGGTCGAGCTATCAGCCCGAGGAGGAAGGCATTGTGATCGCTTACACCTCGGTTTACGGTAACACCAAGAAAGCCGTCAATCTTCTTGCCGAAAAGCTCAAAGCAAGCGGTTGCCCCAAGGTCGTTGTAAACGATCTCGCCCGCTGTGATATGGCTGAAGCGGTTGAAGATGCATTCAGATACAGCAAGCTCGTTCTTGCAACTACGACATATAATGCCGAAATATTCCCGTTTATGCGCGAATTTATCAACCACCTGACCGAGCGTGGATTTAAGAACCGCACCGTTGCATTCATCGAAAACGGAAGCTGGGCGCCTCTTGCCGCTAAGGTTATGAAGGAAATGATGGAAAAGTGCAAGAACATCACATATACCGATACGACAGTCAGAATTTTGTCAGCGCTTAATGACGAAAGCAAAGGTCAGATCGACAATCTCGTCGCAGAGCTTTGCCAGGATTATCTTGCAATGCAGGAATCGACAGCTAACAAGAACGATCTCAGCGCACTCTTTAATATCGGATACGGTCTTTACGTTGTAACCTGCAACGACGGAAAAAAAGACAACGGTCTCATCGTTAATACGGTAAGTCAGGTAACGAGCACACCAAACCGTATTGCGGTAACGATCAATAAGCAAAATTATTCACATCACGTTATTAAGCAAAGCGGCATTATGAACGTAAACTGCCTCACAACCGAGGCGCCGTTTAGCGTATTCGAGAACTTCGGTTTCACAAGCGGCAGAAATACCGACAAGTTCATCGGATGGGAAACTCTCCGCTCGGATAACGGACTTCCCTTTCTTACAAGATATATCAACTCATTTATGTCGCTCAAGGTCGAGCAGTACGTTGATCTCGACACTCACGGAATGTTTATTTGCTCCGTCACCGAGGCAAGAGTCCTCTCTGATAAGGAAACGATGACCTACACCTATTACCAGGATAACGTCAAGCCAAAGCCCGAAACTGACGGCAAAAAAGGCTTCGTTTGCAAGATATGCGGATATATATACGAGGGGGATACTCTTCCCGAGGATTATATTTGCCCTCTTTGCAAGCACGGCGCATCAGATTTCGAACCGATTAAATGATTATACAGTACAAAAGAAGCACCTGACAACAGGTGCTTTTTTACTAAAAATTATTCTTATTTCTATTGACATTGTAAGTCAAATGTGTTATAATGTTGGTCGTTATCGGGGTGTGGCTCAGCTTGGTAGAGCGCTTGGTTCGGGACCAAGAGGTCGGGTGTTCGAATCACCTCACTCCGACCAAAATGAAGAAAGGAACGGTTTGCCGTTCCTTTTGTTTTATATTTTGAGAGGAAATTATGGAAAAAATCTATACGAAAAACGCGCCTAAAGCTATAGGACCTTATTCTCATGCGATCAAGGTCGGAAATCTCGTCTTCACATCGGGACAGATACCGATAAACCCCGTGACAGGTAACGTTGACGCGGTATCCATTGCGGAACAAACCGAGCAGGTCTGCAAAAATCTTGGAGCAGTATTGGATGAGGCTGGCACATCCTTTGAAAAAGTCGTTAAGACTACCTGTTTTCTTTCGGATATGGGCGATTTTGCGCCATTCAACGAGGTATATGCAAGATATTTTGTTAACAAGCCCGCGCGCTCCTGTGTGGCAGTAAAAACGCTTCCAAATAACGTTCTCGTTGAGGTTGAAGTAATAGCGGAAATATAAGGAATCCCCTCGGCTGACATCAGCCGCGGGGACCTTTTTGTCCCCCACAACCCCGTCATAGTGGGGGGGTGCTATGTAGGGTTTGTCCGTGGACAGAA
>JAZSHF010000030.1:0-17717 GCA_045533115.1 Eubacteriales bacterium
AGGAAGACACTATCGTTACGATCCAAATAGCCATGCTTCTTGCTGAAAAGTTCGGTATGGAATACACAGACACCGACGGGCAGAAGAAGAGACCGGATATCATTCACCGCACCTCTCTCGGTTGCTACGAAAGAACACTTGCCTACCTTATCGAAAAATATGCAGGTGCATTCCCGACCTGGCTCGCTCCCGTTCAGGTCAAGCTTCTTCCCATCGGAAACGAGCATCTTGATTACACCAACAAGATCGCAAAGCGTATGGAAGACCTCGGCATGCGCGTAGAAGTCGACGACCGTTATGAGAAGATCGGTTACAAGATCCGTCAGGCACAGCTTTCAAAGACTCCTTATATGCTGATAATCGGCGACAAAGAAATGGAGGAAAACGCTGTTGCGGTTCGTTCCTGGAAGAACGGCGACCTCGGTTCCGTCAACGTTGACAAGTTCATTTCCGATCTTGTTATCGAGATCGCGGAAAAAAGACGATAATATTAACTTAAGGCGGCAGAAATGCCGCTTTTTGTTATAAATATACCTCTTTGGTAATATATTTTACTGTGGGGGTGATATTTTGAATAATAACAAAAAGGTTGAAAAAACGTTATTTTTTTCTTTTTTAATATCAGTAATACTCGGTACACTATTTCACTTTGCTTTTGATTTTTTCGACGGCAACACGATTGTCGGCGCCTTCACGCCTGTAAATGAGAGCATTTGGGAGCATCTTAAGCTTGTACTTGTGCCGTCAATTATCATAGGGGGTCTTGAGTATTTTGCCTTTGGAAAGGAATATAAGGGATATTTCGGTGCAAAGGGCTTTGCTACGCTTATCGGAATGCTGTTTGTACTCGTCGGATACTACACCTACAGCGGTATAATCGGCACAAATAATTTCGTTGCGGATATTCTTCTTTTCATTGGCGGCGTTGCGCTTACATCGTTCTTCACATACATTTTTTTAACTAAGTTCAATTTCGGTGAACGTGAGTCGATAATCGGAATATTGATAATTACATTTTTGCTTATCGTCTTTATGTTTTTTACATTTAATCCCCCAATGCTTGAGCTCTTCCGCGATCCGTTTTCGGAAGACTTTGGAATAGTGTATTGATAGGATGCATATTATTGGTATATTTATTCATAGCATCATTTGCACACCGCTCGAAATTACCGTTTCGCGCGGTGTTTTACCATTATGCACTAAAAGATTTCGCTTTTTATTTATATTTTATATATATATCCAACTTGACACTCATAAATAAATGTTGTATAATAAATGCATATTTGATTTCGTCTGCATTTATATGCAAAAATTGAGGTTTATAAATGACAAAGGTTTTTATTGACGGAAGCGCCGGAACGACGGGGCTTCGTATTCACGAGCGCTTGTCCGAAAGAGACGATATAACGCTTCTTACACTTCCCGACGAGCTTCGTAAGGATCCTGCCGCGAAAAGAGAAATATCCCTATCGGCAGACATTGTTTTCCTTTGCTTACCCGATGATGCGGCAAGAGAAGCGGTAGCTAATATTGGAGATGGAGGTCCCGTCATAATCGACACCTCGACCGCCCACCGCACAAACTCCGACTGGGTATACGGTATGCCCGAGTTAAAGAAATACAGAGATAGGATAAAATCAAGCAAGCGTATTGCAAATCCCGGCTGCCACGCAAGCGGATTTGTTGCACTTGTTCAACCGCTTGTCGAGGCAGGGCTCATTTCAAGGGACGAGCTTCTTACCTGCTTTTCGATAACCGGCTATTCGGGCGGCGGAAAGAAAATGATAGCAGATTACGAAGACACAAATCGCGATCCGCTCCTTTCTGCTCCGAGACAGTATGCTTTGACCCAAAATCATAAGCACTTGAAGGAAATGTCGGTTATTTCTTCACTAAATAATTTACCTATCTTCTCCCCTATCGTTTCCGATTTCTACTGCGGCATGGAGGTCACGGTTCCCCTGTTCGCAAAGCAGATTAAGGGGAATGTTAATGATGTCAAGGAGCTATACAGAAGCATCTATAACGGACCTGTCGTCAGATATTCGGAGAATCCCTCTGAGGACGGACTTATGTCGGCATCAAAATTCGACCACGACGACGGAATGGAAATTTCCGTTCTCGGAAACGATGAACGAATTCTTCTCGTATCAAGATTCGACAATCTCGGCAAAGGCGCGTCAGGTGCCGCAATACAGAATATGAACATGGTTCTCGACTGTGACGAAACAACGGGACTTTCACTGAAAGGATAAAGAATATGAAAATTATTTCCGGCGGAGTAACCGCCTCAAAAGGCTTCAAGGCTTCGGGTGTACACTGCGGGATCCGAAAGAATCGCACCAAAAAGGATCTTGCGCTTATCGTAAGCGACGTTATTTGTAACGCGGCTGCAGTTTATACGACCAACCTCGTTAAGGGCGCTCCTCTCACCGTAACAAAGAATCATATAAGCGACGGCAAGGCGCAGGCTGTGATCTGCAATAGCGGCAACGCCAACACCTGCAACGCAAACGGAATAGAGATCGCCGAGGAAATGAGTGCGCTTGTCGCAGAATATACCGGCGTCAAGGCAAGCGACGTGATCGTAGCTTCAACGGGCGTCATCGGACAACCTCTTAACCTTGAGCCGATCACAAACGGAATGGCTCCTCTGACCGCTGCTCTTTCGTATGACGGCGGAGCTGACGCCGGCGAAGCGATCCTTACGACCGATACTGTTCTTAAGGAGATCGCAGTTGAATTTGAGCTTAGCGGAAAGACCTGTCATATCGGCGGTATCGCTAAGGGCTCCGGTATGATCCACCCGAATATGGCAACAATGCTCGTGTTTATCACGACCGATGCGGCAATCTCTGCCGAAATGCTCTCGAAAGCACTTAAGAGCGACATAGCCGACACCTTCAATATGTTGAGTGTTGACGGCGACACCTCTACTAACGATATGGTCTCCGTTATGGCAAACGGTTTGGCGGGCAACGCAGAAATCGTAAGCGAGGGAGAGGACTTTTCCGAGTTTATGAAAGCGCTTAACTCCGTCACAATTTACCTCTGTAAGATGATAGCGGGCGACGGCGAGGGCGCGACCAAGCTTCTTGAATGTCACGTAATGGGGGGCAAGGATATAGCTACGGCTAAGACGGTCGCAAAGAGTGTTATTTGCTCTTCCCTCCTTAAAGCCGCTATGTTTGGTGCTGACGCTAACTGGGGACGCGTTCTCTGTGCTATCGGCTACAGCGGTGCTGACGTAGACGTAAACCGCGTAGACGTAAGCTTCGTTTCTCCCAAGGGCATAATTGCAGTTTGCAAGAACGGTGCAGGCGTTCCTTTCTCCGAGGAAAAGGCAAAAGAGATACTTCTTGAAAAAGAGATCACGATTGAGATTGCTCTTAATCAGGCAGATGCGGAGGCTACTGCCTGGGGCTGTGATCTTACATACGATTACGTAAAAATTAACGGTGACTACCGTACCTAAGGGAATAACTATGAATACTGAAATTTCAAATGCACAGCGCGCCGAAGTATTGACTCAAGCGCTTCCTTATATCAGAAAATACGTCGGCAAGACAGTCGTTATCAAGTACGGCGGAAATGCAATGATCGATGAATCGCTCAAGCAGCAGGTAATGGAGGACATTGCGCTTCTTTGGCTTATCGGCGTCAAGGTCGTGCTCATACACGGCGGCGGTCCCGAAATTTCCGATATGATGAAAAAGCTTGGCAAGCAGCCCGAGTTTGTCAACGGTCTTCGCGTAACCGATAAGGAGACCGTCGATATCGTTCAGATGGTTCTGGCAGGTAAAGTCAACAAATCGCTCGTTACCCTGCTTCAAATGAAAGGCGGACACGCTGTAGGACTTTCGGGAATGGACGGGGGAATTATTGAGGCGACTATCAAGGACGAGCGTCTTGGATTTGTCGGCGAAATAACAAAGGTTCGTTCTCAGCCGATAACCGACCTTCTTGAAAAGAATTATATTCCCGTAATATCGACAGTAGCATCCGACCGTTCAGGCAACGTATACAACATAAACGGCGATACTGCCGCCGCATACATTGCAGGTGCTATGAATGCAGAGCGTTTAATAATGATGACAGACGTTGCCGGCATCCTTCGCGATAAAGACGATCCGTCGACGCTTATTCCGAAGGTCACCGTTTCTGAAGCTAAGATGCTTTATGAAAGCGGAATTGTTTCGGGCGGAATGATACCGAAGGTTGACTGCTGTATTGAAGCAATCAACGCGGGTGTTAAGAACGTGACTATCATGGATGGTAGAATTCCTCACGCGATTCTCATGGAGCTTCTTACCGACGAGGGCGCAGGAACGATGGTAATGGGTGAATAATATGTCAATCAAGGAACTTGATAAAGAGTATATTGCAGGAACGTATTCCCGCTTCCCCGTTGAGATAGTAAGCGGTAAAGGTTCCCTCGTTTACGACGAAAACGGCAAGGAATATATAGATATGGGCTCCGGCATCGGTGTAACCGCCTTCGGAATCGCTGACGATGAGTGGCAAAAGGCAATCACGGATCAGATTTCAAAGGTTCAGCATACCTCTAACCTATATTATACCGAGCCGTGTGCTAAGCTTGCGGAGATTCTCTGCACCAAAACGGGAATGAAAAAGGTCTTCTTCAGCAACTCGGGTGCCGAAGCGAATGAATGTGCGATTAAGGTCGCAAGAAAATACGCCGCGGAAAAAAAAGGTGCCGACCACTTTACGATCATAACCCTCGTAAACAGCTTCCACGGCAGAACGCTGACGACGCTCTCGGCAACAGGTCAGGAACACTACCACGAGCTGTTCCAACCGCTTACTCCGGGATTCGTTCATATTGATTCAAACAAGCACGATGAGCTTCTCGCTCTCGTTAAATCGACGAAAGCCGCCGCAATAATGATCGAGATCATTCAGGGCGAGGGCGGTGTCCTCAACACTCCTAAAGAGTTTATAGAAGAGGCTTACAGAATTGCAAAAGAAGAGGACGTTGTTCTGATAATTGACGAGGTTCAGACAGGCAACGGCAGAACGGGTGAATTCTACGCCTATATGAATTATGGAATAAAGCCCGATGTAGTTACGACCGCAAAGGGACTTGGCGGTGGACTTCCTATCGGTGCCGCGATCCTCGGTGAAAAGGTAGAGTCTGTACTCGGATTCGGGGACCACGGCTCCACCTACGGCGGAAATCCCGTTTGTTCGGCAGGAGCTTGTTCGGTCATATCTAGAATTGACGATGCTTTTCTCAATGAAGTCAAGAGAAAGCACGCTCTTGTTCTTGAAGCCCTAAACGGCAAGAAAGGCATTAAATCTGTCAGCGGAATGGGTCTTATGATAGGGATCGAGACCGAAAAGCCCGCAATCGATGTTGTCAAGGAATGTATCAACCGCGGAGTTCTTTGCCTCACTGCAAAGAACAAGGTTCGCTTGCTTCCCGCTCTTAACATCCCGTGTGATCTTCTGATCAAGGCTGTAAATATCATTTGTGACATTTGCGCCGAATAAATTAAAAGACCTGCAGCTTATGCAGGTCTTTGCTATTTTAACTTTTTTCGCTTTTAAGATTATTAAGCTCGTCCATAAATGTCTCAACGTCCTTGAATTCGCGGTATACAGACGCAAAACGAACGTAGGAGACCTCATCAAGCTCCTTAAGTTTTTTCATAACGAGCTTTCCTATATCTGAGGTACGGAACTCCGTTTTAAGAGTATTCTTAAGCTCATCCTCAATATCGTCAACGATCTTCTTGATCTGCTCGTTGGTTACAGGACGCTTGTAACACGCTTGAAGGAGTCCGGTCAATATCTTATTTCTATCAAAGAGCTGAAGCGAATTGTCCTTTTTAATGACTACGAGGGGCGCTGTATTGGTAACCTCATATGTTTCGTACGTTGTAAAACGGTTTTTGCAGGCAAGGCACTCGCGGCGGCGTCTTATACCGCCGTTATCGGTAGGACGCGAGTCGATAACCTTACTGTCTGCAAAATCGCATATTGGACACTTCATAAAAACAGATCCTTTCGCATATTGATAATATATTATAACATTATTCGACGGCTTTGTAAATAGGTTTTTTAAGTATTGACATTATAGCTGTCAAATGTTAAAATAATTTTAACATAAATATTGGGAGTACATTATGAAGTATAAGATTGAAGGCACACCGCTTCCCGTTGTTATATGCACCCTTGAGAACGGAGAAAGTATGATAACAGAGCGTGGATCTATGAGCTGGATGAGTCCGAACATGAAAATGGAAACGACCTCAAACGGCGGTCTGGGAAAAGCATTCGGAAGAATGTTCACGGGTGAAGCTATGTTTCAGAACAGATATACGGTTCAGGGCGGCGCGGGCACGATTGCGTTCGCATCGAGCTTCCCCGGTTCTATCCTCGCGCTCGAGATCACACCCGATCTTCCCATAATCGTACAAAAGCGCGCGTTTCTTGCTGCAACGGAGGGCGTTACTCTATCGGTTCATTTCCAAAAGAAATTCGGCGCGGGTCTTTTCGGCGGTGAAGGCTTTATTATGCAGAAGCTTTCGGGAAGCGGAATTGCATTCATCGAGATCGACGGTCACGCAGTCGATTATGAGCTCGCCCCGGGTCAGCAGATCATTGTTGATACCGGCTACCTTGCAAAGATGGACAGCACGTGTCAAATGAATATCACGTCGGTTCCCGGTCTTAAAAACAAGATATTTGGTGGAGAGGGCTTCTTTAATACCGTAATTACCGGTCCCGGAAAGGTTACACTCCAGACCATGCCTATTCACAGCGTTGCCGCTTCCCTTTCGACCTACTTTTCGGGCGGAAAGTAATATTGTAAACAAAGTGTAAACTTTGAATTTGCTATTGTATTATTATAAATTGTATGGTATAATTCTCCTGTTAACTATGGGTGGTCCACTGCGACGCTCTGCACGAACACCCTGAATATAAGGAGGAGCCAAAATGGATATTATTAAGGCTTTTACAAATGAGCAGCTCAAGACAGACGTTCCCCAGTTCGACATCGGTAATGACGTTAAGGTTTACTGCCGTATAGTTGAGGGTGAGCGCACCCGTACCCAGATTTTTGAAGGAACCGTCATCGCTAAGAACGGCGGCGGTATCTCTGAGACCTTCACTGTTCGCCGCGTTGCATACGGTGTTGGCGTCGAAAAGACCTTCCCCCTTCATTCTCCTAACGTTGAGAAGGTTGTTGTTACCAGAATCGGTAAGGTCAGACGTGCTAAGCTCTACTATCTCCGTGATAGAGTCGGTAAGGCATCTCGCGTTAAGGAACGCATCTGATTACGAGAACCAAGCATCGAAAAAATCCGAAGCTCACGCTTCGGATTTTTTTGTTATGTCTTTAACGAATAACGTTTTGTCATTAACAGTGAATTTTACATCATACCCCGCGTATTCAAAGCCGTATATTCGATCGGGATCCTTTTGATAAGACGGGCGCGGATCCTGCGAAAGTATCTCCGTAAGTGAATTCAAGCGTTCACTATCGAGTACAAGCGAATAGTCATCATTGAATAACACTTCGAGGGAATAATCCTTCACTTCGGCCGCAAACCCCGATATTGCATCGGGGACGGCGTCCGCAAAGGAAAGATACGGTTTTATATCGTAGATTGGTGTTCCGCTCATCATATCGGCGCCGGAAACGGTCAAAACGATTCTTCCCTTTTTCCTGTCGACCGAGATGAGCTTTACAACCGTTAAGCCGACGGGGTTTGGGCGGAACGGGGAGCGTGTTGCAAAGACGCCGACGCGTTTGTTCCCCCCAAGACGAGGAGGCCGAACCGTAGGTGACCAACTTTCTCGCTCAGCCTCAGAGAAGCCCCATATTATTATAAGATGTGAAAACTCTCCAATTCCGCGAAAGGCTTCGTCAACTGAATATTCCCTTTCAAAGATTATCTCGGAACGAAATTCGGACAGTCCGCTTTGACGCGGAAGTCCGAATTTGGTCGGAAAATCGTTTTTAACCGTTGCGATTACCTTGAGTTCCATTTTTACTCCATTCGTACTTAATAATTAGATGATATCATATATAGATAAAAATTGCAACAGCTGTCCTGATATTTACCAAAATGATATAAATTCATGCTTTTGCGTTCATAAAATAGGGTTATAATAACGGTTGACGGAGGGTAACATTATGCGTTTTAGAAACAGACTGATTTCATTTATGTACGGAAGAAACGGATTTGATAAATTCGGACGGTTCCTGTTTATTCTCTATATAATTTTCGTTGTTATTCAGTGGATCATTTCAATATTCGTGCCGCCTGTCGTCAGCTTGGTGACGTCAAGCCTTATAACAATTTTTGCAATTTATATTTTTTTCCGCGCCTTTTCAAAAAACCTTGTAAAAAGACAGACCGAAAACTACAAATATATTCAGCTCGAATCGAAGATCAAATCGTATTTTTCCCTTCAGAAATCAAAGATAAAGGATAGAAAAACACACGTTTTCAGGAAATGTCCGCGATGCAAGGCGGTTCTCCGTCTGAAAAAAATCAAGGGGAAGCACCGTGCGGCGTGTCCAAGATGCGGCAATTCCTTTGACGTAAAGGTATGATCGGTAAATACCGCAAAAATATCAATAAAATTCCATAAAACTATTGAAATAAGCAGATTAATCTGCTATAATGGTTATATTAACGGGCAGGCATTCATTGGGTTAATTCGACGGATGCCGTTGTTCAAAGCAGGTCTTTCGCGACTGACGACTGCGAACCATGTCAGGCGGGGAACCGAGCAGCATTAAGCAGCTGCGGTCAGGGCGTGAGAGGTTGCCTGCTTTGAACAATGTCATTCGTCTCCCCAGTATCCCTGCCTTTTATGGTATTAAGGAGGAGAGCCGATGTCGGAGCATACGACACTATACAGAAAATGGCGACCTATCGACTTTTCATCGGTTGTTGGCCAGGATCATATAACGAGCGTTCTTAAATATCAGATCGCAAACGGCAGATCCTCTCACGCCTACCTTTTCTGCGGCAGCAGAGGTACAGGTAAAACGACCTGCGCGAAGATACTTGCAAAGGCAGTCAACTGTCTTTCCCCTATTGACGGTAATCCCTGCGGACAGTGCGATGCGTGCAAGCTGATCGAAAGCGGAGCGGATACCGATATAATTGAGATGGACGCAGCTTCCAACAACGGTGTTGACTATATTCGTGATATTCGCGAGGAGGTTGTTTATACTCCCGCCGTACTGAACAAGCGAGTTTATATTATCGACGAGGTTCATATGCTTTCGTCGGGCGCATTTAATGCTCTGCTCAAAACGCTTGAAGAGCCGCCGCAGCACGTTGTATTTATTCTTGCAACAACGGAGCTTCAAAAGCTTCCTGCGACGATCACGTCAAGATGTCAGAGATTTGATTTCAAGCGCATTTCAACAGATGATATCGCATCCCGTCTTGAATATATTGCATCAAAGGAAAACATATCTGTAACACACGAGGCGGCGAAGCTTATAGGTAGAATCTCGCAAGGCGGTATGCGCGACGCTATCAGCTTGCTTGAGCTTTGCTCCGGCAAAGGTATGTCGATCACCATTAGTCTGGTCAACGAAACCGCAGGCGTTATGGGACGCGGCGTTTGCTCTGAAGCAGTCAAGGCTATCCTCAAGAGGGATATTCAGAAGATCTTCGAAATCGTCGGTGAAATAGTTTCCGCTTCCTCGGATCTTATGATATTCATTGGTGAGCTGATTGAATTTTACCGCGATATGCTCGTTATCAAGAGCACGAAGGATGCAAAAGCCTATCTTGATCTCACAGACGAAGAATACGGTGCAACAAACGAGCTTAGCGAACGTTTTACAAAGGAAAAGCTCCTTCATCACATTAAGAGCTTAGCTGATGCATACAACGCTATGCAAAGAAGCGTAACGGTCAAACGAGTTACAGCTGAAATGGCACTGTTGTCACTTACAGATGACAGGATTTCTGTCACTCCCGAGGCACTTCTTTCAAGAATAGCAGCCCTTGAAGAAAAGCTCGCGTCGGGCGGTTTTACCACTCCGACAGTTACAGAAAAAAAGCAAGAACCGAAATTAGAGGATAAGGCACCGACAGTAGAGATTAAAACTGCCTCGACAGCCCCCTTGTCTGTTATTTCATTCTGGGCTGAAGTGATTGAAACAGTTGAGCGAAGCGACAACTTTGCCGCCGAAATGCTAAAGCAGTCAAAGGGTTATACCGACGGCACAAAGATTGTTATTAAAACCTCAAATTCGTTTTCGCCGACAATTCTCGGAAAAGACGATGTAAAAGCGCTTATAGCAACCGGAATAAACCTTGTAGGCGATATAAGCGTAGTTACACCGAACGAAATTGAGATAGAATATGACCAAAATGTTGAGAACAGCGACGATCCGTTTGCCTCGTTCTGAAAACACAATTTGAAAGGATATAATCATGAAAGCAAGACTTCCTCAGGGTATGGGCGGCGGCCCGCAGAATATGCAAAGTATGATGCGTCAGGTTCAGAAGATGCAGGACGATATGACCGCTCTTCAGGCAGACCTTGACACGCGTGAATATGAGATCAAGGCAGGCGGCGGTGTCGTAACCGTCAAGATCAACGGTAAGAAAGAGATCCTTTCTATCGACATCAAGCCCGAGATCGTTGATCCCGACGATATCGAAACTCTTTCCGATGTTCTCGTTGCAGCAGTTAACGAGGCAATCAAGAAGGTCGAGGACACTAATTCTGCCGAAATGTCGAAGATCACCGGCAGCGTTTCCCTTCCCGGAATGTTCTGATAAATATGGCAGAATTTATTGAGCCTATAGAAATCATAATCGAGCAGCTTCGTGCTCTTCCCGGAGTCGGAAGAAAAAGCGCTGTCCGCATGGCTTTCGGTGTTGCGGAAATGGACGACTCGAAGCTTGAGCGTTTTGCGTCATCTCTTCTTGAAGCTAAGCGAGCAATCAAGAAATGTAAGGTTTGTCATAACCTGTCAACAAGCGATTTGTGTTCCGTATGCTCCTCAATAGAGCGAGATAAGAGCATCATTTGTGTCGTTGAGGACGTTAAGGCACTTATGGCGATTGAAAAAGTTCGTTCATTCAAGGGGCTGTTCCACGTTCTCGGCGGTACAATCTCGCCGATTGACGGCAGGGGTCCTGACGACATTAACGTCGCTTCCCTGCTTGATCGTGTTAATAGCGGAGAGGTGAACGAGGTCATACTCGCTACAAACCCCACACTTGACGGCGAAACCACCGCAATTTATCTATCTAAGCTTCTTAAACCGCTTGGAATTTCAACTACTCGGTTAGCATCGGGTATTCCCGTCGGCGGCGACCTTGACTACGCAGACGAAATGACGCTTCTGCATGCTATGGACGGAAGAAAAGAGATATGATAGACAGAGTTATATGGGATTTTAACGGCACCATCCTTGATGACCTTATGATTTCAATAGAATCTGCGGATGAGCTTCTTTTGCGCTACGATCTTCCCGTTATTGGAAACGCTCAAAAATACTATTCGGTATTCGGTTTTCCGATCATCGAATATTACGAGCGCGTCGGCTTTGATTTCTCAAAATACGACTTCTCAGTGCTTGCAAACGAATGGGTTGACATCTATTTGAGTAAAATGCCGATGGCAACACTTCGCTCAGGGATTATCGATACGGTTGACAAGCTGAGAGCACTCGGAATCAAGCAAACTATCCTCTCAATGACCGAGGAAAATATGCTTCGAGGACAGATAGACTCGTTCGGGATTTCCGACAAATTCGACGAAATATACGGTCTTAACGACATATATGCAACGTCAAAGCTTGAGCTAGCGCGCTATTGGAAAAATACTCACGTCGGCGAGAGCGTCATTTACGTCGGTGATACAGAGCACGACGCCGAGAGTGCCGAAATAATCGGTGCTAAATGCCTTATGATAACAGGCGGGCATCAGAGTCAAGATAAACTCAAATCGCTCGGAAAACCTGTTATAAAAGCGCCGAGCGACATATTCGAATATATAAAATGACCCGATCAAGTCGGGTCATTTTTTATGAAACCTTTGTAATACCACGCCAGAGATTTGCGTATATTCCATCATTATCAAGCAGCTCGTCGTGTGTGCCGCGCTCGGCTATTCCCTCATCATTTATAACGAGGATCTCGTCGGCGTTTTTGATAGTAGTCAAACGGTGGGCAACAACTATCGTTGTTCTGCCCGCACAAAGTGCTTCAAGACTTTGCTGGATCATAAGCTCGGTTGCATTATCAAGAGCAGATGTTGCCTCGTCGAGAATGAGAATCGGAGGGTTCTTTAAGAACACACGGGCAATTGATACTCGCTGCTTCTGACCGCCCGAGAGCTTAACACCGCGCTCGCCGACAAGCGTTTCATATCCGTCGGGGAGCGATTCAACAAATTCGTGGAGATTAGCAAGATGCGCCGCGCGCTCAACATCCTCGCGTGTCGCGTCAGGCGAGCCGTATGCAATATTCTCATATATGGTCGAGTCAAAAAGGAAAACGTCCTGCGAAACGATACCGATGTTTCGGCGGAGGGATTCGATAGTGACTTCATTGATGTTCTTTCCGTCGATAAATATTCTTCCGCTTTCAAGCTCGTAGAAGCGGGGGATCAAATGGCATATCGTCGTTTTTCCACCGCCAGATGGACCGACGAGTGCAAGCGTCTTGCCCTCTTCAAGCCTAAATGATAGATTTGAAAGAACGTTTTTTGATTCGTTGTATCCAAATGTAACGTCATCAAATATAATCTCTCCGCGAACGCTTCCGAGATCGGTGGCATCGGGAGAATCACTTTCGGGCTTTTCGTCAATTATCTCAATAAATCTCTTGAAGCCTGTCATACCGTTCTGGTACTGCTCAATGAAACCGACAAGCTTTTCTATTGGCGACATAAAGAGAGTTATGTAAAGGGAGAAAGTCGTGAATACAATAATGTCAATTTTGCCCAAGGCAACGAAGATGCCGCCCGCAAGATACATAGCAATTCTTAGAACGTCCATACAGAGAGTCATTCCCGAATGGAAAATACCCATCGCTTTATACGCACGCTTTCTTGCGCGAACGAAGCCCTTGTTGTCATTTTCAAATCTATCGAATTCATAGGACGAATTCGTATATGCCTTTGAAATTCTGATACCGGCGATACTGTTTTCAAGCGTCGCATTGATCTTGCCGACCTCTTGTCGTGATTCTGTAAACGCTGCACGCATTGATTTCTGCGACTTATATGCAAAGAAGCACATAAAAGGAAGAAGTGCGTAGATAATGAGCGTTAGCGGCATATATATGCTTCCCATTACGATGAATGATCCGACGAGCATTATAACAGATATGAAGAGATCTTCCGGGCCGTGATGTGCAAGCTCGGAAACGTCCATAAGGTCGTTTACGATCCTCGACATAATATTGCCCGTCTTATTGTTGTCAAAATAGGTTATCGGTAGCTTTTCAAGATGAGTAAAGACATCGCGGCGCATTTGAGCCTGCATTTTTACTCCCATTATGTGTCCGTAATATGCAACAAAATAGTTAAGAGCGCATCTGATAAGATATATTGCAGCAAGAATTATCGCCCAGGTGATAAGCGGCTCTATCTGCGGATTCTTTAACATTCGATTTGTGATAAGCGGATATACCATTGAACATACTGAGAGCAGAAGGGATGCTATCATATCCATAATAAATATTTTCTTATGCGGCTTGTAATAGGAAATAAATCTCTTAATCATTTTTCAACCTCTAAATGCTAATTACGCATATTATACCATAACAAGATGTTTTTTGCAACGAAAACGCCGTTTTTTTATATTATATCTTGACAAATTGCATCTTAAATGGTAGAATAACTGTGGCTGTGAAGCCGTGTAAGTAGGTACTGTTGTTTAAGGTTTCAGAGAGAGACGCCTTGGCTGTGAGCGTCTTACCCTAACAGTTCCGAATTTCAGCGGTGGAGCCTTTCTGCGAAAAGCTATGCGTTAAGCAGAATGTGTCGCCGCATTAAGGCTGAGGAGTGCGGATTTTTCCGAACTTGGGTGGTACCGCGGGTAATCCCGTCCCATGATCTTATGGGGCGGTTTTTTATTTTCCGCCCATCCTTCCCTGCCGACGAGGGTTAGGATAAAATTCATTCTGTCGGAGAAAAGGTTAAATCATGCTTGAAAATGCTAATGCGTTAAAGGCTCAATTCGAGGAAGCGCTTTCAAAGGTAGCTACGACTGCCGATATTGATGCGCTTCGTATCGAATATGCCGGCAAAAAGGGTCTCGTTTCATCGCTTATGAATGACCTAAAAAACGTTCCGAACGATCAAAAAAAGGAAGCCGGAATGGTAATTAACCAGGTCAAGCAGTTTGTTGAGGAGCAGCTCAAATTAAAGACCGAGGAGATTATTCGTCTTGAGGAACAGAAAAAGATCGACGAGGCTGAATCCTACGATGAGTCGCTTCCTACCGATCTTGGCCTCGGCTCGTATCACCCGATAACCCTCATTCAGCGTGAGGTTGAGGACATATTCTCCTCTATGGGCTTTATTGTTGAGGATTACAGCGAAATAGTTGACGATTATCACTGCTTCGAGGCGCTGAACATTCCGAAACATCACCCTGCAAGAGATATGCAGGACACCTACTATCTCGACAACGGTCAGCTTCTCAAAACTCACACCTCAGCAGCACAGAACTACATTATGAGAAAATACGGTGCGCCCGTTCGCGCGATATTCCCCGGACGTTGCTTCCGTAACGAGTCGACCGATGCTTGCCACGAAAACACATTCTTCCAGCTCGAAGGAATTATGATAGATGAGGACATTTCGATTTCAAACCTTATCTATTTTATGAAGACAATGCTCTCTGAGGTATTTAAGCAGGATATCACCGTTCGTCTGCGCCCCGGATTCTTCCCGTTTGTCGAGCCGGGATTTGAGCTTGACATTCAGTGTACTATTTGTCACGGCGAGGGTTGTCCGTCCTGTAAGAACTCAGGCTGGCTTGAGCTTTGCCCTTGCGGTATGATCCACCCAAACGTGCTTACCTACGGCGGAATCGATACTGAGAAGTACACCGGCTTTGCGTTTGGTCTTGGACTTACCCGTCTTGCTATGATGAAGTACGGTATCAAGGATATCCGTATGCTCAATTCCGGAAGCTTAAAGGCGCTTTCGCAGTTCACCGATAAGTAAAGGAGGAAGAACGATGTTTGTATCAATGAACTGGATCAAGGAATACGTTGATCTCTCAAACGAAAATATTGAAGAGCTTATCCATCGCTTTACTCTTTCTACGGCAGAGGTTGAGGATATTATCTACAAGGGCTCTGATATCCGCGGGGTAATTATCGCGCAGATCAAAGAGGTTGAAAATCACCCTAACTCCAAGAAGCTCCATCTTCTTAAGGTTGACACGGGCTCCGAAATACTCGATATCGTTTGCGGTGCACCGAACGTAGAGGTCGGTCAGAAGGTCGCGCTTGCTACTGTAGGCGGCCGCGTTTGCGCGGGTGAGATCGGCAAGGCAACTATAGCTGGATACGACTCATACGGCATGTGCTGCGGCGCAGACGAGCTTGGTATCGGAGAGGGTCACACGGGACTTATGCCTATTGACGTTGACGCACCTCTCGGAACTGACATAAAAGACGTTTATCCTATTGACGATATAATCTTTGAGGTTGACAACAAGTCCCTTACAAACCGTCCCGACCTTTGGGGTCATTACGGTATCGCAAGAGAATTTGCGGCGCTTACTGGCAAGGAGCTTAGGCCCCTTGATCTCGGCGAAATAATTTATAGCGGCGATAAAATAATACCTGTTTCGACTACGAGAGAGGATCTTCTCTACCGTTATTCCTGTCTTGAAATGTCGGGTATTTCAAAGAACAGAAGCCCGCTTGCCATGCAGATCCGCCTTTTCTACTGCGGAATGAGAGGTATCAACCTGCTTGCCGACCTTTCGAACTATATAATGCTCGAGCTTGGTCAGCCTACTCACGCATTTGACGCGAGAAAAATTGACGCTATCAAGGTCGGTACACCGAGCGAGGCGTTCAATTTCAAAACACTTGACGAAGCTGAGCGTGAGATAACCGATAACACCCTTATGATATACAATAACGACACTCCCGTCGCTATTGCGGGTATCATGGGCGGTCTTGACTCCGAGATCATAGACGAGACCTCGTCGGTTGTTCTTGAGTCAGCTAACTTTGACGGCGTTTGTGTAAGAAAGTCAAGTTCACGTCTCGGCCTTCGTACCGACGCAAGTATGAGATACGAGAAGATTCTCGATCCCGAGCTTACACTAACCGCGATCAAGAGATTTATCAAGCTTCTTACTAAGATTGATGAGGGTGCTTACGTTTCATCCAATCTCTCCGATTTATACGTTCAGAAGTATCCTGAAATAACGCTTTCGTTTGACAAGAAATACGTTGACCGTTATACGGGAATTGATATTTCCGAGGACCGCATTGTCAGCACTCTCACACTTCTCGGCTTTGGTGTCAAGCTTTGTAACGGCGTATTCACCGTAACAGTTCCCTCTTGGCGCGCAACCAAGGACGTAACGATCAAGGCAGACATTATAGAAGAGATCACCCGTGTTTACGGCTATGATAACTTCGATATTTCGTCAACCAAATCCCTTCTTAAGCCCGTTCGCCGTTCCGTGAATAAGGACGAGGACGCTTCGATCAAGAATATTCTCGTTCAGCGCTTCGGTATGCACGAGGTTCATTCTTATATTTGGTGTGACGGCAAGAAGTATAAGAAGCTCGGAATTGAGGTTGAGAACAACGTTCGTATCCTCAATATTCCGACACCCGAAAACGGCACGATTAGAAATTCTATGGTTCCGACATTGCTTTCCTTTGTTTACGAAAACAAGGGATTTACCGATACCTTTGGGATCTTCGAGATCGCTCGAGTTGTTAAGGGACTTAAGGAAAACGGCGAATGCAACGAAAGACGTACACTTTGCTACACGCTCTACAGCAAGCGCGTAAGCGAGAAGGAGCTTTATATGAAGGCTCTCTCGATGCTCCGCACGCTTTGCACCGAGATCAAGCACTGTGAACCGACATTTGCTAAGATCGCTCCCACACACGCTTATCAGCATCCTAAGAACACAGCTTCGATCACCGTAAACGGCGTTGAATGCGGAGTTATAAATACGCTTCATCCGACTGTTCTCGGTAAGATTGACAAGAATGCGGCAGTTGCCTGCGTAGAAATCGATCTTGACGATCTTTACACCGCCTCAGTCACTTCCCTTTCCTACAAGGAGCCCTCTAAGTTCCCCGGAATCGATTACGACCTTTCGATCGTAATGGGTGCAAGCAACCGTTTCTCTGACGCCGAAAGCGCTTGGAAGAAGCTTAATCTTGAAAACCTTACCGACGTTATAGTTACAGACATTTATGACAACGGCGAAACAAAGAGTATCACGGTTCGCTTCACCTTCTCCTCTGATGAGAGAACGCTCTCGATGGAAGAGGTACAGGCAAGCGTTGACAAGATAGTAGCTGAGCTAAAAGCAATCGGTATTTCGTTAAGAGCATAAAATCTAATATTAAAAGGCATCGCTAAGCGATGCCTTTTATTGTGAGTCATGACCACCGGCCGTGCCGGTGGCATGCACTGCCCCCTTAGGGCATAAGACCGGCCGGGCCTATAGGCCCATCGAAAGATTTGCCAACCGCAAC
>JAZSHF010000043.1:0-12172 GCA_045533115.1 Eubacteriales bacterium
ACTTGATTTTACTGAAAGCCAGGAAGATGATGGACAAGAAACGCCCTCAATGAAAATGACTTGATTGAGGTGATATCTTTTTCGGTTCTCAATAAAAAGGGACAAGAAAGATCATCAACTATGACACGCACCGAGAAAAAATATAAAAAAGTCCGAAAAAGCCTTGTCACAAGCGGATTTTCCTAAAAATTCGGTGATATCTTTTTCGGTGCGACGCACCAAAAGAAAACCACCCAATCGGGTGGTTTTTTCTTTTGGTTCCGCCTTCGGTGGAGGGCGGGGGCTTGAACCTCACTCGACTCCGAGTTACCCGGAGTCAGGGGTGAAACGCAGAAAAACGATTGAGTATCGTTTTTCTGCGTTTCGTCACGAAAATAAGGAGAAATCGAGCAAAGCGGTGCCTTTGCGAAGATTTGGACTATATTTTCGGAAGGGCCTTTCAAGTCCCCTCCCCGCAACCAAAGAAAAAAGCAGTCGAAAGACTGCTTTTTTCTTTGGAATGATGTTTGCCTTCGGCAAATGATGACGGCTTCGCCTAATGATGTTCGCTTCGCAAATGATGTAGTGGCAAAGAGTTCGCGAGCGAACTCCGCCACATTTATGGCAAACATCGCATCATTGCGAGCAGAGCGAGCAACATCATTTTTAGCGTAAGCGAAAACATCATATCGGCGGTCAGCCGATACATCATTGGAGAAAATGCATCTTTTTCGGCACCTCTACTCAAAAAATAAAGACACCCATTGAGGTGTCTTTATTTTTTGCGTTGCCTTCAAAGGCGGAGATAAATATTGCCTTGAAAAGTAATACATTTTATGTTATAATAATCATATAAAGCAAAGGGGGGGAGAGATTTTATGAAAAAACATGCTATTTACCCGATTATCATGAGTTCATTTGCGATAATAGGTTTTATTGCGGCATTGCTTATTTTTTCGACTGCCGTACAGCCGCCGTGGTTGGGAGTTTCCTTCCTCATCTTACCTTCGGCCTTGCTTGGAGCGGTGGCTTTTTGCGCGGCAAAAGGTAAGCTGGGCGTAATGTCAACAACCGTTTGGACGACGGTTCTTTCTATCGTTCTTTTGCTGGCGTCATTTTTTTACGCAATGATTCTTTTGGTGTGGACCTCAGCAAACACGATTACCGATATTCGCTATTACAGCCGTGCTTACGCACAGGTTGACGATGTTAAGCAGGTCAAAAATGTTTTTCCTAAATCTATTCCTACGGACGCGAAGAACGTAACGTTTTCCTATTCGCCTCAGTTCTTACAGGGCGGCGAGGTGTTTGAACTGACTTACACTACAAGTTCCGAAACGATAGCAGAATGGAAAGCTCGATTAGAACACAATGCCGTGTGGGTTGGTTCCAATGAGGATTGGCACAATCAAAACGGCTGGTCGTCCGACGGCATTGATGCAACTCGCTATCAGTTGTACTGGAATGGCGGATTTAACCACGGGGAGATTTGTTACGTGCTGATAAGCGAGGAATCGAACAGAATCACCTTCTATTACTCAAATTGGTAATAACCCATAGGTTAGTCCTATTTCTAAAACAACATTCTTTATATTGAAAATCTGTTAAATTTTGGTATAATTATTATATAGATCTAAAAGGGGTAAATATATGTCCAAAATCTACGATCTTTTCAAGGAAGCCGCAAAAAGCTCGACTGTGCCGACGACTTTTGAAAAAATGAATCTCGTTAGATTCAGTGACGGTGACAAGAATTACGAGGTCTATTTCACGGCAAAGCGCGCAAACAAACGCACTATTATAAATTGCGTTGACAATTACATCGAATGGGAACAGCTTCCTCTTTTGGCTATGAGCTGGGGAGGCGTTTACGGTATAAAGAAGGAACGCATATTAAGCGTAAAGCCGTCGAAGGAATACGTAAGGATCGTCGTTATAATGGGTAAACCGACTGTTATAACAGGTCTTGACGACGGCATATTCCGCTCAGCGAATAAGCTTGATGAGAGCTTTGTGAACGTGATGTCGGAATCACGCTTCAAAACACTTGAAGGATAAATACGACTATGAGTAAAACACTGTACGAGCAAGCCTGCTCGACAATATCCGAGATAATAGAAAAGGCATCGCTCAAAAAAGGAAATATACTGATAATCGGTTGCTCGACGAGCGAGATGCTCGGCTCGAGGATCGGAACAAATTCCGCGCCCGAAGCGGCGGCAGAGGTCTTTTCTGCTCTTTACGAAGCTGCGAAGGAGAAGGGGATATACCTCGCATTTCAGTGCTGTGAGCATCTTAACCGCGCGGTCGTAATCGAGAGGGAAGCGGCGCCGAATCTTGAAGCGGTAAACGTAATTCCTCAGCCGAAGGCGGGCGGATCAATGGCAACGCAGGCATATAAGTCGTTTGCCGATCCCGTGGTTGTCGAGGAGATAAAGGCAGACGCAGGACTCGATATAGGACTTACCCTTATCGGAATGCATCTCAAAAAGGTCGCGGTTCCCGTCCGTCTGACTAACGACCATATCGGAGAAGCTCTCGTCGTCGCCGCGCGCACGCGCCCGAAGTTCATCGGCGGAGTCCGCGCCGTCTACGACGAAAATATGCTGTAATTCCATCAGGTAAAAATCAAGCGTCAAGAGGTGAAGAATTCATCTACAAGACGCTTGATTTTTGTGATATAATGTCGTTAATAAATCATACGGGCGGATGACAAAATGAAAAAACTGTGGAATAAAGATTTTATACTGCTTCTGCAGGGCAGCACGGTCAGTACCCTCGGCGACCTGATGTACAGCGTCGCTATCGGATATTGGGTATATGAGCAGACCGGCTCGAGCACACTTATGGGCGTTATGTCGGCAATCTCTATGTTCGTTACGATGTTCCTCTCGCCGTTTTGCGGAAGCATCGTAGATAAGCTTAACCGCAAATGGGTAATGGTCGGTCTCGACCTTATGCAGAGCGCGGTGATGATAACGGTCGGCATTTTCGCGTATACGAATAAATTGAGCATCGCCGGCGTTCTTGCCGCCGCGTTTCTCGCCGCATTCGGAAGCGTTTTTTATTCACCTGCCGCAAACACGCTTTTGCTTGATATTATTCCGCGCGACGATATGGTACGCGGTCAGTCGGTGTTTTCTGCGTCAAATTCACTCGTTAATACCGTCGGTACGGCGTTCAGCGGCGTAATGGTCGCGTTTTTCGGCGTGCCGCTTATCGTGATAATTAACGGTTTAAGTAATCTGTACTCCGCGATCAGCGAGCTGTTTATACGCGTTCCGAAAACTCTGCGTCAAGGTGAGGCGGTAACGGTAAAGGGAGTTTTACGCGATATGGGGGCGGCAGTAAAGACGGTGTTTTCTGAGCCGTGTCTTAAGATATTCATACCGTGCGCGATCATACTTAATTTCCTTTCCGCAGGATCGTTTTCCCTTATGCTTCCGTTCTGTATGCAGAAGGGCTTTTCGGTGGATATGTACGGCTATCTTATGTCGATAACGACGGTCGCGTCGCTCATCTGTGTGGTTCTTCTCGGAATAATCAAGCTGAAGCCGAAGGCGCGCTTTTGGACAATGGCGATCAGCTTTACGTTTTCGGTCGTGTTTATGGTGTTCGCGTTCTTGACGGAGAGCTTCATTATGATGTGCATATTCGGCTTCCTCGGAGCGTTTATGAACTGCGCGGGAAACGCGGTGTTCAACGCCTCGCTTATGCTTGCGCTTCCCGAGGATAACCGCGGCGCGATACTCGGCTTCGTTCAGTCTGCCTGCGTCGGCGGATCGGCACTTTCAACGGTCGTTTACGGTGTGCTCGGAGACATTTTCCCTCTGTATATCGTCTTTGCGATCGGAAGCGCGATATCGCTTCTTCCGATGATCTACCTCTGCTTCCATCCGAGAGTAAAAAACTTTATATTGTCGAATTAAAAAAGTCCCCGATCGGGGACTTTTTTATGATTTCTTTTGATATATGAGATAACAAATCCAATAAATAAGGACGAGCAGTGCGACCGAATACGAGACCCACACGGAGATTTCCATTTTGTCCAAAAGCCCCATAACGATTACGAAAATGCCCGCGAGTAAAATATATACCGTAAACGCGGTGCTTCTTGCCTTGTTAACGATAGACACGTTTCTTTCGTCTGTTTCGGTTATTTCCCGTTTTCTCAATGTATCCTCGTTCTTTGTTATCAAGCAGTAGTTTCTTACGCGTGCAATTCCCATAACCGTCAATGCAAGCCCGAACGCGGAAATAAACTGATTTTCCGTTTTACTCACGGCGGCGACGATCGTCATCGCGATTCCAAGCACGATATAACAAATTGCGACCCAAAGTCTGACTTTAAGCTTCTTTTTGAAATCCATATATTATTCCTCCCCAAAAATAAAAACTTCTTCGATGGTAAGTCCGAAATACGCGGATATCCTGTGAGCAAGCTGGAGCGAAGCATTGTATTTACCGTTTTCAAGGGAAATAATCGTCTGGCGCGTCACACCGACTGCGGCAGCAAGATCATCCTGCGTAATCTTACCTTCCTTGCGTAATTCTCTGATTCTGTTGTCCAAAATAAGTCCTCCAAAAAGTAAAGTGCGCTTTACATTTTCATTATATCACGCAGATTTCAAAATGTCAATCGTATTTTACATTTTTCTTAAAAAAGATATTTCGACACATATTCTCAAAAATCTATTGATTTTATCTGTGATATAAGATAAAATATAGAAGATATGTAATAACTTACTTTCAAGGAGAGTTA
This sequence comes from Eubacteriales bacterium, assembly GCA_045533115.1. Classification (GTDB taxonomy): domain Bacteria; phylum Bacillota; class Clostridia; order Oscillospirales; family CAG-272; genus Colimorpha_A. Next base: position 4,742 of record JAZSHF010000043.1, read on the forward strand.
TATGAAAAACTTGATGAAACGCGGTTTAGCGTTGCTTCTTGCACTTGTTTGGTGCGTAACTTTACTTCCGACGTTCGAGATTCATTCGGAGGCGGCAGAAGTAGAGTATGTGTACAGCGGAAAATACATATACAACTGGGGTACGCGCGGTACGGTAGCAACGTTTTTGTCCCCCAATGCAGAAAAGTTTTACGACAATCATGCGTCGTATGATGCGCTTTCTGCTTATTCGGGCGGTACGGGAACGTCAGATGCGCCTAACAGCGCACTTTACAAAGCTTTGCAGAAGCTTATGACTGATGCACATAGCTATATTACCAGCTACGACGCAACCAGAGACCTTTACAAGTACACCGACTGCCAGAACAGCGGCGGAAAGATATCCTCTTTCTATTCCGGCAAGGAGATCGGCCCGTCGTGGGATAAAGGCGCAACATGGAACCGCGAGCATACCTGGCCCAACAGTAAGGGCGAAGGCGATGGCGAAAACGATATTATGATGCTTCGCCCTACCTCCGTTAGCGAAAACTCCTCTCGCGGAAACAAGGCGTACGGTAAGAGCAGCGGTTTCTATAATCCCAACAATGCGTCGGGCGGCACATACGATCTCCGCGGCGACGTTGCGCGTATCTTCCTTTACGTATACGTTCGTTGGGGCAATCTTAGCTATGCTTGGGGCTCGGGCGGCGTAATGGAAAGTCTTGACGTTATGCTTGAATGGATCGAGGCTGACCCCGTTGATACCTGGGAGCTTGGCCGTAACGATTCGGTAGAGTCTATTACCGGTACGCGTAACGTTTTCGTAGATTATCCCGAGCTTGCATTCCTGCTTTTCGGCGAAGATATTCCCGAAAATATGTCTACCCCTTCCGGCGAGGGCAGCAATAAGTGTGATCATAACAACTTCGGCACTACCGTCGTAGCGGCGACCTGCGATGCCAAAGGTTACACTCTCTATACCTGTAAGGTATCGGGCTGTGGATACAGCTACAAGGCAAACTATACCAACGCTAAGGATCATAACTACGTTTCCGGCACCTGCTCTCTCTGCGGCGCAAAGGAAGCGGTTAAGCCCACATACGCAACGTCGGTTGCTGCCGGCAAGGCGTACAAGCTCGGCTTCTACTCCGATGCGGCAGGAATGGAATACTACTTCACCGGCGCTATGTCGGGTTACTACGGTGCAACCGATGGCGACCAAACTAAGGGCGTTGACGTATACGTCGAGACCGCAACGGGTGGCTATTACCTCTATTTCAAGGATAGCAGTAACAAAAAGCAGTATATAAATCTCGTTCTTGCTACCGGATCGGACGGCAAGCAGCATTATAACTTCACCTTCGGTACGACTGCGTCCTCCGTATATACCTGGGACAGCGCGAAAAACGCTCTTACAACCAAGGTTTCGGGCGAGCCGTGCTATATTGGTACTTATGGAACGTATCAGACGATGAGCGTCCTTACCTCAACGAAGTATAAGGATACCGACTATGTGGCACGTATGTATACGACCGACGGAAGCGGAAGCACGGGCGGAACGACTCCCGCGCCTTGTACGCATAAGTACACCTCTGTCGTAGTCAAGCCCAACTGTATAAGCGGCGGATTTACGACATACACCTGCTCGCTCTGCGGCGATACTTACACGGGCGATAAGACAAACGCAACGGGACATAAGTACAGCAGCGGCAAGTGTACCGTGTGCGGCGCAACACAGAGCACGAGCACCTCGGGTTCTTCGGCAACCATCAGCTTTGCGGATACCGCAAACCGCACCGAGTTCTCTACCTCTAAGCAGGTCTGGAAGCAGAACGGCATCACTGTTACGAACAATAAGTCGAGTGCTTCGAGCCCGATCGCGGATTACAGCAATCCCGGTCGCTTCTACAAGGGCTCGGAGGTCGTTATCGAATATCCCGGTATAACCAAGCTTGAGATCAACTGCGAGGGAATAAAAGAGGTCAACAAATATATTGAAGGATGGCTGAGTGCCCCTTCTGGCGCTACCGCAACGAGAAACGGCGACGTTGTTACTCTTGTGTTTAGCTCACCCGTTAATTCCGTTACATATTCGTCACTTGCTTCTCAGAGCCGTGCAATGAGCATCACAGTCTACACAGGCGATGGCTCCGGCTCGTCGACGCCGACTTGCAGCCACACCAACACCACTATTGAGGGCGCAAAAGCTCCGACCTGCACCGTCGACGGACACACGGGAAAGATCAAGTGTACAAGCTGTAAGCAGATCATAAACGAAGGCGCTGCTATCAAGGCGATCGGTCACAACTGGACGCCCGCTGACTGCGACAACCCCAAGACCTGCACGAAGTGTCAGGAAACCGAAGGTAGCTCGCTCGGTCACGACTTTGATGCCAACAATATCTGCACCAGATGCGGTGCTTCCGAGGGCGGTAAGCTTCCCGAGGATACCACTACGGACGGAACCGTAACGGCCGATCCCGACGAAACGACCGACGGCACGGATACGACCGTTCCCGACGTAACGGGCCCTTCCGATACGACCGATGTCGATAAGAAAAAGGATAACGACAAGAACAATAACCTTGTTCTCCCGATAATCATTGGCGTAGTCGCTGTAGCGGCAATCGGTGCAGTCGTTACTGTAATCATTATTAAGAAAAAGAAATAATTAAGCAAAAAGAACGCGGAATTTTCCGCGTTCTTTTTACTGTTTTCTTAACCCCTTGGGATAGTGGTTTTTCATCATTGCGCCGCTTGCCTTGCCCCATCCGAGAGGGAATGAGCCGAGAGTTATAACGTGCCAGCCATTTTCGTTTCCGCAGGGAAGAACGTTTCCTCGCAGGTAAGACCAAGAGGAATCAAGGTCGACGGGAAATGACTTTTTTAGCCTCGTGATATCAAGTGCTAATGCGAGCGCGTGTGACGGCTCAAAGCGGTTGCCGTTTACAACAGTTCCGAGATGCAAGCCGTGACGGAGAGTCCTCAAGCCGCTATGAGGAGAGGGAAACTCCTTTGGGCAGAGGTAAAGCTGTTCTCCAAAAAGGCAGGGAACACCGTCTATCGTCTCGTCGGTCACGTCATTGATAAACTCCGAGAAAAGATTGTAGGCGCTTTCCGGCGTCGTTTGTCTGCGTCCGCTGTTCCTTTCTTTTTGCTTCTTCTTGTCGTTTTTGCGCTCTTTTATGCTAACGGTCGGCGCGCCCTCCGACTTGTGAAGAAGTGCGGCAAAGTGTCCTTCGCCGTTTGCGTGATGCGGGAAGATTCGAAGCGTTCTTTTTATTTGCTCGGCATACTCACCGCCGTCAACCCAATCGGGCTCTCCTCTATCTATTAGTCCCTTTTCTATACAGTCAAGCACCATCGGGTTTTTTGGATCGACGACCTCAAATTCGGGGTGTGTGCTAATGAAATGCAGAATAACACCCTCGTTTTCCTCGGGCGCAAAGGTGCAGGTCGAATACGTCAGATATCCGTCGGGCTTGAGCATCTGCGCGGCGGATTCGAGAATGTCCCTTTGCCGCTTGGCACAGAGGTCGACGTTCTCCTGACTCCACATAGTAAGCGCTTGCTCCTCTTTACGGAACATTCCCTCGCCCGAGCAGGGCGCGTCAACGACTATTTTGTCAAAAAAGCAGGGAAAAAATGGAACAAGCTCGTTTGGAGCGTGGTTTGTAACGACGGCGTTACGAATGCCCATTCGCTCAATATTCTGCGAAAGAATCGCTGCTCTTTGCGGGTGAATTTCATTTGAAACGAGAAGCCCCGTGCCGTTAAGCGATGTGGCAAGCTGAGAGGTTTTTCCGCCCGGCGCGGCACAAAGATCAAGGATCCTATCGCCCTCAATCGGCGGGAAAAGGGAAGCGGGGAGCATAGCGCTTGCTTCCTGAATGTAGTACGCGCCCGCCTCGTGATACGGATGCTTGCCGGGGCGCATATCGTCAGTCGGCTGATAGTAGTATCCGTTTTCCGCCCACGTTACCTTCTCGCCAATGCAGGTCAAAAGCGGAAGAAGAGCAGGGGAGATATTCTTGTTTTTTTGGGTGTTAAGTCGCAGCGACGGCGTGGTCTCACGGTCGTAGGAATCAATAAATGCTTCAAATTCGTCGCCGAGCATCGCTTTCATTCGTTTTTCAAACGCTTCGGGTAGCTTCATATTATTTCTCCAATATAGATGTTTACACCATTATAATACAAAAAGATAAAAATCTCAATAAAAATTTAATTTCCTATTGACAAAGACAATACCTCGTGATATGATGTATTATGCAAAGGGAGGTATGATATGGATATTCAGTTGAAAAGAGGACTGCTTGACGTGTGCGTGCTTGCAGCGATAAAGAATGAGGATTCATACGGGTACAAAATTATAAAGGATATGAAGCCCTATATCGAGCTTTCGGAATCAACCCTATATACGATTCTTAAACGCCTTGAAGGAGCAAATATGCTGACGGTAAGGACGGTCGAGCACGGAGGACGGTTGCGTAAATATTACCATATAACAGGCATCGGGCGGAGAAGAATAGAAGAATTCAAAGCAGAATGGAAAGAGATAGTTTCTATATACAATTTTGTCGCAAAGGAGGACGGAGATAATGACTAAATCAGAGTTTCTTGACGCACTCGATCAAAAACTTTTCGGACTGACGCAAAACGAGATCGAGGAACGTTTGATATTTTACAGCGAAATGATCGAGGACCGCATGGAGGAGGGCTTATCAGAAGAAGAAGCAGTTGCGGCAGTCGGAGATGTTGACGAAATTGCAAGGAGTATAATGGCAGAATCCGCCGTGAGCTCAGCTGAAGAAGAGCCGCAATCAAAAGAAAAGACAGTAAAACGTCTTAAGGGATGGGTCATTGCTCTATTGATACTCGGAATACCCGTTTGGGTTCCGCTAATTTCCGCGGCGTTCGTCGTCGGACTTTCGCTTTACGTGTCCGCTTGGGCTGTATTGATCTCGCTTTGGGCGTGCTTTGGCGTGCTTGCCGTCGGTTCTCCGTATTTGCTTGTGATTGGAATCATTCAGATAATCAGTTCTCACACGATAACAGGAATCGCGCTTATCGGTGCATCATTTGCCTGCGCAGGTATTACCGTTTTTGCCTTCTACGGTTGTCTTGCCCTGTCAAAACAGATAATAAGACTTACCGTTTGGAGCTTCAAGCGTATTGCTCGTCTGTTCTCTAAAAAGGAGGTGGCGTAATGAAGAAAATGAAGCTTGCAATGATAGTTGCGACTATTCTCATTCTTGTTGGAGGCATAGTTTTTACATCAGCAATGTCGGCACACGGCTGGGATTTTTCAAAGCTTACGACAGTCGAATATGAATCCAAAACCTACGTTATTGAAGAAAGCATCGATAATATATCGGTCATAACCGATACCGCAGACGTAATCTTCGTAAAATCTACCGACGAAAAAATCAAGGTCGAGACGTATCTTCCTGAGGACGATAAACATACGGTTGAGATCCGGGAAAATACTCTTACAGTAAAGCGTGAAGGCAAGTTTAGCTGGTCGGAATTTATCGGGATAAACTTCAAGAGTGCGAAGATAACGATATATCTTCCCGAGGGTGAGTACGGCTCACTCAATATCAAAGCATCAACAAGCGACGTAAATATATCGGACGTGTTTACGTTTTATACAGTATATATCAAGGTCTCGACGGGAGACGTGAAATTCAACGCGTCTGCCACCGAATACCTTAAAATAAGATCGTCAACGGGTGATGTTTCCGTCAAAGATATAACGACAGGGGATATTCATATTGTGACCTCGACGGGAGATATAAAGCTCACAAACGTCGTTTGCTCGGGTACTCTCAAAGCCGAGATGTCAACGGGTGATCTAAAGCTGAAAAACGTGATCGCGTCCGAGAAATTCAATATAAGGTGCAGTACGGGCGACGTTGAATTTGAGCGTTCGGATGCAACTGAAATCTTCGTAAGAACCGATACGGGAGACGTCGAAGGCACGCTTCTTTCGGAGAAAATATTTATCGTTCGAACGGATACGGGAGATATTAACGTTCCATCAACAACAACGGGCGGTAAATGTGAGATAATAACCGACACGGGCGATATTAAAATTAAAATAGCAAAATAAAAAGTGCCAAAGGCACTTTTTATTTTGCTAAAAGTATTGCATATTCTCATTTTTGTGGTATAATCAAGTCAACAAAAGCCGATACGGCAAAGTTAAGGAGAAATCTATGAACACATTTTTTGACAAATTCCATATCGGAACCTACTATTTTCAGAAAAACGCAAGAACCGAGGAAGGCGTAAAGGACCTCAGCGAAAGCGGAATTGACCTCGTTTTCTGCGTCGATAACGATAGAGAAATGCTCGATCTTTTCGCAAAATACGGAGTATCTGCAGTAGTATCGGGCATCGTTCCCGGATGGTTCGGCGGAAACGGTGAAAATGCAGGCACTATGTGTGAAACCAACAAGAGAGAAAAGTATATAGACGGAATCAACGCGTTCGTTGACCATCCCGCGATCGTCGGTATCGACGCGGGCGACGAGCCGTCGAGTCTCGACTTCCCATATTACGGTCAGATGATCGCTCTTATGACGGAGCTCGCTCCGAGCAAGTTCCACTATCTTAATATCTACCCCTCCTATGGTATGGTTGCTGCCAATACCCCCGAGCAGTCGGCTAAGGAGCTTGGCGTTCCTACATACAAGGAGTATATCGACGCTTACGGCAAGTACGTCGACCTTCCTTACCTCAGCTTCGACCACTACTATCTTGCTTCAAGCCCCGACCGTCTTTTGTCCGACCTTGATACCAATGCTACATACTGCAAGGAAAACGGCAAGAAGTTCCTCTATGTCGGACAGGTAAATTCCCTCGATCCCGATCATTACGTTACCGAAGCTGAGCTTGCTTTCCAGGCGTTTGCGGGACTTGCATACGGTGCGAAGGCGGTATCGTGGGCTTGCTACTCCGAAGGCTGGTGGAACCATAACGTTCTTGATAGCGACGGCAACAAGACCGAGCAGTACGAAAAGCTCAAGAAGATAAACGCTAACGTTCGTTCGATTGCCGAAGGCGACTATTTCAGTTACGATTGGATTTCGACCGAGCGCGCAAGCGGTGACGTAAATTACTGCTGCTTCAAGAACGTGACCGTAAATAACGACGCTCTTATCGGTGAGTTTGAGAAGAACGGCAAATGCGCTATACTCGTTTCCCCCGTCGACACTGCTGCGGCGGAATACACGGTAACCTTTGCAGTCGAAAACGGAAAGACCGTTTACGCTACCACCCCCTGTGGAAAGGAAAAGCTTGTTTCCGAAAACGGAGTATATAAGGTAACCTTCAAAAATACCGAAGCCTGCTTTATCACAGTTGAATAACAAGAATATCCACCGTAATATTGCGGTGGATTTTTGTTGTCTGTATTTATCAATTTTTAGCTTGTTAATATTTCTTTAT